>JBNPEA010000130.1:0-27242 GCA_051117315.1 Salinarimonas sp. | reverse complement strand
CACCTGCGGGGAGGGGTGGGGGCCAGGCTGCTACGGTGCGCCGCATGCCCCGCCGTCCCACCCGGGCCCGAAGGCGCGGCGGAAGTGGGCGGCATAGAGGCGTGAGCGCGCCGCGCCCGCGCCGGCGAGCGCCGGGCCGACGAGGATCAGCGCCGTCCGCTCGAGCTTCGCGTCACGCACCGCCGCGGCGAGGTCCGACAGCGGGGCGCGGATCACGCGCTCGTCGGGCCAGGAGGCGCGCCAGACCACGGCGGCGGGGCAATCCGGCCCGTAGGCGGGGATGAGGTCGTCGACCACGTCCTCGATGCGATGGATCGAGAGATGGATGGCGAGCGTGGCGCGCGTGGCGGCGAACGCGGAGAGGCGCTCCGTCTCGGGCATCTTCGAGGCGCGGCCGGGCGTGCGGGTCAGTACCACGGACTGCGCGACCTCCGGCACGGTCAGCTCGCGTCCGAGAGCCGCCGCCGCGGCGGCGAAGGAGGGCACGCCCGGGGTGACCGTATAGGGGATGCTGCGGGCCTCGAGCGCGGCGATCTGCTCGCCCATGGCGCTCCACACCGAGAGATCCCCCGAATGCAGCCGCGCCACGTCCTCGCCCGCCGCGTGCGCGGCCTCGATTTCGGGGAGGATGGCGTCGAGATCGGGCGGGTCGGTGTCGACGATGCGCGCGCCCGCCGGGCACCAGGCCAGGATCTCGGGCGGCACGATCGAGCCGGCGAACAGGCACACCGGGCAGCGTTCGACGAGCGCGCGCCCGCGCACGGTGATCAGATCTGGCGCGCCGGGGCCGGCGCCGATGAAGTGCACCGTCATCGCGGCACCTCCGCGGATCGCGCCAGCGCGCAGGTGACCCGTGCGCCGGAGATGCGGGTGAGGACGAGCGTCGCGCCCGCACCCGCCGCCGCGAGCGCCGCCGCCTCGGCGACGGAGCCGACGTCGTGGGCGGCCTGCGCCCGCGTCGAGCAGGAGACGACCCCGCCGGACGCCCCGCGCAGGACCTCGGGCGGCACCGCCTCGATCGGCAGGCGCAGCCGCGCCGCAGCCTCGGCGAAGGCGGGGAGCGCCGCGCGGGCCTGTGCGGTGGCGAGGCGGTCGGCGCGCGCATCGGCGCGCGCCTGCGCCTCGCGGACGATCTCCGCGATCTCGGCCGCGCTCACGGCGGAGGAGAAGCCGACGCCCGCGACGATCACGGCTTCACCCCGATCCACTGCGTCACCGGCATCGCCGCGCGCCAGCCGTGCATCCCGCCCACCGGCTCCAGCCGCGAGACCGCGAGCCGGCGCATCGTGCCGCCGTGCTCCGCATGGAGGGCGGCGAGGCGCGCCTCGGTCTCGAGCGTCACGGCGTTGATCACGAGCCGCCCGCCGGAGGCGAGTGCCGCCCAGGCGGCCTCGACGACGCCGGGAACGGTCGCGCCGCCGCCGACGAAGACGGCATCCGGCGCGGGCAGGCCGACCAACGCGTCCGGCGCTGGGCCGTCGACGATAAGCAGGTCGGGCGTGCCGAGCCGCGCCGCGTTGCGGGCGATTCGCGCCGCCCGGTCCGGCCGCGCCTCGACCGCGATCGCGCGGTTCGCCGGGTGGGCGAGCATCCATTCGATGCCGATCGAGCCCGAGCCGGCGCCAATGTCCCACAGCAGCCCGCCCACGCGGGGCGCGAGCGCGGCCAGCGTGACGGCGCGGATCTCGGCCTTGGTGAGCTGGCCGTCGCTCTCGTACCAGGCGTCGTCGCGGCCGGGGACGAGGGGGACCACCCGCGCGTCCGGGCCGGCGGCGACCGCAATCGCCACCGTGTTGAGCGGGTCGATGCCCTCGAGCGCGAAGTCCTCTGCCCGGGCGACGCGCCGGCGCTCGCGCGGCCCGCCCATCGCCTCGAGCACGACGATCTCGGAGGCGCCCATGCCGCGCTCGGCCAGGAGCGCCGCGAGCCGGCCGGGCGTGGTCTCGTCCCAGGAGAGCGCGAGGATGCGCGCATCGGGCTGGAGATACGGCACGATTCGCTCGAAGCTGCGTCCGTGCAGGCTCACGCACGCCGTCTCCGGCAGCGACCAGCCGAGCCGCGCGGCGGCCAGCGAGAAGGCGGAGGGCTGCGGAAAGGCGGCGATCTCGTCGGCGGAGATGCGGCGCGCCAGCTCCGCGCCGACGCCGTAGTGGAACGGGTCGCCGGTGGCCAGCACGCAGGTCGCCCGCCCGCGGCGGGCCTCGACCGCGGCGTAGCCCTCGGCAATAGGGCTCGGCCAGGTCAGGGTCGCGGCCGCGAGGGGCGCGGCCAACGCCAGGTGGCGCGCGCCGCCGACGACGAGCGAGGCGGCGTCGAGCGCCGCGGCGGCGGCGGGGGAGAGGCCGGCGCGCCCGTCCTCGCCGATGCCGACGATGGACAGCCAGCGTCCGTCAGAGGATATGTCGGGCATGACGATCCTCCTCCTCGGCGGCACCACGGAAGCGACCGCGCTCGCGCATAGGCTCGCCGTACGCCCGGACCTGCCGGCGGTCCTCTCGCTCGCCGGCCGCACCAGCAGCCCCCGCGCCGCGCCGCTGCCGACGCGCATCGGCGGCTTCGGCGGGGTGGAGGGGCTCGTCGCCCACCTGCGCGCCGAGCGGGTCAGCGCAGTGGTGGACGCGACGCATCCCTTCGCCGCGCGGATGTCCCGCAACGCGGCCGAGGCCTGCCTGATCGCCGGCGTCCCGCTCCTCGCCCTGGTGCGCCCGGAATGGACGCCGGGCCCCGGCGATCGCTGGACGACGGAGCCGGACATGGCCAAGGCGGTCGCGGCGCTCGGCGAGGCTCCCAAGCGCGTCTTCCTCACCGTCGGCCGCCTGGAGCTTTCCGCCTTCGAGGCTGCGCCGCAGCACGCCTATCTCGTGCGCACCATCGATCCGATCGGCGCGGTGGCGCTGCCGAACCTCGTCGAGATCCGCCACCGTCCGCCCTTCGACGAGCCGGCCGAGCGCGCCCTCATGCAGAGCGAGCGCATCGACGTGCTCGTCACCAAGAATTCCGGCGCCGCAGCCACCCGCCCGAAGCTCGACGCCGCCCGCGCGCTCGGCCTGCCGGTGATCGTGGTCGACCGGCCGCCGCGCCCGGAGGGCGTCCAGGCGGTCGCGACCCCGCAGGAGGTGCTGGCCTGGCTGGAGCGTCTTCATGCGCCCGCACCGTAGCTGCGCGGCGTGAGCACCCAGGGGCGCTCCCCGCCGGCGCGCGCGATCAGCCGCGTGGTCGTGGCGCCGATGATGACCAGCGTCGCCATGTCGGCCTCCTCGGCCCGCACGTCGGCCACCGTGCGGATGGCGAGGCGCTCGTCGGGGCGGCCGACGGCGCGGGCCAGCAGGATCAGATGTCCCGGCGCGCGGATCTCTCGGACGATCTCGAACGCGCGGCCGAGCTGCCAGGGGCGGGCCTTGGAGATCGGGTTGTAGAGGCAGACGGCGAGATCGGCCTCCAGCGCGAGGCGCAGCCGCTTCTCCACCAGCTCCCAGGGCTTGAGGTTGTCGGAGAGGGACATCACGCAGAAATCCCCGCCGAGCGGCGCGCCGAGCCGGGCGGCGGCGGCGAGCATGGCGGAGATCCCCGGCTCGACCCGGATGTCGAGCGCCCGCCAGGCCGGATCGCCCGCCTCCAGCGCCTCGAACATTGCCGCCGCCATGGCGAAGACGCCGGGATCGCCGCCGGAGACCACGGCGACCCGGCGGCCCTCTGCGGCCAGCGTCAGCGCATGGCGCGAGCGCTCGAGCTCGACGCGGTTGTCGGTGGCGTGCTTCGTCCGGCCGGGGCGGTTGGGCAGGCGATCGACGTACGGCATGTAGCCGATCACGTCCGTGGCCTCGTCGAGCGCACGCGTCGCGGCGGGCGTGATCCAGTCCGGATCGCCCGGGCCGAGGCCGATGATCGTGAGCCGACCGGTCACGGCCGCCTCCCTTCGCCGGGGACGACGACCAGCGAGAAATACGGCGCGACGTGGTCGTCCGGCACCTCAGTCACCGGGAGCACCCGTTCGCCGGCCATGGTGGCGCGCTCGACGTAGACCGCCCGGCTCGTGAGCCCCGCCTCGGCGAGCGCGCCGCGGACCTTCGGCCAGTTGCGGCCGAGCTTCATCACCACGGCGGCGTCGGTGTCCTTCAGCTTTCGCGCCAGCTCGGCTGCGGGGAGCGTGCCGGGCAGGACGGTGAGGACGTCGTCGCCCCAGGTGATCGGCAGGCCGGCGGCGGTCCAGGCGCCGGACATGGCGGTGATCGCGGGAATGGTCTCGACCGGCACCCGCTCCCGCAGGCGCCGCCAGAGGTGCATCCAGGAGCCGTAGAAGAACGGGTCGCCCTCGCACAGCACGCCGACGCTGCGCCCCGCGGCGACCTCGTCGAGGAGGCGCGCGACGCAGTCCTCGTAGAAGCCGGCCAGCGCCTCCGCATAGGCGGGGTCCTCGACCGGGATCTCGATGGTGACCGGATAGACCATCGCGATCTCCCGCGCCGGATCGGCGCCGATCACCGTGTCGGCGATGGTGCGGGCGTTGCCGCGCCGGCCCGTCTTGCAGAAATGCGCGAGCCGGTCGGCGCCCTCGAGCGCCTTGCGGGAACGGACGCTCATCAGGTCCGGGTCGCCGGGCCCGAGCCCGATCCCGATGATCGGCGCGAGCGGGCTCATTCGACCGCGCTCGCCAGCGCGTTGATGGCGGCCGCCGTCATGGCCGAGCCGCCGCGGCGGCCGTGGACCACGACGAAGGGCACGCGCCCGTCCCTCGCCAGCGCCTGCTTCGATTCCGCCGCGCCGACGAAGCCGACGGGGATGCCGATCACCGCCGCCGGCTTCGGCCAGCCGGCATCGAGCAGCTCCAGCAGCCGGAACAGGGCGGTCGGGGCGTTGCCGATGGCGACGACGGCGCCCTCGATGTGCTCCCGCCACAGCTCCATGGCGCCGGCCGAGCGGGTGTTGCCGATGGTCTTCGCGAGGTCCGGCGTGCGCGGGTCGTCGAGGGTGCAGATCACTGCGTTGCCCGCGGGCAGCCGCGGGCGGGTGACGCCGTTCGCGACCATCTTGGCGTCGCACAGGATCGGCGCGCCGCGCGCCAGAGCCGCGACCCCGGCGTCCGCGAAATTCGGGGACATCTCGACGTCCCTCGGCAGGTCGGTCATGCCGCAGGCGTGGATCATGCGCACCACGACCCGCTCTGCCGCGCCCTCGAAGCGGGCGAGATCGGCCTCGGCACGGATGATGGCGAAGGAGCGGGCATAGATCGCGCCGCCGTCGCGGATGTAGTCGTACGCACTCACGTCTCGTGGTCTCCGAAGGCGGCGGCGAGGCCGCGCGGGTCGCTCGTGCGCCGTAGGATCGCGGCGATGACGGGCAGGGGGAGGGCGGCGACGGGCGCGTCTCCCGCCGCACCGCCGGGGATCACGTCGTAGCGCCCGTCCGGCCGGCCGACCAGGGTGAGATCCGCCGTCCGCGGATGGGCGCAGCCCTTCGTGCAGGCGGAGACGTGGATGCGCGCGCCCGCCTCGGCCAGGGGGCCCACCGCCTCCGCGAGGGCGAGCGCATCCTGCGGCGCGGCGGTGCTCCCGCGTCCGCAGGCGGGAGCGCCGGGGCAGGCGACGAGCGCGAGGCGCGGGTCGGCCGGGTCGGTGACGAAGCCCAGGGTTCGCGCCTGCGCGATGATGCTGTCGGCGGCGGCAGGTGTCAGATGCGGGATCAGCACGCCGCGGGTGAAGGACAGGCGCAGCTCGCCGGCGCCGTGCGCCGCGCTCCATTCGGCGGCCGCCCGCAGTTGCGCCGCCGTGGCGCGCCCGAAGGGAAGCGCGAGGAGGAGGGCGCCCTCCGCGATGAAACCCGCGGCGCGGTCCAGGCCGAACGCGTGTTCCGCTTCCCCTCGGAGACGAGTCGATGGGACAGGAGGACCGACGCTGACGTTCTCCTTCCCTGTAGGGGAAGGTGGCGCGCCGCCGTAGGCGGCGTGACGGATGGGGCGTGGCGCGAAGCGACGCGTTCCGCGAAGCGGAAGCCCCGGCGGCAGCCCGTCTCGCCCGTCGATTTCGGCTTCGCCGAACGCGCGTCCCGCGCGCCCCATCCGTCTCGGCTTCGCCGAGCCACCTTCCCCTACAGGGAAGGAGGAGGACGGCGTGCGCGCCATCGCAGTCGCGATCGCCTCGGCGGCCTCGGGCGTCATGTTCCGCATGCGCTGCGCGTCGCCGCGATGGCGGATGAAGCCCTCGACGGCGCGTGCGACCCTGTTCGCCGCGTCGGCCAGCGGTACGGGGGCCACCCAGGCATAGCCGTGCCCCTCGGCGAGCCCGATCGCCACGCCGCCCTCCGCCGGGGCGATCCACACGTCCGCGCCCGGCTCGAGGGGCAGCGCCCCGCCGCCGTCCACCGCCACGTGGAACTTCGCCGACAGACCAGAAGCCGCATCCCCGACCAGCCCCTCGATCTCGGCGGCCAGGGCCGCGGCGTCGAACGCCTCCGCCGGGTCGATGCCCCCGAGCGGCGAGACGAGCGTGAGGCGATAGGGGCCGTCGGCCGCGCCCTCCAGCAGCCCGATCGCCGAAAGTCGTTCCAGCACAGCGGGATGCGTCGCTTCGCTCACGCCGCGGATCTGCAGGTTTCCGCGCGCGGTGACGTCGAGGAGGCCGTTGCCGCAGGCCTCCGCCGCGTCGGCCAGCGCCTGCGCCTGGTCCGCCGAGAGAATCCCGCCCGGCGGGTGGACGCGCACCAGGAGCCCGTCGCCCGTCTCCATCGGGCGGCGCGCCCCGGGGCACCAGCCGCGCCTGAGCGAGAGCGCCGTCATTCCGCGGCCTCCCGCGTTCCGCCGCCGGCGAGCGCCGCCGCGGCCGAGTTCGAGCGCGTGACCCACAGGCCTCGGCGCAGTGCGTCCGCGAGGCGCTCGCGGATCGCCGCTTCCGCCGGCGCGTTCGCGTCGCGCAAGGCGGCATTCACCGGCTCGTTCGCGACCAGCGCCGCGAACACCGCCTCGAAGGCGTGGGTCGAGACGGCGTCCGTCGTCGCGGCATAGGCGTAGAGAGCATCGACCGCCTGCGCCAGCTCCGCCGCCCCGCGCCAGCCGTGGCGCAGGCAGCCGTCGATGAAGCGGCCGTTGGTCAGCCGCCCACGCACGATCCGGTCGATGTCGTCGGCGAGCGTGCGTGGCTTCGGGGCGGCGCGGGGCGTGTCGAGGCTGTAGAGGGCCGGCGCGGCGCCGAGCGTCTCGGCGGCGGCTGCGAAGCCGCCGATCGCGTCCGGGACGGCGTCGCCGTCGAGGAGGTCGCGCTCGGCGACGTCGGTCGTGTGGACGAAGGCGTCGGCGGCTGCGACGCGATCGTCGAACGACGCCTCCGCCGTCCCCACCCCGCCGGCGCCGTAGGCGTGTGACGTGTTGGCGAGATAGGCGCGGCCCAGATCGGCGCGGGTCTGCCAGCTGCCGTCGAGCGCCAGGCTCGCGACGCCGGCGCCGTTGTCGCCGGGCGCGGGGCCGAAGACACGCGCGAGCGATCCGCCGGCGCGCCGGGCGGCGGCGAGCGGATTCCAGTCGTCCGCCTCCTCCAGCGCGGCGACGGCGCGGGCGGCCTGGTCGAGCAGCGCGAGCTGGTCGGGGAACGTGTCGCGGAAGGCGCCGGAGACGCGCACGGTGACGTCGGCGCGGGGATGGTCGAGCCTGGCGATGGGCAGGATCTCGAAGCCGCCGACCCGGGTCGTGGCGTGATCCCAGACCGGCGCGACGCCCATCAGCGCCAGCGCCTGGGCGATGTCCTCGCCCCCCGTGCGCAGCGTCGGCGAGGCCCACAGGTCCATGACGAGGCGCCGCGGATAGTCGCCCTCCTCCTGCAGATGCCGGCGCACGATCTCGGCGGCGGCGCGGGCACCGAGCTCGGCAGCGGCGCGCGTGGGGATGGCACGCGGGTCGAGTGTGGTGAGGTTGCGCCCCGTCGGCATCACGTCGAGGCGCCCGCGCGAGGGCGAGCCCGCGGGCCCGGGCGCGACGAAGCGGCCGTCGAGGGCGGCGAGCAGCCCAGCGCGCTCGCCGGCGGCGCTCGCCGGATCGCCCGAGACGCCGAAGACGTGCAGACCGTCGCGGAACGCGGTCTCCGCGAGGTCGCACAGGTGGGCGTCGAGCCGGGTCAGCGCCTCGTCCATGGGCGTCTCTGCATCGACACCGCAGGCCTCCGCGAGGCCGCTCGCGCGGGCACGTCCCAGGATGTCGGCGGCGACGAGGGCGGCGCGGCGTGGGTCGAGCACTTGCGCGGACGAGAACTCCTCCACCCGCTCCTTGAGCGCCGCCGTCTCGCCGTCGAGCCCCGCCTCGCCGACATCCGGCGTCAGGTGCCCGATCGTCACCGCCCCGATCCGCCGCTTGGCTGGCGCGGCCTCGCCGGGATCGTCGACGACGAAGGGATAGACGACGGGCGTCGCGCCGGTGATGAGCCGCGGCCAGTCGTCGGGCGCGAGCGCCACGGCCTTGCCGGGGAGCCATTCGGTGGTGCCGTGGGTGCCGAGATGGACGAGCGCATCGATGCGCTCGATCTCGCGCAGCGCCGCGTAGAACGCGTGGTAGCCGTGGGTCGGCGGGAGGTTCGGGTCGTGATAGGACGCCTTGCGGTCGCCGCGCCCGCGATCGGGCTGGAGGGCGATCACGACGTTGCCGGCACGGATCACACGGAACACGAAGCCTGCGCCGTCGCAGGCCGGATCGTCCTCTGGCGCGCCCCAGGTCTCATCAAGCTGCGCTCTGCGGGCGGTCGGCAAACGGGCGAGCCAAGCGTCGTAGGCGGGGAGCGGGACGCGCAGCGTCTCGGGGCCGGAGAGAAGGTTCGGGATCAGAGACTTGGCGTCCACCGCTCGCGCCGCGTCGTAGCCGGCCTCGCGCAGCAGATCGAGGATCGCGACCGCGCTCTGCGGCGTGTCGAGCCCCACCGCGAACCCGGTCCGCCCGCCGCGGGCGGGGTAGTCGGACAGGATCAGCGCCAGCCGCCGCTGCGCCCGCGGCGTCGCCGCGAGCCGCGCCCAGGCGGCGGCCTGATCCGCCACGGCTTCGATCCCGGCCGGATCGGGCGCGCTCTCGCGGCGCGCGAAGGCCAGCGCCGGGTCGGGTTCGGCCTCCGCCTTGAAGGAGATCGGCCCGGCGACGATGCGGCCGTCGAACTCGGGCAGGGCGATCTGCATGGCGAGGTCGGCGGCCGACAGCCCCCGCTCGGAGGCGGCCCAGGCCTCGCGGGTGGTGCCGACGGGGATCGCCTGCAGGATCGGGCAGTCGGCGCCGTCGAGCACGAAGCCGGCGCCGTCGCGCGCGGAGAAGGCGGTGGTGGCGAGGATCACGGCGGGCTTGCGCGCCGCGAGCGCCAGGCGGACAACCGCGACCGCCTCCGAGTCCTTCAGGCTCGCCACGGCGAGCACCAGGGGCGCGAGCCCGCGATCCGCCAGCGCCTCGGACAGCGCCCGGGCCGGGCCGGTCTCTCCCGCCAGGATCGCCGAGCGATAGACCAGGATCGGTGCGAGCGGCCGGTCCTCGGGCAGGCGGGCGAGAGCCGCCTCCGGCTCCTCCGGCCCGTGCTCTTGCGACCAGGCGAAGCCGCGCGGCGTCGGGATCGGCGGCGCGATCGCCGCGCGCCGGCCGGCGAGCCAGGCGTCGATGCCGGCGAGCAGCCGGCCCATGTTCTCGACGCCCCCCGCCTCGAAGTAGGACTCGAGCGCATCGCAGCAGGCGGCGGGGACGGTGGAGAGATCCGCGAGCCGCGGGTCCGGCCGGTCGTCTCCCGGGAGCAGCGCGAGGGCGATCCCCTCGTCCCGTGCCACGGCCGCGAGACGCTCCACCCCGTAACGCCAATAGTCGAGCCCGCCGAGGCAGCGCACCAGCACGAAGCGCGCCTTCGCCGCCGTGCCCTCGACGTAGAGATCCACCGAGAGCGGATGCTTCAGCCGCCGCAGCGAGGCGAGCCGGACGGAGAGCCCGTCCGGCGCTCCCGCCCACGCCGCGGCGAGCGCCGAGAGGTCCGAATCGGCGAAGGAGAGCACGACGACGTCCCCCGGCGGCTGCGCCAGGTCGACGGCGGCCTCGCCGTCGTCGAGGGAGATCGTGCTCGCCGGGAGGAGGTGCATGGCGCGCCGCTCGCGCCCTCAGCCCGCGAGCGCGCGTTCGACCGCGGCGTGGTCGAAGTCGTGCAGGCCGATGACGACGAGGGAGCCGCCGCGCGCCTCGCCCGGCTTCCAGGGCCGGTCGTAGCTCTGCGACACGCGGGTGCCCACGCCCTGGACGACGAGGCGCATCGGCTTGCCCGTCACCTCGGCGAAGCCCTTGATGCGCAGCACGCCCGCGACCTCGGCGGCCTTCGCCACGCGGCGCAGCAGGTCGTCGGGGCTCTCGACCGCCGCGACGGGAATGGCGACGCTCTCGAAATCGTCGTGGTCGTGCTCGCCCTCGGCGTCGTGGTGCGAAGGCCGCGCCGCGAGGTCGCTCTCAGCGGCCGCGCCGAGGCCGATCAGCGCCGCCGGCTCGGCCTTGCCGTGGGCGACCTCGAGGATCTCGACGGCGCGCGGCAGGTGCTCGCGAATGTCGGCGACGACCCGGCGGCGCTCGTCGACGGACATGGCGTCGACCTTGTTGAGGACGACGACGTCGGCGCAGAGCAGCTGGTCCTCGAACACCTCCTCGAGCGGATTGTCGTGGTCGACGGAGGCGTCGTCGGCGCGCTGGGCGGCGAGCTTCTCGGGATCGTGCGCGAAGAGCCCGGACGCCACCGCCGGCCCGTCGACCACCGCGACGACGCCGTCGACCGTCACCCGCGAGCGGATGGCGGGCCAGTTGAAGGCGTTGACCAGCGGCTTGGGCAGCGCGAGGCCCGACGTCTCGATCAGGATGTGCTCGGGCGGGTTCTCCCGGTCGAGGAGCTTCGTCAACGCGGGCACGAAATCGTCGGCGACCGTGCAGCAGATGCAGCCGTTCGGCAACTCCACGATGTCGTCGGCGGTGCAGCCCTCGATGCCGCAGCCCTCGAGGAACGAGCCGTCGAAGCCGAGATCGCCGAACTCGTTGACGAGCACGGCGAGGCGCCGCCCGCCGGCGTTCTCGACGAGATGGCGCACGAGGGTGGTCTTGCCGGCGCCGAGGAAGCCGGTGAGGACCGTGCAGGGAATCTTCGACAGGTTCGCCATGGGACGGCTCCTACTCGGCGGCCGCGGTGCGGGGCGCCGGAAACGGGGGAATGCGGGCGACGACGCCCTTCTTGAAGATCTGCGGGCGCTCGCGCCAGGGCACGACACCGTCGGCCGTCTGCGCGTAGCGCGCGAGCCCGTCGAGGATCTCCTCGACGTGCGCCGCCGGGTCGAGATCGCCCCAGACGTAGGTCCAGCGGCCCGGCGCCGTCACCGCGACCGTGCAGGGCCGCTTGCAGACGGAGAGGCACGTCACGGCCTCGACCCGCAGCGGCAGGGGCGCGCCCGCCGCCGCGCGGGCGGCGAGCGCGTCCTCCAGCCTGCGCTGGAGGATCGAGCCCGGCCGATCCTCGGTCGCGTCGGGGCCGCCTTCGGGGCGGCAGGTGGCGCAGACGTGCAGGACGATGTCTTCGGGGGAGCTGGTCATGGCGGGCTCAGGCGAGGCCGGTGACGAGGAAGCCGGACCCGACGACGGCCACCGCCACGCCGGCCATGCGCAGCTGCGCGGGGGCGGCGCGCGTCACGCCGGCCCACAGCCGCTGCGCGACGAGCGACACGCCGGCCATGATCGCGCCCTGCACGACGACGAGCCCGGCGAGATAGGCGGCGAGCGGGGTCGTCTCCGCGCCGATGATCATCTCCGCCAGCGCATGGCCGTGGATCAGGCCGGCGAGGGCGAACAGCGAGGCCGCGGCGGCCAGCGGCAGGGTCGGGCGCAGGGCCGCGACGACGCCGAGCCCCACGACCGAGAGCGCCACCAGCACCTCGCCGAGCGGCAGGTCGACGGCGGCGAGGTGGAGGCCCACGCCCGCGACCATCGCCAGCAGCCACGCGGCCGGCAGGCTGAAGGCCCGCCCGAAGCGCGCCGCGATCAGGCCGACCGCGAGCAGCGCCGCGAGGTGATCGAAGCCGATGACCGGATGGCCGAAGCCGGACAGGAGGCCCTCCATGAAGGTGCTCGGCGTGGCGCCGCCCATGGGATGGTGCGCCAGCGCCGGCGCCGCGGCCAGGAGGCCCGCGCTGACGAGGAGGAATCGTAGGGTCGGCGTGCTCGGTCCGGTCATGTCGCTCTCCGTCGGCGCCCGCGGCGCTCGTGCTTCTCGCTTCCACGGAGAGACGCGGCCGGCGGCGGATGCCGATCGGCCGGCGAACTCCCCGGCGCACCCCGGCCGGAAAGCCCATGAAAGCTGGTGACGGCAGGTCTCCTGGCTCGCGGGTCGCGGCCTCGTCGCTCAGCCTTCCCGGGGCGAGCCCAGTGGACTATCAGAGCGACGGGCTCTCCGCTTACAGTTGCGGGGGCAGCTGCGGTGTCTCACCGCATTCCCTTTTCACCCCGTCTCCGGGGCACCGTCGTCACCATGATTAGACGGCTGCGGCCCGCGAAACAACGGCCTTGATCATGACCCCGGAGAAGCCCTTACGGACGTCCGTGGAGAAGCCCCTGCCTCGCTTGAGCTTCGTGCTCGGCGGCGCCCGCTCCGGCAAGAGCCGTTTCGCGGAGGCGCTGGTCGAGGCCTGTGCGCCGCCGTGGGTCTACGTGGCGACGGCGCAGGCCTTCGATTCGGAGATGGAGGCCCGCATCCACGAGCACCGCGCCCGCCGGCCGGACGGCTGGATCACCCGCGACGCGCCGCTGGCGCTGCCCGAGGCGATCGGCGCGGGGCCTGCGGGGGCACCGATCCTGGTCGATTGCCTGACCTTGTGGGTGACGAACCTGATCCTGGCCGAGCACGACGTCGCCGCCGCCGGCGCCGCGCTCGAGGCCGCCTGCCTGGACGCGCCCGGCCCGGTCGTGCTGGTCTCGAACGAGGTCGGGCTCGGCATCGTGCCCGACAACGCGCTCGCACGCCGGTTTCGCGACGAAGCGGGACGGCTGCACCAGCGCCTCGCGGCCGTGGCGGACGGCGTGACGTTCATGGTCGCGGGGCTCCCGATGAAGGTGAAATGACATGACGACCGAGCATGAGGACGCCGAGGCACGCCGCCATCGCGAGAAGATGGCCAAGCGCAAGGCGGTGCAGGACGCCGAGGTGGCGGGGAAGACCCTCGAGAAGGGGCTGCTCATCGTCAATACCGGCCCCGGCAAGGGCAAGTCGACGGCCGCCTTCGGGCTGATGCTGCGCGCCCTCGGGCGCGGCTTTCGCGTCGGCGTGGTGCAGTTCGTCAAGGGCGCCTGGGAGACCGGCGAGAAGCTCGCCCTCGCGCGGTTCGACGACCAGATCTCCTGGCACACGATGGGCGAGGGCTTCACCTGGGAGACGCAGGACAAGGCCCGCGACGTCGCCGCCGCCGAGCGGGCCTGGGCCAAGGCCAAGGAGCTGATGGACGACCCCGCGATCCGGCTCGTGATCCTCGACGAGCTCAACATCGCGCTGCGCTACGCCTACCTGCCCCTCGACGAGGTGGTCGCCACGCTCGCCGCGCGGCGCCCGGACCTCCACGTCGTGGTCACGGGCCGCAACGCCAAGCCGGAGCTGATCGAGGCCGCCGACCTCGTCACCGAGATGACGCTGGTGAAGCACCACTTCGCGGCCGGCGTGAAGGCACAGGAAGGGATCGAGTTCTGATGACCCGCGCCTTGATGGTGCAAGGCACCGGCTCCAACGTCGGCAAGTCGCTGCTGGTGGCGGGCCTGTGCCGGCACTTCGCCCGGCGCGGGCTCGTGGTGCGGCCGTTCAAGCCGCAGAACATGTCGAACAACGCCGCCGTCACCGTCGACGGTGGGGAGATCGGCCGGGCGCAGGCGCTGCAGGCTCGCGCCGCCGGGGTGGCGCCGTCGGTGCACATGAACCCGGTCCTGCTCAAGCCTCAGAGCGAGATCGGCTCGCAGATCGTGGTGCAGGGGCGGATGGTCGGCACCGCCAAGGCGCGGGAGTACCAGGCCTGGAAGCCGCGGCTGATGGAGGACGTGCTCGACTCGTTCGGCCGGCTGCGCGGAGAGGCGGATCTCGTGATCGTCGAGGGTGCGGGCTCCGCCTCCGAGGTGAACCTGCGCGCCGGCGACATCGCCAACATGGGCTTCGCCCGCGCCACCGGCACGCCGGTCGTCATCGTCGGCGACATCGACCGGGGCGGAGTGATCGCCAGCCTGGTCGGCACCAAGGCGGTGATCGATCCCGCCGACGCGGCGCTCGTCGCCGGCTTCGTGGTGAACCGCTTCCGCGGCGATCCCACGCTCTTCGCCGACGGCATGCGGCTCGTCGCCGAGCACACCGGCTGGGAGGCGCTCGGCCTCGTGCCGCATTTCGCCGACGCCGGCCGGCTGCCGGCTGAGGACCGGCTCGGGCTGGAGCGCGAGGCGCGCGCCGAGCAAGGGGAGGGGGACGGGGAGGGCGTCACCATCGCCGTGCCCGTCATGCCGCGCATCTCCAATTTCGACGACATCGATCCCCTGCGCGAGGAGCCCGGCGTGCGGCTGGTGCTCGTCGAGCCGGGTGCGCCGATCCCGGCCGAGACGGCGCTCGTGCTGCTGCCGGGCTCGAAGACCACGATCGACGACCTCGCCTTCCTGCGCGCCCAGGGCTGGGACGTCGACATCGCAGCCCACGTGCGCCGCGGCGGGCGGGTGCTCGGCCTGTGCGGCGGCTTCCAGATGCTGGGGCGGCGTATCGCCGATCCCGACGGGATCGAGGGGCCGGCGGGGCGGGTGGTCGACGGGCTCGGGCTCCTCGACCTCGAGACCCGGCTCACGGGGGTGAAGACGCTCGAGGCCGTCACGGGCACGGCCGTCGAGGATGGCACCCCCTTCTCCGGCTACGAGATGCATGTCGGCGAGACGACCGGCCCGGACGCCGCGCGCCCCTTCGCCCGCCTAGGCGACGGCCGTTCGGACGGGGCGCGCTCCCGCGACGGCCTGGTCGTCGGCACCTACGTCCACGGCCTGTTCGCCGACGACGCGCAGCGCGCCGCCTGGCTCGCGCGGCTCGGCGCGAAGACGAGCGGCCTCTCCTACGAGACGCTGGTCGACGATATCCTCGACCGTTTCGCCGACCATCTCGCCGCCCACCTCGACTGCGACCGGCTCCTCGCCATCAGCGAGACAGCCCAAGTGCCGTGACCGCGAGGACGGCGGCGAGCCCGATCAGCAGCCCGCAGACGGTGCGGTAGAGCCGGAGCGCGCGGTCGATGTCGTCCGCGGTCGCCTCCGCGCGGCCGTCGCCCATCCAGGCGTCGTCGACGATGGTGTCGCCGTAGGTGCGCGGGCCGGCGAGGCGCAGGCCGAGCGCGCCGGCCATGGCGGCCTCCGGCCAGCCGGCATTGGGGGAGCGGTGCTTTCCGGCGTCGCGCCGCACGGCGGCGAGCGCTTTTCGCGCAGAGGTGTCGGGGTGCAGCGCCGCCGCGGCGACGATCAGCCCGGCCGTGAGCCGCGAGGCGGGGAGGTTGATCACGTCGTCGAACCGCGCCGCCGCCCAGCCGAACATCTCGTGGCGGGGCGTCCGGTGGCCGATCATGCTGTCTGCGGTGTTCGCCGCCTTGTAGAGCACGCCGCCGGGCAGGCCCCCGACGCCGATCCAGAAGGCGGGCGCGACGACCCCGTCGGAGAAGTTCTCCGACAGGCTCTCGATCGCCGCCCGGCAGATGGCCGGCTCGTCCAGCGTCTTCGGATTGCGCCCCACGATCATCGAGACGGCCGCGCGCCCACCCTCGATCCCACCGGCACGCAGCCCGTCGCGCACGGCGGCGACGTGCTCGTGCAGCGAGCGCTGGGCCAGGAGGGTCGAGGCGAGGATCGCTCCGACGAGAAGGCCGACGAGCCCCAGCCCGGAGAGTATCACCTGCACCGCGAGCGCCAGCACGCCCGGCACGGCGAGGATCGCGACGAGGGCCACGACGCCCATGGTCCGGCGGGCGGCGGGGGAGGCGTCCTCCCGGTTGAGGTCGCGGTCGAGGGCGCCGATCAGCGCGCCGATCCAGGTGACGGGATGGCCGATGGCCGTGTACACACGCCCCGGATAGCCGATCGCCGCCTCCGCGAGGAGCGCGAGCACGAGGAGGGCGAGCGTGTCGGCGAGCATGGGGAGCGGCCGGATGGAGGAGGGGCGGATCTGGCACGGAGGCGATCTCGGCGAGGCGCGCCGGCTGTTCCCGCACGCGCCCGCGCCGTGGATCGACCTCTCGACGGGGATCAACCCCATAGCCTATCCGCTGCCCGCCCTGCCAGCCTCGGCCTTCACGCGCCTCCCCGAGCCCGCCGACCACGCGGCGCTGGAGGCGACGGCCGCGCGCGCCTACGGCGTCGCGGATCCCGCCCGCGTCGTCGCCGCGCCGGGCACGCAGGCGCTGATCAGCCTCCTGCCCTTTGTCCTCCTGCCCTTCCTGGCGCCCGCCCAGGATGTCGCGATCGTCGCGCCGACCTACGGCGAGCACGCCCGCGCCTGGGCGGCGGCCGGCGCGCGGGTGCGCACCGTGGCGGCACCGGAGGAGTCGGAGGGCTGCGACGTCCTCGTCCTCGTCAACCCCAACAATCCCGACGGGCGCACCTGGACGGGCGCGGCGCTGCGGGCGGTCGCGGCGGATCTCGCCGGTCGCGAGGGACTCCTCGTCGTCGACGAGGCCTTCGCCGACCTCGAGCCCGTCGAGAGCCTCGCCGTGGACGTGCCGCCGAACGCGATCGTTCTGCGCTCCTTCGGCAAGACCTGGGGCCTCGCCGGCCTGCGGCTCGGCTTCGCCGTGGCGCGGGGCCCGCTGTCGGAGCGCCTACGCGCGGCGCTCGGTCCATGGTCCGTCGCCGGCCCGGCGCTGGCGATCGGCCGCGCGGCACTCGATGACGCCGCCTGGCTCGCCGAGGCGCGGCGCGCCCGCGCCGCCGACGCGGCACGCCTCGACGCGCTGCTGGCACCGCTCGCGGACGGTCCCGTGCGCGGCACGCGCCTGTTCCGGACGATCGAGTGCGACGGCGCGCCGGAGATCTTCCGTCTGCTCGGCGAGGCCGGCATCTGGGTGCGGCGCTTCCGGGACGACCCCCGCCGCCTGCGCCTCGGCCTGCCGGCAGACGCGCAGGCCTGGGCGCGCCTCTCGACGGCGCTGGGCGCGGCGCCCGGTCGCGTCTGAGCCCCGGAGCGGCCGCGCGCGTCAGAAGCTGTGGCGGAACGCCCCCATCATCGCCGCCCCCGTCGCCCCGGGCTGGTGGCCCTCGGAGAGCGACAGCGCGGCGCCGAGCCGCAGCTCGCTGCGCGGGCCGAGCCCCGTCGTCCAGTCGAGGCCGAGGTCGATCTGGCGGGCGCGCGGGGCGAGGTCGACGGCGAGGTCGCGGAAGGCGATGCGCCCCTCGCGGTCGCGCCCGGCGGGCACGCGCAGGAGCGCGGTGCCCTGCTCGACGCGCATCGGCTGGCGCACGCTGAGCGCGAGGCGATCACCGTCGCGCAGCACGTCGACGAGGCCGAGGGTGGCGCCGAAGGCGCTGAAGGCGACGCCGTCGTATCCGGCGGCGAGGCCGCCGCCCACGGCATCCGTCATGCCGAGCTGGGCGGAGAAGTCGAGCGCGGCGGTGCCGATCGGCAGCGACAGGCCGAGATCCAGCGCGCCGGCGGTGCTGCGCGTGGTGCCCAGGACACCGGTCGTGCGCAAGCCGAGCACGCCGTCGGTCTCGTGCAGCGTCGAGATGCCGAGGGTCACCGCGCCCGGCCCGAGATCCAGATGCCGCGCGACGCCCGCGCCCCAGGCGGGACCGACGCGGTCCTGGCTCAGCGCCGCGAAGGCGCCCTCGGGCTCCGGCGCGGCGTCGCCGAAGGCGTGGACGGTGATCGCCCCGCCGCCCCGCAGCTCGCGGGTCGCGGCGAAGCCGAACCCGTTCCTCGTGAGCCCGGCGAGGCCGCCCGGCGCCGAGAGGACGGGGCTCGTCGCCCCGGTGAGCCCGATCGACGCCTGCACGGCCTCGGGCGCACCGCTCGCGAAGTGCCAGCCGATCGCGTCCTCGCCGTCTGCGCCCGCCGAGCCGCCGATCTGCGCGCGCGCGAGCTCCGGGGTCGCGCCGGAGAACGCCCGCATACGCCGGCTGAAATCGGCGTCCGGCGCGGCCCCCACGAGGATCGCGCCCGGCGCGGAGAAGGTGGCGCCGAGGCTGTCGAAGACGGCGATGCGCTCGCTCGCGAGCGCTCGTGCGACCGCATCGCCATAGGCGTCGCCCGCGGCGACCGTCGAGGGGCCGGCGACGCCCTCGTAGGCGTTCGCCGTCGCCGGCAGCCCCACCTGGCCGATCGGCAGGAGCGCGGCACGCAGGTCGAGCGCGCCGTGGCCGAACTCGGTGCCGTATCCATGGCGCACGCCGTTGCCGAAATCGGTCGCGCCCGCGTGGGGAAAGAAGCCGTTGTCGGCGCTCGCCAGGAGCCGCACGCGCAGATCGGCTGCGGGGAGGTCCGGGAAGGCCTGCGCCAGCAGCGCGACGGCGCCGGCGACCTGCGGCGCGGCGAAGGACGACCCTGTGACGAGGGCATAGTCCGTGTCCGACCCGCCCGCGGCGGCGCGGACGGTCCCGTCGGCGACGAGGCAGCTCGGCGCCATGTCGTTGCATGGCGCGGACAGGCGCCGGGCCCCGGTGACCCGCTGCGCGTCGAAGGCGAGCACGGCGTTCACCGCGACGAGCCAGCCCGGCGTCAGCTCGGGGACGACGACCGGCAGGCCGTCCATCAGGCCCGCGCGGGTGGCCCCGTCGGCGTTCGAGGCGGCGAAGACGACGATGCCGTCCGTGGTGAAGGCGCGCAGCGCGTCGAGATAGGCGGCGGCGTCCGCGCGCGGCGCGCCCACGATCGCGGCGAAGCCGTCCGCCGCGCTCGCGCCGGGATTGGCGGCGAGCCAGCTCTCGAGCCGGTCGATCGTCGCCGAATAGCCCCAGGAATTGTTCTGCACGAGGGCGCCGCGGGCGTCGGCGTCGCGCGTGGCGCCGGCGATGGCGCCCACGCCGTTCGTGAACGAGGACAGGTGCAGGTCGGCGCCCGGCGCGATGCCCATCACGCCCTGCCCGTCGGACACCCCGGCGGCGATGCTGGCGACGGCGGTCCCGTGGCTCTCGACCGGGACCGATCCGTAGGTCGTGATCGTCTTGCCGGCGAGCTCGCGATGGCCGAGGCGAAAGCCGTCGTCGACCACGGCGATTGTCGTGCCGCGGCCGGTGAGGCCCACCGAATGCGCGTATTCCGCGCGGATCGCGGCATAGGCGAAGGTCGGCAGCGTCGGCCCGCCGGCGCTGAGGGTGACGATCTTGTCCTGGATCGCGAATTCCGGCGCGTTCCGCGCCGCGGTCGCGGCCGCCTCGTCGAACGAGGCGGTGAAGTAGCGTGCCAGCGTGTGGGTCGGGCTGCCCGGCGCCGGGCTCGTCGCGGGCGGGGCGAGGGTGCCCGTCGCCGGCGCGCCCCCGCCGCCTCCGCCGCCTCCGCCTCCGCAGCCGGCGAGCGCGAGCGTCGCGAGGACGATGAGCGGCGGTGCGAATCGGGACATGGCGGCTCCGGGGGGCGCGGAAGCAAGCCTATGTCGGTGTCATTCGGGCGCCGGCGTGGCAGCTCGGCCGTAGGCGCCTCAGGCGAGCACGCCGTGGAGGTCGTAGGCGTCCGCCCGGCGCACGGCGACGTCGACGACGTCGCCCGGAGCGATGCGCTTGGACCGCGTCTTGACGAAGACGTTGCCGTCGATCTCCGGCGCGTCCCACTGCGAGCGACCGATCGCCACGGTGGGGCCGATCTCGTCGAGGATGACGGGGATCGTGCGCCCCACCTTGCGCGCGAGGACACGCGCGGAGATCGCCGCCTGCGCCTGCATGAAGCGGTGCCAGCGCTCCTCCTTCACCGCCTCCGGCACGGCCTCGGCGATGGCGTTCGCGGGCGCGCCGGCGACGGGCTCGTACTTGAAGCACCCGACGCGCTCGAGCTCGGCCTCCTCCAGCCAGTCGAGCAGCAGCTGGAAGTCCTCCTCCGTCTCGCCGGGAAAGCCGACGATGAAGGTCGAGCGGATGGCGAGGTCGGGGCAGACGGCGCGCCAGGCCTTGATCCGATCGAGCGTCTTCTCGACATTGCCCGGGCGCTTCATGGCGCGCAGCACCTTCGGCGAGGCGTGCTGGAAGGGGATGTCGAGGTAGGGAAGGATCCTGCCCTCCGCCATGAGCGGGATCACGTCGTCGACGTGGGGGTAGGGGTACACGTAGTGCAGCCGCACCCAGGCCCCGAGCGTGCCCAGCTCGCGGGCGAGATCGAGGAAGCGGGTGCGCACCTCGCGGCCCTGCCAGCTGGAGGGCGCGTACTTGACGTCGACGCCGTAGGCCGAGGTGTCCTGCGAGATCACGAGGAGCTCGCGCACGCCCGCCTTAACCAGCCGCTCGGCCTCGCGCAGCACGTCTCCCGCCGGCCGCGAGACGAGGTCGCCGCGCAGCTTGGGGATGATGCAGAACGAGCAGCGATTGTTGCAGCCCTCCGAGATCTTCAGGTAGGCGTAATGGCGCGGCGTCAGCTTCACGCCCTGCGGCGGCACGAGATCGAGGAACGGGTCGTGCGCCGGCGGCACCGCCGCGTTGACCGCCGAGAGCACGCTCTCGTAGGCCTGGGGGCCGGTGATCGCCAGCACGCCGGGGAAGCGCTCGCGGATCTGCTCGGGCTCGGCGCCCATGCAGCCCGTGACGATCACCTTGCCGTTCTCCGCCATGGCCTCGCCGATGGCGTCGAGCGACTCCGCCTTGGCGCTGTCGAGGAAGCCGCAGGTGTTGACGATGACGAGGTCCGAGCCGTCGTGCTCGCGCGAGAGCGCGTAGCCCTGCGCCCGCAATTGCGTGATGATCCGCTCGGAATCGACGAGCGCCTTCGGGCAGCCGAGGGAGACGAACGAGATCTTGCGCGCGGGTGCGGTCATGCGGATTGTGTCGCCGAAAGTGTCGGGGAGCGCGTCACATAGGCGAGAACGCCCGCGGGCGCCAGTGGCGCGTCGACACGGACGCGTCCGCGTGCTAGGCGCCCGCTGCCCCGGGCCGGCCGGGAGCCGGGGAACGCGATGACGGATGCGGGCGGGATGGACGGGCTCGAGACGGTCTGCGTGCGCCGCCGCGCCGCCTTCTATCTGCCCGGCTACGACCCGCGCCGGCCGCGCGTCTACCATGCGCTGTTCACGGAGGAGCTCGCCGCCGCAGGGGCGCTGCGCGGCTTCGCGGCGCAGGCTGGCACGCTCGAGGGCGAGGACGGGCCGGCGCCGGAATTCGCGATCGAGGCGCAGGACGTCTCAGGCGGCTGGCGGACGCGCACCGACGTCACGATCCTGCGCTGGGACGACATCGCGCGCCCGGCCTTCCGCGCGCCGCTGGCGCGGCGGCTCGGCAAGCTGATGCGGGTCGGCGCCGACCTGGTGCGCCGCGGCGTCGTCGCGCGCCTCGCGCGCATCGATCGGCAGTTCGCGGCCTTCATCGTCTATCCCTATGTGACGACGCTGTTCCTGGCCGTGCTCGTGGTCCTCGCCGCGCTCGGTGCGGGCGCCGTCGCGTGGCAGCTCCACGCACTGGCGGCGCCGGCGGCGGCGCTGGCGGCGGGCGCGGCGGCCGCCTGGCTGGCGCTGCGGCTCGATCGCCCGATGTTCCTGCGCTACCTGCTGGAGGACTGGCTTTTCTCCTTCGCGCACGAGCGCGGGGAGACGCACGTGCTGCAGGAGCGGCTCGACGTCTTTGCCGCGGCTCTGGTCGCGGCGGCGCGCGACCCGCGGATCGACGAGATCGTCCTGGTCGGCCATTCGTCGGGCGCCTTCCTCGCCCCGGAAACGCTCGCCCTCGCGCTGGCGCACGATCCCGACCTCGGCCGGCGCGGCCCGGTCGTGTCGCTCCTGACGATCGGCACCGTCGCGCCGCTGATGCTGGTGGACGAGACCTGCCTGCGCTACCGCGCCGCCGTGGGGCGGCTCGCGAACGAGCCGTCGATCACCTGGCACGAGGTCCAGAGCCGCCACGACCTGATGAACGTCTGCCCGGCCGATCCGGCGGCGTTGAGCGGCCTCTTCGCCACGCGCACGCTGTGGCCGCGGACGCTGCGCCTCTCGATGCCGCAGCTCGTCCAACCCGGCCGCCTCGGCCTCTTCCGCGAGCGGCTCTTCTTCTTCCGGACGCATTTCCGCTTCCTGCGCGCGAACGAGCGGATCCACTGGTACGACTTCTACGGCGTCCTGGCAGGCCCGACGACGCTCGCCGCTCGCCATGTGGACGTGCCCGACATGCGTGACGCGCTCAGCCCGGAGCGCGGCCGAGCAGGATCGGCACGATCGAGGCGAGCAGCATGAGCCCGAGCGTGACGTTGAAGGCACGCACCCGGGCCGGCGTGCTCAGGAAGCCGGCGATCAGCTCCCCGAAGGCCGCCCAGACGGTGCAGGTCACGAGGCTCACGGCGACGAACACCGCCGCGATCGCCGACAGCTCGATGCCGAACCCCGCCGTCGTCGTGTAGGCCGCGACGGCGCCCGTCGCCATGACCCAGGCCTTGGGGTTGACCCATTGGAACAGCGCGGCCTCCACGAAGCCGATCGGCTTGCCCATCGCGCCGCGCTCGACCGACCCGCGAGCCGCGAGGATCTTCCAGGTCAGGTAGAGCAGGTAGGCGGAGCCCACGATCGCGAGCAGGTCGTGCAGCCACGGCCGCTCCTGGAAGACCGCTCCCAGGAAGAGCCCGACGACCACGATCATCACCGGAAAGCCGACCGTGATCCCCATGATGTGGCGCCATGTCCGCGCGAGGCCGAATTTGGCGCCCGAGGTGACCAGGAGGAGGTTGTTCGGGCCCGGCGAGACGGACGTGGAGAGCGCGAACAGCACGATCGCGACGAGCCAGGAACTGCTGATCATGACGCGCGGACCCCGGGCGGGATGGAAGACGAGGACGCGGCGGTCCCGCGCACCTGCACGTTTTACGCGCGATCGTGCGACCGTGCCTGGAATAGATAGCACCCTCGCGTCCCGACGCCAATCGCCCGCGCGGCAGCCGGCGCGTCCATGTCATGCGCCGAGGGCACGAGCCGTGTCGCGCACCTGGGCGCCGCAGGCGGCCGCGTCGAAGGTGAAGTCGATCGTCGGGGCGGTGCCGATCCGCGCCGCGAACGCGCTCTCGCGCAGGAAGGCGGGCGCGCCGAAGCGGATCTCGCCTTCGTCCGGTGCGGGCAGGAACCGGCGGACCATCGCTTCCGCGCCCGAGAGATAGGCCTCGTCGCCGCCGGTCTCCAGCGCCTCGACCTCGGCGACGAACGTCGAGGCGGCCTCGTCCACCGCGGCGAGATCGATCGCCAGCCGGCCGTCGTCGCGCACGCGCAGGGCCCCGGCCTCCCGCAGATAGGCGAGGAGCAGCAGGCCCGTGCCCGAGTCGAAGTTGCGCGACCAATCGGGCTCGCCCGGGTAGCGCATGGTCCGGTCGAACAGGATGAACTCGGCGACCGCGTCGCCCTCGGGCACACCCCCCGCGCGGCAGGCGCGGTAGGTCGCCAGGTCGACCTTGAGCTCCTCGAGCAGGCCGGTGAACCAGCGGGTCTTCAGCCCGATCTGCTCGTCGAAGGGGCGCGTGCCCTGGTGGTGGAAGTAGTCGTGCAGGTAGCCCCAGACGCAGCGTGCCTCGTAGGCGCGGCGCGGCTCGTCGATCCGCGAGTTGCGCAGCGCGGCGGGCACGCCGGCCGCGTCCCAGGTCGGTACCGTGATCGTGTCGTAGATGCGCTTGAACTTGTTGAAGAAGAACAGCGCGTAGCGCTGCCGTTCCGGCAGCGTGGCGCTGGCTATGTTCTCCGGGAAGAAGACGATGTTGTTGCCGCGCGACAGTCCGGGCGTGCCGGCGACCAGGTGCGCGGACTGGCAGATGTTCTTCGGGTGCGGGTAGGCCTCGTAGAGCGCCCTGTACGCCGCCCCCGTCGGCTCCTCGCGGATCGCGAGGAAGGTCTCGAAGCGATAGCCGGCCCGACCCCCGTTTGCGAGGCGCAGGGGGCCGAAGAAGAAGAACGGCGCGCCCTCCTCCGGCGCGCGCATGGCATCGCGCGTACGACCGAAGTCCGGGCGGTCGCGTGCCCCAGCCGCCAGCCAGGACGCGGTGTCGGCGGCGATGGCGTCCGCCTGCGCCGGCGCACCGAGCGCACGCGCCACCTGCGCCGCGCGCGCGGCGGCGCGTGCGAGGAGGTCGCGGGCGTCGGCGGCGTCGTCCGGCAGCGATCCGTCCGGCGCCTGCGCCGCCGCGATCGCTCGCGTGATCGCGACGAGATCGTCCATCATGCCGCGCGCCTCACGAGCGCGCGATGGGTGTGGATGGTGAACCCCATCGGCACCGGGCCGTGATCGTGCAGGACGACGAGGCCGCTGCGCTGCGCCGCCAGGCCCGTGGTGATGCAGGCGTCGACCTCGCCGAGCGCACAGAGCCGCGCCGCCTCCGCGTTGCTCGTCACGAGGCGTATCTCGTGGCCGTCGGGGACCAGCGCGCGCGGGGCCGGGTGGGTGCCGACCAGCGTGATCGCGGCGTCGGCCGACCGCGCGGCGAGCACCATCGGGAACGTGTCGAAGAGGAACTGGTCGGCGAGCGTCATCCGGTCGAGAAAGGGGAAGACCAGCCCGTGCAGGTCCGGGTACACCACGCAACCGAGGAGTACCGCCCCCGGAGCCTCGAGGACACGCACCATGGCCTCCTCGAGGGTTCGATGGAGGACGACCTCGGCATCGAGGCCATGGCTCGCGGCGTAGTGCGCGGCCGCGGCTTCGCAATTGGTGCCGGACGGACCGAGCGTGTGAATGGCGGTTATGCGGGAGTGATCGAGCATCGTATCATCCTCGGTTGCGTCCCGACGATCCTGAGCTACACGTACCAAAAATGTCAATCAAATTAGATTTACGCATCGGAAGTAGATTTCGCTGCGGAGGCGACGATCGCCGAGACGACCTCATGCGGCGCGGTCCTCGCGCGGCCTCGACGCGCCCTGCCAGTCACGCTCCAGCGCCTCGCGCCCGGGTGCGACGAGCTCGGCGATCTCGACGATGTTCTTGCGCAGCTCGTCGATGCCGAAGCGGAGCGCCGAGACGGCCCGCTCGCGGTCTGGCTCGTCCGTCAGCGCGGTCTCGGCGGGGGAGTGCCGAAGCGCGGCCTCCGCCTCGGACAGGCAGCGCACGACGGGCTCCGCGCCGGGCGGCGCCTCCTCCTCGCCGCGCAGATGCGCGAAGAGGGCGCCGAGGTAGCCGGCGACCTGCTCGCGCACCCCGTCGATATCGAGGTGTACACCGCCGACATCGTCGCGCCGGAGGCTCGGCCGGCGCTCTTCGGCCGCGCGGTCGAGGACGATGGTGGCATGCCACAGCCGCTCGATCGCGATCAGCCCTTCCGCCAGCGAGTGCCCGCCTTCGAGGCCCCGCTTGAAGCGCGCGTCGCCCGCGATGGCGCGGGCGGTGCCGATGTGGCGCTGGAAATCCTGGTCGATCCGGCGCGTGTCCTCCGCATCTGCCCCGGCGAGGCCGCTCAGCGAGGCCTCGACCAGGCGACGGCAATCGTCGAGCGCGTAGGCGATGTTGCGCACGGCACGTGCGCGGGCGCTCTCCGGCCAGACGATCGCGGAGGACAGCGCCGCGCCCACCGAGCCGATCATGATGGCGAGCGCACGCTCGAGCGAGGTCATGATGTCCGCGTCGGCGTTGAGCGCCACGATGGCGGCGGCCACCGCGACGTAGTTCAGGCTCGGCCAGAGCGTCGTGATCAGGTTCGCGACGACGCTCGCCGTGACGACCGCCGCCAGGACCGGCCAGCTCCCGGGCAGGATGTCGGCGAAGAGGACGACGGTCGCGAGCCCGAGTCCCGTGCCGATCAGGGCCGCGCTCACGCGGGCCACCCCGACGGACACGGTCGAGTCCGACGCGAGGCGGATCGAGAACAGCGCGGAGATGATCGCCCAGGAGAGATGGTCGATGCCGTACCAGCGCATGACCAGGTAGACGACGGACACCGCCGCGCCGGTCTGCAGGCCGACGCGGGCGAGATCGCGCGAAAGGCGGCGGTCGATACGGCCCAGGATCCGTGTCACGATGCGGTACCTCCGGCGTCGACAACGTCGCACCCGAAGGCATGTTTCGTCGGCTTGCCCCGGTCCGAGCGGTCGCCATATGGGTCCCATGACGGAAAGCACCATGCCGACCCGCCGCTCCGTCCTGGGCGGCGTCGCGGCCCTCGCGCTCACCGGATGCGGCGAGGGCGTCGGGCGAACCACAGAGGCGACGAGCGTCGCGAGCGAGGGAGAACGCACCGTGAGCGTGGCCGAGACACAAACCTGGACCCTCAGCGAGGCGCAGTGGCGCGAGCGCCTCACCCCCGAGCAGTTCCACGTCCTGCGCAAGGAGGGGACGGAGCGCGCGGGCACGAGCCCGCTCGACAAGGAGTACCGCACGGGCACGTTCCACTGCGCCGGCTGCGACCTGCCGCTCTTCGGCTCGGACATGAAGTTCGATTCCGGCACCGGCTGGCCGTCCTTCTTCGACACGATCGAGGGTGCGGTCGAGACCAAGCGCGACTTCAAGCTGATCCTGCCGCGCACCGAGTATCATTGTGCGCGCTGCGGCGGCCACCAGGGCCACGTCTTCAAGGACGGCCCGGCGCCGACGGGCCTGCGCTACTGCAACAACGGCGTCGCCCTGCGCTTCGTGCCTGCGGACGAGGCGTCGGGGTGAGGCCGCGGCGCTCGTCGAGGCGCGGCGACGGAGCATCGGGGCGGGGAACAGAGTGCGGGTAGCCGTGCGGGCGCGTCGCTACCCGCCCCACGGATCGTCGGAGTTCCTGCTCGCCGATCATGTCTTGCGCGGCGCCGCCCATCGTCATCCGGCCGCGCCTGCGCCGGCTGCATCTGCGAGGCGCGCAGCGTCGAGCGTCGCGAGCAGCGCCTCGATCTGCCCCTCGGCGAGGCCCGTGCGCGCGTAGGCCTCTGCGGTCGTCGTCGTCGTGAGGTCCGGCAGCTGTGCCGCCGTCTCCTCGAGTCGCTCCTGGTGCCGGGCCACAGCACCGGTCGAGATGCGCTTCGAGGTGTCTCCCGTTCGTCGCGGTTGGAAGCCCAGCCCGTTCGCAGAACGACGGCGCGGGGCGAATGATCCGGCCGGGCGTCCTCTCTGGAATCGCCCGCGGAGTGATCGGGCGGCACGACCGATCGCGGCGGCCGGCAGGACCCGG
>JBNPEA010000097.1:0-28070 GCA_051117315.1 Salinarimonas sp. | reverse complement strand
AATCGGGCGGACACGAGCAGTTCCTCCCCCAGAGGCGAGCGGGAACCTTTCCCGCCAGGGCCCGCGGGACCACGCCCCCGACCCGCTTGCGGGGACCGTCCCCGCCGCGACGGGCCGTGAGTTCATCCTCCCCCAGCGGGGGAGGTGGATCGGCGGCGGAGCCGACGAGACGGAGGGGGTGCGCCGCAGGCGCCTCGGCGGAGCCGAAGCCACGCACGTCGGCGGCACGACGGGACCCCGCCCCCGATCCGCTGCGCGGATCGTCCCCGCCCCGAAGGGGCGGGACGTGCTCACCGGATGGGGAGCGTCGCCATCAGCGGGGTTCCCGGGCCGACGAGGGCGCTCTCCTGGGCGATGCGCACGGCGAGCGCCGCCTGGGGCGCGCCGTGGTCGGCGAGCTCGTCGGCGGTGGGATAGAGCGCGGCGGGGCTCGCGGTCGCGAGCGTGCGCACCACCGCCCCGCCGGGGGAGAGGATCTCGACGCGATAACCTTCCGTGGCCTCCCCGAGCGGCGGGTCGACCGGGTCCCAGGCGTCGGCGTCGAGGCGCGAGCGACGCACCCAGGAGAGCACGATCCCCTCCCCCGTGCGCCGCGCCGCCGCGTGGACGGGCGCCAGCGGCATGAGCGCCGCCGGCCCCGCCGTCGCGGCGATCTCCACGACGGCGGCGTCCGCGTGGTCGCGATCGGCGGGGCCGATGCGCCAGCGCCAGGTGCGGCCGAGATCGGCGGTGGCGCGCGCCAGCGGCACCAGCGCCTCGTCGAGCCGCACCAGCGCGCTCCCCGCCGGCAGGCCGAGCGCGGCGACCGGCTCGGATCCGGCGAGGCCGCGCAGCAGGCGCGAGAGCCGGTAGGTGCGCTCGCCGACCAGCTCCGCCGCGCCGACGCCGACGATCTCGAGCGCCCCGTCCGGCCGGCGCAGGGCGAAGCGGTTGGCGCCCTCGAAGAGCGCACCGTCGCTGACGCTCGTTATGGCGCCGGTCGCCAGCCGGACGTCGACGACACCCGCCCGGTCGATGCGCCACAGCAGCCCGGACCCGAGCGGCGACAGCGTCTCGCCGACCTGCGCCGGAGCGGAGGCCACGTCGAACGGCTCGAAAGACCCGCCGTCCCCCGAGCGCCAGATCGCCATCGCGCCGGGCCAGGGTCGCGCGTGGATCGCGGCGAACGAGAGCACCGTCGGGTCTCCGAGCGCCGCCGGCAGGTCGAGCACGAGCACGAAGGGCCGCCCGAACGTCGCCGGCGCCGCGCGGGCGACGACCGTCCCCTTCGGCGCGGGCGCCGCGAACAATGTCGGCTCGACGGCCCGCGCCTCGATCCGCCGCGCGGCGGCGTCGACGATCCGGCCGATCCGGTAGAGGCCGCCGCCGGGCGGGGCGATCACGTCGCCGGGCTCGAGCTCGACGCGGCGCGGGGAGACGGCGAGGGTCAGGCTCTCGCGGCCGGACCAGGCATCCTGCAGCATCACGTCGGCGAGCCCGCGCGCCTGCGCGCGCCGCAGCACCGCGGCGGTCTCCACCCGCGCGAGCCGCCGGCTGCCGCCGGCGAGCCGGCGCGAGGCCACCGCCGCCCGGCGATAGCCGCCGGCGGCGTCGGTGAAGGCGAGCTCGACCTCGGCCGGGAGGTCCGTCTCCTGCGCCCGCGCGCGCCGCTCGAGCGGGTCCTCGCCCTCCTCCACCCGCTCGTCCGCGACGATGGTGGCGACCGCGCGGACGCCGCGCCCGACGAAGGCGAGCGTGCCGTCGCGCTCCACCGCGTCGACGCCGAAGAGCCGCAAGAGCGGCTCCAGCGCCTCGCGGGCCGACATCGGCCGGTCGAGCACGAAGCCGTCGACGAAGCCGTCGCAATCGGTCGCGACGGGCAAGTCGACGCCGAGATCGGCGAGCACGCGGCGGATCAGCTCGTCCAGCGGCAGGCCCTCGAGGCGGCCGTTGAGCCAGTGCCCGGTCTCGTGGTTGGCGCCGTCGGACCAGACGCCCCCGAGATCGGGGAAGGCCGGGAAGGGCCGCGCGTCGAAGGCCCACACCGCCATCCGGTCCGGGTCGATCATGGCCGTGCCGGTGATCGGCGAAGGCGGATTGTGCGCCGGCTCGTGACCCGGCACGCGCGGATCGAACCGCCTCAGGATCGCACCGACGCCCCGCGCCTGGGCGAGGTCGTCGCGGGCGCTGGAGGAGAAGGGCGGGTAGGCGCTCTCCGAGGATTTCGGATCGGGGAAGACGTTCGGTCCGTTCGGCCCCTTGTCGACGGCGGGCACGCCGATCTCGGTGAGCCAGATCGGCTTTGCCTCGGGCACGAAGGCCGTCTGCCCCGCCGGCAAGCCGCCGACACGCTCGCGGTGCGGGCCCGACCACCAGCCGACGAGATCCTTCGGCCGGAAGGCGAAGGCCTCTCCGAGCGCGTCCGAAATCGGCGTGCGCGCCTGCGCCGCCCGGGCGGCGGCGTCGGCGTAGGACCAGTCGAAGCCCTCGCCCGCGCCGAGGCGGCGATGCAGGTAGTCCGGGTCGAGCCCGCCCGTGGCCTCGGCCTGGTCGAGGTGCACGGCGTCGTCGCGCCAGTCGGAGATCGGCGGGTACCAGTCGATGCCGATCGCGTCGACGGCCGGGTGGGCCCAGAGCGGGTCCAAGGGGAAGCGCACCTCCGCCCCGCCGTCGCGCACGTGGGCGCCGTACTCGGTCCAGTCGGCGGCGTAGGTGATCTTGGTGCCGGGTCCGACGATCGTGCGCACGTCCGCCGCCAGCGCGCAGAGCGCGTCGACCGCCGGGTAGCTGCCCGGCCCGGCGCGCACGCGGGTGAGCGCCGGCAGTTCGGTGCCGATGACGATGGCCTCGACCCCGCCGGCCGCCTGCGCGAGCGCCGCGTAGTGCAGGATCTGGCGCCGGAAGCTCCACTCGTCCGGTCCGGTATGGCTCACGCCTTCGTCGGCGGGCGCCACGTGCGCCGGCTGCGTCGTGCCGAAGAAGGCCGCGACCTGCGCCGCCGCGAGGCTCGTGCCGTCCGGCGAGCCGGGCCGGCCGGGGGCGGGATCGCAGGTGATGCGCCCGCGCCAGGGATAGGGCGGCTGGCCGATGGCGCCGGTGTGCGGATCCGGCAGGGCGTTGCCGGCGGGGACGTCCATCATCTGGAAGGGATAGAGCGTCACCGCGAGCCCGCGGTCCTTCAGGAGCCGGACGAGCCGCACCACGCTCGCGTCCGACGGGGTTCCGCCGTAGGCCGGCAGGCCGCCCGACGTCGAGACGACCCGCGCAACCGCCCGCGTCAGGCCGGCGACGGCCCAGGGCGTCTCCTCGGTGTCCTTCGACGGGATCTCCACCCGCGGCGCGATGGTGCAGGACCCCACCCGCAAATCGTCACCGAACCAGCTGACCACGAGGAAGACGTGGGCGAGGTTCGGGCACAGGGCCTGGAGTTGGTCGAGGGAGGCGAGAACGTCGCTCGTCGCCTGGAGCTGGTGGCGGTTGTCGGGCTTCGTCTCGCCCAGGCCGAGCGCCCGGCGCACGGGGGCGGGCTCGTAGCCGAACTCGGTCGCGCCGGGGATCAGGCAAACGGCCCGGATCGCCGCGCCGAGCGCATTGCCGCCGCGCACCACCTCGAAGGCGAGCTGCGGGATGCGGTTGCCGAAGGGCTCGAGCGGCAGGCGCTCGAAGACGACGTAGGCGAGGCCGCGATAGGCCGGCGCCGCGCCCTCCTTGGCCACGATCAGCGGGTCGGGCGCCTGTGCCTCGTCGCCGCGATGGACCCGCATTGTGATGGTGGTGAGATCGATCTCGCGCCCGTCGGCGAAGACGCGCCGCACGAAGGCGATCGGGCCCTCGCACAGGCCCACCGCGAGGTTGGCGTAGTAGGCGTAGGTCACCTCCCGCGTCGTGGCGCCTCCGCCCCCGCCGGAGGACTTGCCGCCGCGCCGCGGCTCGCGGCGGACCGTCACCCGCGTCTCCTCCTCGAGGCGCGTCGCCCAGATCACCTGCCCGCCGATCCGCGCCCGGCCGTAGACGACAGGTATCGGCGCGCCCTCGGTGGAGGCGAGGCCGGGCATCTCCGTGAGCCGCGGGCCGACGATCGTGCGCGTGCTCTCGCCCTCGAGCGAGGACAGGATCGCGCCGTCGATCGCCGCCCCGGCGAGCCCGCCGAGCGCCCGCCCGAGCATTGCGCCGAACGGCCCGCCGACCATCCCGCCGATGGCGGCGCCGGCGGTCTGGAGGACGAGGGTGGCCATGGGAATATCTCCAGAACACGCTCCTCCCCCATCGGGGGAGGTGGATCGGCGCCGCAGGCGACGAGACGGAGGGGGTGCGCCGAAGGCGCGCTTCGGCGAAGCCGAAACGACTCACGTCGGCGGCACGGGACCCCGCCCCTGATCCGCTACGCGGATCGTCCCCGCCCTGAGGGGGCGGGAGGGGAACGCGAACACGCCTGCCACCTTCCGCCGCCAGAACGGCGGGATCGACACCTCGCAGACCCACGCGCCGTCGTGCGCGTGGATCATCGCGTCCGGGCCGGTGGCGATGGCGCAGTGTTTCGCGCAGAGCCCCTCACGCCAGCGGAAGACGAGGACGCGGCCCGCGGCGATGCCCTCGGTCGGCACGAGCCAGCGCGTCGCCGCGCGCATCAGCGCGTCGCCCGCACCGGCCTCCGCCCAGTCCGGCGCGTAGGGGCCGGGGCGCTCCGGCTCGGGGCCGATCACCCCGCGCCAGACGCCGCGCAGCAGGCCGAGGCAATCGCAGCCCACGCCCTTCAGCGAGGCCTGGTGCGCATAGGGCGTGCCTATCCAGGCGCGGGCCTCGGCGACGACCCGCGCCGCCGGATCCGAGCTCATCGAAACAGGCTCCCGCCGTCGAGGCCCGGCTCGCCCTGCTGCGGCATGCGCAGGACGAAGTCGTTGCCCGGCATGTGCGGGAAGCCGCGGAAATTGTCGGTGTTGCCGAACTTCGCCGCGCAGGTCTCGAAGGACTTGTCGCAGCCCGGCGTGACGGTGAAGGCGTCCCCGGGTGCGATCGGACGCGGCGTGAGCCGCCACAGGTCGAGGACGCCGCCGGCCCGGTGCGCCCGCACCTCGACGGCGAAGCCGGCGTTGGCGCCCGACCCGAAGACGAGCCGGCCCCGGGCGAAATGCTCCGGCGCGTAGCCCGAAAGCGCGTCCGCACCGACCGACAGCGCACCGTCGCTCGCGGTGACCACGGCCGCCACCGGCGGCACGGAGGCGCGGCAGCGATCGTCGCCGAGATCGGCCGAGCAGCTCGCGCGGAACAGCCGCCCGCGCTCCTCGTCGAGGCGATGCATCGGCGAGCGCAGCTCCGCCACGAAGGCGCCGTCGGCCCGGCGCACCTCGCCGATGGCGCCGATGCCGAGCCGCATGCGGTGCTCGGGCGCGCTCCAGTCGACGAGGAAGGTCTCGACGCGCGCGTCGTCCCAGACGCCGGCGAGGAGATCCTCCTCCGTCAGCCCGGCGGAGACGAGGGCGCCGGCGACCTCGCCGCCGCCCACCGCGAAGCCGAGCTCGGACGCCGCCTCCGCCGCCTCGAGCCCGGTCGCGGCGCGGAAGGTCGTGCCCTCGAAGGCGAGGTCGCGGTCGTGATCGGTGAAGCCGGCGACGACATCGTCGGCCCGCGTCACGCGCCAGCAGCGCGCGAGCGTCGTCGCCCCGCCGCTCAGGCGAGCGGCGAGCTCGGGAGGGATGGTGCGCATGGGCAAGCTCCCAAGTCGGGTCGGGTCAGTCGCGCTGCCCTGCCGGCAGCGCGTCCCCATCGCGCCCGCGATAGAGGCCGCGCACGATCGAGACGGTCCGCCCCTGGACGGTGAAGACGATGGCGACACGTCGCCGAAAGCCGGTCACGCGCAGCCCCGGCGCGATGTCGTCGCGGCGCGCTCCGCGCTCCGGGAACGTAGCCAGACCGCGGCAGTACCTGCGCACCTGCCGCACGAAGCGCAGGGCCGCAGTCGCTCCGCTTTCGGCTCGGATGTAGCCTCGAAGATCGACGAGGTCGCGCTCCGCAGAAGCGAGAAGGACGACGTCATGCGCCTTCGGCACGGAGGCGGCCCTCGGCCTCGCGCCTGATCTCGTCCTCGAGCTCGCGCTCGATCCGGTCGAAGAACAGATCGGCCGGGACCGGCGGCGTCGGATCATCCAGCGCCGCGTTCGGCGGAGACGTCGCCGGCGAGTCAGCGGGCTCGGCACCCGCTCGAGGTCGTTCGCGATTGTTGCGAAGGTGAGTAGGCGCCTTCGGCTGCTTCGAGTTCGGGGGGTGGCGTGCATGATCGTCATCCAAACGGGCAATGACGGGCAACACTCCGTACGGGTTGAAAATAGGGCGACTCGCTTCAAGATGGCAAGTTTAATGAATACAAGAAGATTAAATGACTATAGGGTGCTGTAATCCCGCTTACGCACGCGGACGACAAGCCGAGGGGGACTGGACATGACTGCGCAGACCGATCTCAACGGAAGCTACTCGGGGTCCGCCATCGCAACGGGGGCGACCGGCACCCTGACGCTGGCGGGCCAGAGCCCCGGCGGAACGACGCTGACGGGCAGCCTCTCGTGGTCGACCGTGGGAGGCACCAAGACGGCGAACCTCGACGGCATCTGGCTGGCCGATCCCAACGACGCGAGCGCCCTCTACTTCGCCCTGACCGGGACGAGCACGAACGGGGTGGGAACGATCTCGGTCACCGGCTACACCGAAAGCGTGCAGCTCAACGTGACGATCGCCTGGGCGCTCGCCCTGCCCGGAGCGGCGCACGACGGGCACTCCGAGCCGGCCGTTTTCACGCCGACGACCTGAGCTACGCCACGATCTCCACCAGCGGGATCTCCGGCACCGCCCCCGCCGCGAAGGCCTGGAGATCGATCTCCAGCGTGTCGGTGTCGAACCGCACCGGCACGTCGAAGCGATAGCCCGCGCTCACCGCGGCGCCGGGCGGAGGGGGCGTCGCCAGGGTGACGAGGCCCGTCGTGGCGTCGCAGGTGAAGCCGACGCCATCCGCCAGCGGCGTGCCGTCCACCGCGACGAGCACGCTGCCGGCGACGGGCTTGGCGATGGTGCGCAGATAGGGGGCGTGCGCGCCGCCGTAGGTCTTCACCAGCTGGAAGGCGACGCGCGCGCCGTCGCCCTCGCCGATCGCCTGGTCGCTCGCCGCCGGGTCGGCCGAGGGCTTGCCGCTCTTCCAGTCCGTGCGGTCGTGCAGGCGAAAGCCGATCAGTCGCCCGCGCCGCTCCTCGAAGAAGGCGATCACGGCATCGAGCGCGTCGAGCGTGCGCACGCCGAGCCCCGCCTCGAAACGCCGTCGGGAGTGCGCCCAGCGTGCGTTGCGGTGCTCGCGGCCGGACGCGAGCGTCACGATCTCGGTGCGCCGGGTCGGCCCGCCGCGGCTGCCGAGCGCCACGTCGAGCGGGAAGCGCACCTCGTGGAAATCGTCCATCGTCCCCTCCCGATTCCGCTCACCTTGACCTTTCGCAAAGCGCGATGCCCCCGGTTCGGGTCAGGTTCGCGCAGGAGGGCCGCGCGGGCGGCCGCTCGAACCGAAAAGGAAGGAAGCACGATGAGCCATGTCCCCCACGAGCTCGCCGAGGAGTTCCCCGAGGCCGCCGAGCGCATCCACGCGCTGAAGACCTCGAACGCGCACTTCGCCCGGCTCGCCGACGAGTACCATGAGCTCAACCGCGAAATTCACCGCATCGAGACCCGCGTCGAGCCGACCTCGGAGGAGGTCGAGCAGGACCTGCGCCGCAAGCGCGTCGCCCTGAAGGACGAGATCGCCGCGATGCTCGGCTCCGCCGCTGCCTGAGCGATCACGACGCGCGCCGCCCGCGCGCCACCGCGCGGGCGAGCGCCGCCGAGACCTGCGCCTCCGAGCGCCGGAAGCTCTCGGCGTCCGGCGTCGTGATGTTGACGACGATCGTCGGCGCGCGGCCCCCGCCCGCGCCGGCGTGGACGCCGAGCCGCCCGTCGGGCCCGCGCGCCAGGGGCAGGATCGCCTCCGCCCCGCGCTCGCCCATCAGGCCGAGCCCGCCCGTCATCGGGAACCAGGTCGGCGCGGCGACGACGCCGCCCTTGGCGAAGGGCCGCACCGGCGGCAGCGGCGGAAACGTGCCGCCGCCCACGAGCCCGCCGTGAAGGATCCCCCCGAGCAGCCCCGCCACGCCACGCGAGAGCGTCTGCTGCAACGGGGCGAGCGCGGCCTTGAGCCCGATGTCGATCAGCGAGCGGCCCATCTGACGCAGGGTCTCGTCGAAGCGCCGCCCCTCCGACACCCCGCGCGCGAAGGTCGCGCTGAAGCTCGCGCCGAGCCGCTCCGTGAGCCGCGTCAGCCGTTCGATCTCCTGCGCCCGCTCGGGCGGGATCAGGGGGGCGGAGAACGGGGTGTCGCCGTCGCCGATCATGGTGATCTCCTGCTCTCAGGCGTCGGGATGCGCCGCCATCAGGGCGGCGAGGATGGCGCGCGAGGGCGCCTCCCCGGTGCCGGGCACGCACCCGGACAAGGCGGCGGCGAGCTCGCGCGGCGTCGCGCGCCAGAACGTGTCCGGCGTCCAGCCCAGCCACCCGAGCGCCGCCGCCAGCGCCGCGTCCCAGGGAAAGGCGCGGGACGGCGCGAGGAGACCCGACGCAGGCGGCGCGCTCACGCCCGCGCGGTCGGAGGGTTTGCGCCGGCCTCGGCGCCCGCCCCCTCCCCGACCTCCTCCGCCCCCGTGCCGAAGGCGCGCGCGAGCGCCAGCATCGCCGCCCGGGCGACGGGCTCGACCCCGTCCTCCAGCGCCAGCGCCGCCACGTCCGCGTCGGCGAGCGCGTGCCCGCCCCCGCGCAGCGCCGCGCCGAGGACGGCGACGAGGTCGCGCGCCCGCAGGCGTCCCTCCGCCAGCCGCGCCGCGAGCGCGCCGAGGTCCTCGGCCGCGAGCGCGTCCTCGAGCTCGGCCAGCGCGCCGAGCGTGATCCGCAGCGTATAGACCGCCCCGCCGATCGTGACACAGACGTCCCCGCGTCGTGCATTCGCCATCGTCCCCTCCCCGCTTCAGAGCGCCGAGAAGGCGATCTCGCCCGCCGATTCGAACGCCGCGTCGAAGGTCACCTCGCCGGCGTGCTCGCCGCGATACTCGAGCGAGACGATCTGGAAGGGCCCCGTCAGCGTGCCGAAATCCGGCACGATCGCCTGGTAGGCGCGGATCTCGCCGGCGAAGAACACCGCGCGCATCAGCGCGTCGGAGGCCTGGTCGCGGAAGACGCCCGCGCCCGAGAGCGCCGCACGGCGCACGCCGGCGCCGGCCAGCAGCTCGCGCCAGCGCCCGGCGCTCTCGGCGTTGGTGACGTCGACGAGGTCGGCGCCGAGCGCGATCTGGCGCGCCCGCAGGCCCGCCAGCGTCACGAAGGCGCCGGTGCCGTCGTCGATCTTGATGAGGAGGTCCTTGCCCTTCTGCGCGGCCATGTCTCGTCGTCCTCAGCTGATGGATTCGGTGAGCGCGGAGAGCCGCAGCCAGGCACGCGCGGCGCCGCTGCCGGCATCGCGGGTCGCCCCGCTCTCGGCCACGCGCAGGCGGATCAGGCGGTGGCCCGCGAGCGCGAGGTCGGCGTCGTCGAGCAGCGTCGCGATCCGGTCGGCAACGGCGAGCCCCGCGGCGGCCGAGCCCGGGCGCGACCACACCACGATGTCGGCCTCCTGCGCGTGCGCCCGCACGCCCTCGCTCGAGGCGTCGCGGGCGATCACCCGGCCGAACAGCGCATAGACCGGCTCGGCGCCCCGCGGCGGCTCGTCGTGGATGCGCATCGTCCCGCCGAACAGGTCGGCGAGGGTCGCGTCGCCGGCGAGCGCCGCGAGGATCGCCGTGCGCAGCGACAGGATCGGCCCGGGTGCGCTCACGGCTTGATCTCCTCGCACAGGCAGACGGTCTCGCGCCCGCTCCCGTCCGGATCGGTGGCGGCGCGCACGGCGAAGCGGCGCGCGCCGAGCGTGAGGCGCATGCGGCCGTCGAGGTCGGCGCGGTGGCGCAGGCGCACGCGATGGGTCACCGCCTCCTCCGGCCGGCCTGCGCGCTCGCGCTCGTCGAGGCCGAGCGCCTCGATCGCGCCCCAGAGGCGCGGCCCCGGCTGGAAGCTGCGCACGACGCCGCCGAAGCCGTCGGGCGTCTCCTGCGGCAGGTCGAGGGTGAACAGGCGCCGACGGGCGCCGATCGGGGTGCGGGCATTCCTCATCGGCTCATCCCATCCGCAGCCGCCGGAACGGCGCGACGAGGGCGGCGACGTCCAGCGGCAGGCTCGCCCGCTCGGTCTGCGGCGGCCCGTCGCCCCGGTTCTCGAACCAGTGCGCCGCGAGGAGCCGGATGGCCTGCACGAGCGGCGCCGGCGCCGCCTCGGCGGTGGCGCCGAAGCCGGCCGTCAGGTCGATCTCGACCCCGCCGCGCGCCTCCAGTGCCGCGCCGGAGAGCACGATGCGGACCGGGTCGGCGCGCCGCTCCAGCCGCCAGTCGGAGACCGGCACGACGCTCGCCACGTCCTCGGCGTCGAAGGCGCGCACCTCCGACACGGCGATCACCGGCGCGAGCGGCAGGCGCACGACGCCGTCCTCCGGCACCCGGGCCAGCGCGATGCGCCAGGACTGCTCGAGCACGACGAGCCGCGTCGTCGCCTCGACGACGAGGCGCGCCGCACGCAGGAGCGTGCCGATCAGCGCGTCCTCGTCCGCATGCTCGAGCCGCAGGAAGGCGCGCATCTCGGGCACGCCGACGGGCTCGACGGCGGGGCCGGCGAGGTATAGGGGGGTCATGTCTGCCCTCCGGAAGCTGGAGTAGGTGTCGGTGTCTGGTCGTGTCGTGGCCGCGCTCGCCGCGGTGGTGCTCGTTTGTTCAGCGGCACTCGCGCCGGCGCGGGCCGTGGTCGGCGGCGCGCCCGAGACCGGGCCGCTCGCCGCGTCCACGCTGATGATCCTCTCGTCCGGCGGCGGCGCCTGCTCGGGCGTGGTGCTGGCCGCGGACGTGGTCCTGACGGCCGCCCATTGCGTCACCGAAGCGGACGCCCACCGCGCGCACTGGCGCGATCCCGCCGGCGCGCCGGTCCTCGCCGAGGTCGCGGCGATCGCGGTGCATCCCGGCTACGACGCCGGCGCCATCGCCGCGCGGCGGCGCTCGATCGACCTCGCCCTCGTGCGCCTCGCCGCGCCGCTGCCGGCGGGCTTCCGGCCCGCCACGCTCGTTGCCGCGGGCGCGCGCGCCGGCGAGGCGCTCGACCTCGTCGGCTGGGGCGTGGCGCAGGAGGGCGAGGCCGGTCGCCTCAGCGGCGGGACGCTGCGGCGGGCGCGCCTCTCGGTGGTGGAGCCCTACGGGCCGTCCTCGATCCTGGTCTGGCTCGCCGGCACCGCCGCCGGCGGCTGCCACGGCGATTCCGGCGGGCCGATCGCCCGCGCCGATGCGGTCCTCGCCGTCACCTCGTGGACTCGCGGCACGAACGGCGCCGAGTGCGGCGACATCAGCCAGGGCGTGCTGCTGGGCCCGCAGCGCGCGTTCCTCGATGCGACGCTCGCCGGCTGGGGCCGAAGCGCGCAGTGGCGCTGACGTCGCCTCCGGCATCTCCTGTGCTTGCGCGCCACCCCGGCGCGCCGCACAGTGATCCCATGCCGCCCCGGTCTCGTTCGCGCCCGCGTCTCGTCGTTCCGCTCCTCGCCCTCGCGGCGGCGATCGCGGCTGCGCTCGTTAACGCGAGCCCGGCCGACGCCATCACCCGCGGCCGCGCGGCGGACGCGACGGACGGGCTGCGCGAAGGCGTCGTGCGCATCGAGAGCTCCGAGGGCGAGCTGTGCACCGGCGTGCTCGTGCGCGACGACATCGTGCTGACCGCCGCCCATTGCGTGCTCGAGCCCGTCGGCTACCGCATCTTCGCGCTCGACTACGGCTTTCGCCGCATCGATCTCGGCGTCTCCGCGAGCGTGCTGCACCCGAGCTTCCAGCCCGGCATCCCGCCGCGCGAGCAGCCCGGCGTCGATCTCGCCCTGCTCAAGCTCGACCGCCGCCTCGGCCCGGACTTCCGCGCCTTCGACGTCGCCGCCGCGCGGATGCCCGGCGCCGGCGACGGCGCCACCATCGCCGGCTTCGGCACGACGCGCTTCCGCGCCAAGTCGACGGCGCGGACGCTGCGCTTCACCTACGTCGTGGTGATGGGCGAGGCGCGGCTCGGCAATCGCATGGTGATGGCCGCCGACCCCGAGCGGCTCGGCGAGCAGGAGGGCGCCGGCGCCTGCCAGGGCGATTCCGGCGGCCCGCTGCTCTCGGGCGAGCCGGGCGCCTATCGGCTCGACGGCATCATCTCCTGGTCGTCGGGCGCCTTCGCCGGGGCGCGCGGGGCCGCCTGCGGGGGGCTCACGGCGATCACGCCGGTCGCCCCGCACGTGCGCTGGATCACGGCGCGCATGCGCGATCTCGACCGCGCCGCCCCCTCCGCCCCGCCCGCGCCCCTCGACATCACCCCGAATGCGCGCGGCGCCCAGCTCGGCGCCGACTGACGTCAGGCCGCGAAGCGCAAGAGCTTGAGCGCCGCGAAGTCCTGCACCCCGCCGCCGACGCGCTTGGTGGTGTAGAACAGCACGTAGGGCTTGGCCGAGTACGGGTCGCGCAGGATGCGCACGCCGGCGCGGTCGACGACGAGGTAGCCGCGCCGGAAGTCGCCGAAGACGATGGCGTCGGCGCCCGCCGCGATGTCGGGCATGTCCTCCGCCTCCACCACGGGGAAGCCCATCAGGCTCGCGGCCTGGCCGGGACCCGCCGGCGGCTGCCAGAGATAGTGCCCCTGCGCGTCCTTGAACTTGCGCACCACGGCCTGCGTCTTGCGGTTCATCACGAAGGACGCGTTCTGCCGGTAGCCGCTCTTGAGCGCGTAGATCAGGTCGACGACCACGTCGGACGGGTCGCTCGCCGGGAAGGCGCCGGCCGCGCCCGTGGCGACGAAGCCGATGTTGCCCCACGACCAGGAGGCCTCCGCCACGGCCGTATAGTCGAGGAAGCCGCGCGGCTTGGCCACGCCGTCGCCGACGACGAAGGCCGCGCCTTCCTGCTCGGCGAAGGCGGTTTCCACCTCGTCGGCGATCCACTGGTCGATGTCGACGATGGCGTCGTCGAGCAGCGTCTGCGTCGCCGCCGGCATGGCGTAGAGCTCCATCGCCGGGAAGGACAGCTCGGCCAGCGTCGGGCTGTCGGTCTGCGGGCGCTGCGCGGTCTCCGCCACCCAGCCCGACGCCGCGCCGGTGATCGCGTGCGCCACCTTGTAGAGCCCGCCCGAGATCGTGCGGTTGGCCGCGATGGCGCGGATCGGCGAGAGGCTCGAGAGCCGCCGGATCACCTCGCGCTCCACCTGCGGCGGGGCGAGATAGCCGCCGTCGGGGCCGGAGCCGGCCGAGAGCGCCTTCTCCTCCAGGCGCTTGAGCCCCGCGCTCTCGCCGGAGCGGACGTAGAGGTCGAAGGCCGCCTTGTGCTCGGCCGCGAGCGGGTCCTCACGGCCCTTGTCCTCGCCGGCGAGCGGCGGGCGCTGGCGGGCCAGCGCCAGCCGGTCCGAGCGCGCCTTCTGCTCGTCGAGGAAGGCGTCGATGCGTGCGAGCTTCTCCTCGACGAGGACGTCGACGTGCCCGCGCGTCTCGATGGCGGCGAGCCGCCCGTCGTTCTCCTCCTTGTAGGCCTCGAAAGCCCGCGCGAACTCGGCGAACGCGACCTGCGCGTCCGCGGACTTGGTCTCGATGGTGGGGTCGCGGGTGTCGTGCATGATGGTGTGTCCTTGCAGGTGATGTCGGTGAAGGCGGGAAAGGCGCTCCTCCCCCATCGGGGGAGGTGGATCGGCGCCGAAGGCGACGAGACGGAGGGGGTGCGCCGAAGGCGCATTCGGCGACAGCCGAAGCCGCCCACGCCGGCGGCACGACGGGACCCCGCCCCTGATCCGCTGACGCGGATCGTCCCCGCCCCGAGGGGGCGGGAGCGTCATGCGGCGGCGGGGGTGCCGGCGGGGAAGAGCTTCTTCGCCGCCCGGCGGATCGACTCCGCCAGCGTCGGCGGCGCGCCCTTGACCGCCGCGACGCGCGCGGCGGGGAGCATCGGGAAGGTGACGATCGAGATCTCCCACAGGTCGACCTCGTGCAGCAGCCGCCGGCGGGTTTCCCGCTCGGCGGCCGCCTTCGTCACCCGGTAGCCGATCGAGAGCCCGTCGATCGCCCCCTCGCGCATGAGCGCGTGGATCTCCCGCGCGCGGGCGACCGCGAGGTTGAGGCGCCCGCGCACGCGCAGCCCGCGGGCGTCCTCCACCAGCGCGAGCCAGGTGCCGATCGGCTCGGCCGGATCGTGCTGCCAGAGCATGCGCACGCCCCGCGCCCCGCGGGTCGCGAGGCTCTTCGAGAAGGCGCCCGGCTGGACGACGTCCCGGGCGAGATCGGTCACGCCGAACAGGCTGGCATAGCCCTCGAAGACGCCGCTGCCGCCGACGATGTCGGGTTTGGCCGAGGTGAGCTTCGTCTCCGGTGCTCCGCGCATGGCGGCCTTGACGAAGGCGAGCGTCGTCATCGCACGGCCTCCGAGGCGTCCGGTCGCACGGTGGTGCGGGGCGCCGCCAGCCGCGAGAGGGTGCGCACGAAGGTGCGCATCGTGGCCCGTGCCGGATCGGGCGGGGCGGTGCGCCGGGCGAGCGCGTCCGGGCGGCGCGCGAGCGCAGTCAGGATCCTGGTCATCTGTCGTCTCCCGAGAAACGTCGGTTGAAGCGCGCGAGCTCGCGCACGAAGGCGTCGAAGCGCCGGCTCGCGAGCGCGGATTCGCGCAGGAGGAGGAGCGCGAAGAACGAGGCGGCGAGCGCCCAGGCCAGCAGCGCCAGATGCGCGAGGTCGCCGCGGGTCGCGACGGCCGCGAGAAGCCGCTCCAGCGTCTCCCCGACGCCCGCCGGCGGCAGCGGAGGCGCGCTCATCGCGCGCCCCGCCCGTAGCCGACCGCCTCGCGCTTCTCGTCGTCGGTGAGGAAGCTCGCCGCGGAGACCCGCCGCCACAGCGATTCCCGCTCCTCCGAGAGCGCCTCGATGGCGTCGAGATCGGGCTCCAGCGCCAGGCTCTCGCCGAAGGCGGGGGCGAGCCAGAGCGCCAGCGCCTGCGCCGTGCGCTGGGCGAGCGGGATCACGGTCTGGCGATAGAACGCGCGGTTGGCCTCCGCGTAGTTCGAATGCGTCGCGTCGCCGGGCAGGCCGAGCAGGAGCGGCGGCACGCCGAAGGCGAGCGCGATCTCCCGCGCCGCCCCGGCCTTGGCCTCGACGAAGTCCATCTCCTTGGGCGAGAGCGAGAGCGGCTTCCAGTCGAGCCCGCCCTCGAGCAGCATCGGGCGCCCGGCGTTGCGCGCGCCCTGGTAGGTCTCCTCGAGCTCGGCCTTGAGCTTGGAGAAGATCGCGTCCGAGACGTTCGCGTCCCCGCTGAACACCAGCGCGCCGGAGGGGCGCGCCGCGTTGTCGAGCAGCGCCTTGTTCCAGGCCGAGGCCGCGTTGTGGATGTCGAGCGCGCCGGCCGCCGCCTCCATCGGCGAGAGGCCGTAATGGTCGTCGGTGGGGTGGAACAGGCTCAGGTGCAGGATCGGGGAGATCCCCTCCCCGGCCTGCGCGAACCGCACCGTCCGCGCGCCGACCTGGTATTCCCAGGCGACCGGCCAGCCGTCGGCACCTGGCACGACACGCATGCGGTCGGGCCGCAGCGCGTAGAGCTCGCGCGGCGCGCCGTCGATCGCCGCCGCCTCGATGTAGGCGTTGCCCGAGACGAGGAGGTGGCCGTACACGCTCTCGAGGAAGCGACCGCCCTCCTCACGCGGATTGGGTCGGCGCACGAGGTCGAGGAGCGGATGCACGCGCCGCTCCCCGCCCGCCGCGATCAGCGACAGCGGCAGCGACGCCGCCGCCTCCGCGACGAGCCGAACGCAGCGGTGCACGACGGCATTGCGCTGGTAGCCCTCGCGGGCGAAGGCGGCGTAGTCCCGCGGCGTCCAGACCGGCCGCCCGCCATGATAGAACGCCACCGCCGCCCCGGCGCGCGACGCCTTCCGCCCCGGCGCGGCGAGCCGCGCCAGGCGTTGCATGAACGCTTTCATGAGGAGATCTCCTCGCAGGGGATGACGCGCGCCCGACACCGCCCCCCGGGGCGGTCGGCGCCCGAAGGGCGACGGGTGGGGGCGAGACGGTCGATGCGCGACCACCGCTCGCCCCCTCCGGGCCGCTGCGCGGCCCACCTCCCCTGCGGGGAGGTCTCGGGGGCTCAGACGATCCGCACCCGCGGGCTCGCCGGCTTCGGGCCGAGCGCGAGGTGGGTGATCGCCCAGACCAGCGCGTCGAGCCGGTCGGGCGAGCGTCCGCCGGAGAGGCCGTCGGGCCCGAAATCGGCCATCTCGTCCTCCAGCTCCGGAAAGGCGGCGGCGTGCTTCACGCGACCCTGCGCGTAGAGCACCGCAACCGGCTCGGCGCGCATGTGCTTGCCGCGGGTCGCACGCACCGAGACGATGGCGCAGCCCGGGTCGACTTCGCGGATGACGGCGGACGCCATCTCGCCGCCCTGGTTCACCTCGACGACGAGCGCGTCCGCCTCGAGCCGGCGATAGAGCATCGTCGCGCGCGAGGCCCAGGCCTCCGGCCGCATGCCCCGCCGGCTCTCGTCGGCGAGCACGTGGCACACCCCCGCCGCATCGATCCCCGCCGCGACGATGCCGCAGGCGTCCGCGCCCTTGCGCGAGGTCGCCGGCGGATCGACCGCGACCGCGATGCGCCGCAGAGGCGGCGCGCCGTCCTCGCGCGCGGCCTCGATCAGGTCGCGGGTCCACAGCGCGTCGGCACGATCCTCGATCAGCTCGCCGTCGAGCTCCTGGCGCCCGAGCCGCGTACCGGCATAGCGATCGACCACCGCCTGCAGGAACGACGGCGCCAGGTTCGCCCGGTTCGCCGCTGTGGCCGCACGGCTGAGCGCGACGCGCGGATCGCCGACGAGCCGTCGCACCAGGGGAATGGTCCGCGGCGTCGTCGTCACCACCTCCCGCGGCCGATCGCCGAGACGCAGCCCGAATTGCAGCTGGTCCCAGGTCGAGTCCGCGTGGCGCCACTTGCCGAGCTCGTCCGCCCAGGCCGCCTCGAACTGCGGCCCGCGCAGTGCCTCCGGGTCCTCCGCGGAGAAGGCGAGCGCCACGGCGCCGGTCGAGGGCCATTCCAGCCGTCTGCGCGTCGCCGTCCAGATCGGCCGCTCGCGCTTGGAATGGATCGCCAGCAGGCCGGAGGGTCCGTCGATCATGACGTCGCGCACGTCGGCGAAGGTTTCGCCCACGAGCGCGATCTTGCCGATGCGCCGGCGCGTCAGCCAGGGCGCGCCCAGCACCATGCCGCGCACCCATTCGGCACCCGTGCGCGTCTTGCCTGCGCCGCGCCCGCCGAGGACGAGCCAGACGGTCCAGTCCGACCCGTCCCGCGCGGCCGGCGGCGGGAGCTGGTCGGCCCGCGCCGCGAGCGCCCAGGCGGGCGCACGCGTCGTGCCTTCGAGATAGCGCCGCAGGCGCGGGCTATAGGCGTTCCAGATCGCCTGCCGCTCGCTCTGGCTCGTGCACGCGCTCAACCTCGCGCGCAACGAGATCAGCCAGGCGAGGTGCCGTTCCGGCGGCCAGCGTCGCTGCGTCTCCACCGGCATCCGGCGCCCCGTCATCCTCGTCCTCCCCGCTCGCCCGGCCGCGCGTGCCGAGCGTGCGCTCGAGCGCGACGAGCTCCTTCAGGCAGCGGGTGAGATCGCCGACGGCACGCACCGTGGTCCGCGGATCGTGACGGTCCTCGGAGCAGGCGAAGGCGTCGAGCCTCTCGGCGACGAACCGGCGCAGGCCCGCCGCGAGACGCGCGGTATCGGGCGCGCCGGCGACGGCCGGCACGGAGCCGTTCGCAGTCATGGCTTGATCCCCGGCTGCACCCGCGCCGCCGGCTCGCGTCGCTCGACGGCACGTCGGGCCGAACCGGTGCGCGCATGAAAAAAGCGCCTCGGTTGTGTCCGAGACGCTCGCGGCGACGGTCGAGAAGAGATCGGCCGCACTCACCGACCGTGCTCAATTACTAGCTGTTCAACGTTACGATGTCAAGCACAATTCGCCTATTGCGGGGACCTTTCTGCGACCGCAAGGTGTCGACCCTGGCGCGACGCAGCTGCATCCGGCAGACTGGCGACAGCTTCGGAAATTTTGCATAGAAAGAGGCACAATACATCCGCTCATAGTCGTCTACGCGACAGACGCGGTGGCAAATCTGGTTGTGACTGACGGTAGGTCAGCCTGCCGAACGGTCATCGGATGACGCAACGCGATGGCTGCGATGAGCGACAAGACCAGGGGGGTGGGCGCTGCTCCGGATCTCGGGGCATCGCCCGGACAATTCCGAGGACAAGAACCGATGCGCTCCGTTTTGCGGCTCCGCGACGACGAGAACCGGCTGCTGAAGGCCCTTCCACCCGAGGATTTCGAGCTCCTCAAGCCGCATCTGGCGCCCGCGGCGCTGCTGCGGGGGGATGTGCTGTTCGATGCCTTGGACACGATCGAGCACGTCTACTTCCCGCAGAGCGGGGTGGTCTCGCTCGTCACCCTGATGCGCGACGGCTCCAGCGTCGAGGCCGGCACGATCGGCCGCGAGGGCGCCGTCGGCCTGATCACCGGCTCGGGCACGCGCCAGGCGACGACCCGCGGGGTGGTCCAGATCCCCGGCCGCGCCCGCCGCATCGAGGTCGCGCGCTTCCGCGCCGCGCTCGAGCGCAGCGCCGCCCTGCGCGACCTGGTCGACTGCTACACGGAGGCGCTGCTCTCCCAGGTGCTGCAGACGGTGGCCTGCAACGCGCTGCATTCCGTCGAGCAGCGCTTCTGCCGCTGGCTGCTCACCTGCCGCGACCGCACCGGCTCGGACGTCATCCCGTTGACCCAGGAGGCGGTGGCCGAGATGCTCGGCGTCCAGCGCACGACCGTCACCGCGGCGGCGCGGGCGCTGCAGAACCAGGGGCTGATTCGCTATCGACGCGGGCTGATCGAATGCGTCGACCTGCCGGGCCTGCACGAGACCTCGTGCGAATGCTACGACGTGGTGCGCTCGCGGTTCCAGCAGCTGCTGCCGCTGACCTATCAGGATCCGCCGGGCGAACCCCGCGACTGATCCGGACCCGTCAGTAGACTCCGCCCACCGGCGCCGGCGGGACGAGCGGCGCGCCGAGCCCGCTGCCGACCCGTGCGCCCAGCGGCGGCAGGCTCGGCAGGCCGGGCAGGCCGGGAGTCGATGCGGGGACCGGCGCGACCGCGCGGGAGGACGAGGCGGCCGCCGACGGCGCCGGCCACGCGGCCCCGATCAGCGGCTGCGGATCGTCCAGGCGGGAGTCGAAGTCGAACTGGGGACGGCAGTAGCGCCGTTCTCCCCGCGCGTCGTGGCGGGCGAGATCGAGATGGAAGTGGTTCTCGTGCATGCCGTCGGAGCCCGGCCCGAGCACCGTCGTGAAGCGCTCGCAGGCGCCGACGAAGGCCTCCCGCAGGAAGCCGCGCTCGTCGGCGGCGCCGCGCCAGCCGTCCTCCACGGTGATCGTGCGCCCGTCCGCGAGGGTGAAGGACATCACGTCGACGGCGTTGCCGAAGGCGTGCTCCGACAGGCGCGCGCCACGCCTGTGGTTGCGGGTGCGGCAGGCGTAGGAGCCCGAGCCGATCTCGACGACGGGCGCGCCGAGGTAGAGCCGCGCGGCGGGCTGGACGATCTCGGCGAGCCAGCGCTCCGTCGCCGCCGTCGCCGGGCAGCCGAGCGTCGCCTCCTGCCTGAGCCGCACCTGCCCGTCCAGCAGGGCCGTGATCTCGAAGGGCTTGTCGATGCCGCAGGTGCCGGGGCCGTCGAGGCGCGGGCGCTGCGACATGTAGGCGGACGGGCGCACGTCCTCGCGGGCGAGGCAGGCGACCTCGGCCTGGGAGCGCCATTCCTCGCGCTCCTCGACCTCGAACCACCCGCAGCCCGAGAGCGCGAGGACGAGGACGGAGGCGAGGAGACCTGTCGATACGCGACGCGACATGCCGCTAGAATGCGGCCCGTCGCGTTAAGGGCCCGTTGAGCACGCCCGCGCACGGGCGCCCCGAATCGAGACGCGCCGGGTGTCCCCGGCGCGCATCGGCCCGGGCGCGTATCGGCTCACGCACCGTTGGCCTTGCGGCGCTCGGCCATGAAGCGGTCGAAGCTCTCGCGGTCGCGGGTGCGCTTGAGCTCGTCGAGGAAGCGCGCGAACTCCCGCTGCTCCTCGTCGAGCCGGCGGCGCTCCTCCTCCAGGCGGGCGAGCTGCTCGCGCTTGTAGGCGTCGAACGCCTCGTTGCCGGTGCCGCCCACGCCGAAGTCGAAGCGCGCGTCGAAGGACGGCCACTCGAAGGCGCCCGCGTCCCGGAGCTTCCACAGCTTCCAGGCGAGGAAGGCGACGCCGATCGGCCAGTAGACGACGAGGCCGGCGACGATCGCCACGATCTCCCACGTCTTGAAGCGACGCAGGAGATCCGACGGATTGAAGGTGCTGGCGTTCATGTCGGTCTCCAGAAGTGAACCCGTATCACATAAGCACGCCCGGCCCCCGCTCAAGGACCCTCGGCGGGGTTTTCCGCGGCCCGGCGCGCGGCCCCCGCGACGAGCGCGTCGACACCGCGCTCGAGCACCGTCTCCGGATCGTCGCACAGCCCGCCCAGCCGCCCGGAGGCCGCGAGCGTCGCAACCCCATGCGACAGGCCCCAGACCTGCAGCGCGAGCCCGCGCACGTCGTCGACGGCGATGCCGCGCGCGGCGAGCGCGCCGGACAGGCTCTCCACCAGCAGCGCGAAGGCCCGCACGGCCTCGGGGTTCTCCTGCTCGCCCGGCGGCCCGGCACCGGCGAACATCGCCGCGTAGAGCCCCGGCTCCTCGCGGGCGAAGGCGAGATAGGCCCGGCCCATGCCGCGGAAGGCCCGCGCGCCGTCGTCGCCGTAGAGCTGCTCGTTGAAGCGCGCGAAGCCGCGCCGCGCCACCTCGGCCAGCAGCGCCTCGCGATCGGCGAAGTGGCGGTAGGGCGCCGCCGCGCTCACGCCGGCCTGCCGCGCGGCGTCGGCGAGCGTGAAGCCCTGCGGCCCCTTCTGCGCGAGCAGCGCCGTCGTCGCCTCCACCAGCGCTTCGCGCAGGTTGCCGTGGTGGTAGCCGCGCCTCCCGGAGGCCGCGGGCACGGGGATATCGCCCGTCCGGGTCATGCGCCCACGCCCGCACCCGCGGCGCGCCGCCGCGTGCTAGGCTCGCACGGGACCAACCGGGGACACGCCGCCATCATGCTCTCCTTGCTCGCTCTCCTGCGCCGGATCGATGCCGGCGACCTCGACCCGCAGGGCGTGGTCGATCTCTGCCGAGCGGCCATCGCCGCGCACGAGCCCGCGATCGGCGCGCTCGTCCATCTGGACGCCGCCGCGGGCGCCGGTCAATCCGCCCGCGCCGTCGAAGGCGTCGCCGCAGGCCCCCTCGCGGGCATCCCGCTCGGCGTGAAGGACATCATCGACGTCGCCGGCATGCCGACGGGCATGGGCTCGCCGCTCTACGACGGCAACCTGCCGCGCGCCGACGCCGCGATCGTCGCCGCCGCACGGCGCGCCGGCGCGATCCCGCTCGCCAAGACCACGACGACGCCCTTCGCCTATCTCGATCCGACGCCGACCCGCAACCCGTCGGCGCCCGGCTGCACGCCGGGGGGCTCGTCCTCCGGCTCCGCGGCCGCGGTGGCGGCGGGGATGCTGCCGCTGGCGCTGGGCACCCAGACCGGCGGCTCGGTGATCCGCCCGGCCGCCTTCTGCGGCATCGCCGCGATCAAGCCCTCCGCCCGGCTGCTGCCGACGGTCGGCGTCAAGTGCTTCTCCTGGACGCTCGACACCGTCGGCCTGTTCGCCGCCACCGTGCCCGACGTCGCCCACGCGCTCGCGGCCCTCGCCCGTCGCCCGCATCTCGCCCTGCCCGAGGGCGACCCGCTGGAGCGCTTCGCCGGCCTGCGGCTCGGCGTCCTCGCCCAGGACTTCGCCGGCGATTCCGAGCCGGAGGCCGCCGTGGCGCTCGAGGCGGCGGCCCGCGCCGCCGAGCGCGCCGGTGCGCGCGTGGTCCGGCTTTCGGCGCCGCCGCTCTTCGCCGAGGCGTGGCGCCTGCACGGCACGATCCAGGACTTCGAGGCCGCCCAGGCGCTCGCCTGGGAATGGGACGCCCACCGCGATGCGCTGCCCCCGCAGCTGCGCACGCTCCTCGATGGGGCGCAGGAGGCCGAGGCGGCGCACTACGACGAGGCCCGGCGGGTCGTCCATCGCGCCCGCGAGGCCGGCCGTGCGCTCTTCGACCAGGTCGACGCGCTGCTCACCACCGCCGCCCCCGGCCCGGCGCCCCATGGCCTCGGCTCGACGGGATCGTCCGCCTTCAACCGGCTTTGGACCCTGCTCGGCGATCCCTGCGTCGCCGTCCCCGGCTGCCGCGCGCCGGACGGCCGGCCGGTGGGCGTGCAGACGATCTCGCGCTTCGGGCGGGACGAAACGGCGCTCGCGGCGGGCGCATTCGTCGAAGCGGCACTTGCCGCACAGCGTTGACCAGCGCTGGAGAATTTGCCGCGATATCAGGTATTTCAATGCTTTAACCGATGATTAACCAGGGTCGACCGACCCTGCCCTCCACAAAGCGCGCGGCGCCGCTTGCGGTACGCCCGTTGCCTGCTAAATTATGCGCGGTCCCTCGACAGGGAGGATGTGTCATGAGCCGCTACGCGAAGCTTCATCTGGTACCAAAGTTGAACATCGCGGTGTTCTGTGCGGCGCTCGTCTTCGTGGGCGCCATCGTCGTCGGAGCCATCTGAGACCCGCGCCGGCCAGCCCGGCGACGTCATTCGCAAGAAGAGGTCATCCCCCCAACCAGTTTCGCCGCCGCCGGCCCCGCCGGCGGCGGTTTCGCGTCGCGCCGAGGTCGAGCCGGCCCGTGCGCGACGCAGGGAGCACGAGATGAGCGACACGCCCCCCTTCGACACCAGCTTCGACCAGCCCTCCGGTACAGCCGTGCGGGTCTCGCCGCTGGTGCGCCGGATCGTCGCCGGCAATGCCGGGCCGGTCACCTTCACCGGCACCTGCACCTACGTCGTCGGCACGGGCGAGGTGGCGGTGATCGATCCGGGGCCGGACGATCCCGCCCATCGCGAGGCGCTGCTCGCGGCGACCGCGGGCGAGCGGATCACCCATATCCTCGTCACCCACACGCATCGCGACCACTCCCCGGGCGCCGCGCCGCTGCGCGCCGTCACGGGCGCGACGATCGCCGGCTGCGCGCCGCATCGCGATTCCCGCGATCTCGCCGCGGGCGAGGCCAACCGGATGGAGGCCGCCGGCGATCGCGCCTACGCGCCAGACCACCTGCTCGCCGACGGCGCGCGCGTGCACGGCCCCGGCTGGACGCTCGAGGCCGTCGAGACGCCCGGCCACACCGCGAACCATGTCGCCTTCGCCCTGCCCCAGGAGAAGGCGCTGTTCTCGGGCGACCACGTCATGGCCTGGTCGACCACGTTCATCGGCCCGCCGGACGGGGCGATGGGCCCCTACATGGCCTCGCTCTCCAAGTTGCTCGCCCGCGACGAGACGATCTACTGGCCAGGCCACGGCGGCCCGGTCACCGAGCCAGGGCGCTTCGTGCGCGCGATCATCGCCCATCGCCGCCAGCGCGAGGAGGCGATCCTCGCCCGCCTGCGCGCCGGCGACGAGACCGTCCCCGCCATCGTCGGAACCGTCTATCGCGGCCTCGCCCCGGCCCTGAAGCCGGCAGCCGCCCTCAACGTCCTCGCCCATCTCGAGGACCTCGCCGTCCGCGGCCTCGCTTCGAGCCGAGGCGGTGCCGGGCTGGAGAGTCGTTGGCGGGCGGGGTGAGCGCGGCGCCGGACGCTTGTCGTCGCGCCAGGCACACCTACTTCCAGCGTCGTCGACCTCGCCCGCGGGAGGATACGTGACGGATCTCGTCGTCAAGATCGCCGGCCGGATCGCCGCCGTTCCGGCCGCCGATTGGGACGCCTGCGCGCTCGGCCCGCAGGCCGCCGCGCTCGGCGTCGATCCGCACTGCCCCTTCGTCTCGCACGCCTTCCTGGCAGCGTTGGAGGAGTCCGGCTGCGTCGGCGCACAGGCCGGCTGGTCGCCCGCCCACGTCCTCGTCGAGGACGGGGACGGCCGGCTCCACGCCTGCGCCCCCGCCTACCTTAAGAACCACAGCCAGGGCGAGTACGTCTTCGACCATGCCTGGGCCGACGCCTACATGCGCGCCGGCGGGCGCTACTATCCCAAGCTCCAGGTCAGCGTACCCTTCACCCCCGCCACCGGCCCGCGCCTGCTCGTCGCCCCCGGAGACCGGGCGGAGGAGGCGCAGGCGACCCTCGTCGCCGGGCTCAAGGCGCTGCGCGCCCAGGCGAACGCCTCCTCGATCCACCTCACCTTCCTGCCGAAGGCGCAATGGGAGCGGCTCGGCACCCAGGGCTTCCTGCAGCGCATCGACCAGCAGTTCCACTGGCTCAACGACGGCTACGCGAGCTTCGACGCCTTCCTCGAGACCCTCGCCTCGCGCAAGCGCAAGACCATCCGCCGCGAGCGCCGCGACGCGCTCGCCCCCGGCATCGAGATCGACTGGGTGCGCGGCGCCGAGATCACCGAGGCGCACTGGGACGCCTTCCACGCCTTCTACATCGACACCGGCTCGCGCAAGTGGGGCCGGCCCTACCTCAACCGCCGCTTCTTCTCTCTCGTGGGCGAGCGGCTCGGCCAGCGGGTGCTGCTGATCCTCGCGCGCCGGAACGGCCGTCACGTCGCCGGCGCGATCAACTTCATCGGCGACGAGACGCTCTACGGGCGCAATTGGGGCTGCGTCGAGGATCATCCGTTCCTGCATTTCGAGGTCTGCTACTACCAGGCGATCGACTTCGCCATCGCCAGCGGCCTGAAGCGGGTCGAGGCGGGGGCGCAGGGCGAGCACAAGCTCCTGCGTGGCTACCGGCCGGTGGAGACCTACTCGGCCCATCTGATCGCCGACCGTGGGCTCGAGCGGGCGGTGGCCGATTATCTCGAGCGCGAGCGCGCCTATGTCGGCGAGATCGGCGAGGAGCTCGAGGCCGCCCTGCCCTTCAGGCGCAAGGGGTCGTGAACGCGGGCGTGAACGCGGCCGTGAGCGCGGCCGTCTTGACGCTCGCGCCGCGCCGTCGTCTCCTCGCCCATCCGCCGCGACGAGGAGCCCCCGCAATGCCGCAGACCGCCTACGACCCGAGCAACGTCTTCGCCAAGATCCTGCGCGGCGAGATGCCGGCCCACAGGGTCTACGAGGACGACGCGACCCTCGCCTTCATGGACATCATGCCCCGCGGCGACGGCCACGTGCTCGTCGTGCCGAAGACCCCCTGCCGCAATCTGCTCGACGCCCCGCCCGAGGCGCTCGCCGCCGTCATGGCCACGTCGCAGAAGGTGGCGCGGGCGACGATCGCCGCCTTCGGAGCGGACGGCCTCACCGTCCAGCAGTTCAACGAGAGCGCCGGCGGGCAGGTCGTGTTCCACCTGCACGTCCACGTGATCCCTCGCTTCGAGGGCGTGCCGCTGCGCCCGCACACGGGCGAGATGGCCGACCAGGGCGTGCTGGCGGAGCAGGCGGCGCGGATCTCCGCCCAGCTCTCATCCGCATGACTTTCCGATCATGTTCTTGCTTGGATTATTATAGAGAGCCTCTTGTATACGACCGACGGCGAGGGGCCTATTGCAGCGCGTCCCAGGCCTGCTGCGCACCGGCGATGACGTCGTCCAGCGTCAGCCCGAGAAGGGACAGGCCGAAGAGGACGGCCCAGTAGAGCCCGATCAGGATTACCGGCACGAGCAGCCAGCCGAGGATCTCCTCGAAGAAATGGCGCCGGCGACGCCGATCCCAGCGCCGCTCCTTGGCCGTGCGGGGCGCCTCGTGCGCCGGCGCCCGCCGCGGTCGGCGGGCGGGTCGCCGCGCATCGGGGCGCGCACGCTCCGCGGGGCCCGGTACGGGCGGGCGGGGCTCGATCTCGTTCGGTTCGGAGGAGGCGGGCTCGGCGTGAGCCGGCTCGGAAAACGTTGGGTCGGACGTCTCGGGGGGCGCGTCGCCCGGCGCCTCGGCGGGCTGGCTCCGCTTGCGCAGGAAGGCCGGCAGGCGCGGCCCGCCCCGGGCCTCCGCCTCGTCGTCGATCCCGGCAGCCGGGCGCTCCCGCGCGGCGGATCCGCGGGGCGCGCGACGGTCCTGCGGATCGAGGACGGGCGCGGGCGCGGCGTTCTGCCGGGCGGGCGCCGGCTCCGGGACCCTGCGCGCCGGCGCATCCGGGTGCGGCAGCGGCTGCACGAAATCCGAGCGCGGCAGCACCGTCCCGCCACCGAGCGGGGCCTCGTGGCCGGAGACCACGTGCGCGTGGGCGTCGACGATGTCGGGATCGAGCGGTCCCTGCCCCGCCGCCTCTGGGCGGCCGCGGGGCGGGCCGAGATCGGGAGCGAGGTCGGCCGCGGTCGGGTCGTTGCGCAACGAGGCGGCCCGCAGTCGCGCCACCGCCTCGTCGAGATCGCGTTGCGTCATGCGCGCACCAGCGGCACCTTCGGTACGGTGCGCACGCCGCCCCCGCCGTTGCCGCCGCCGTCGGAGCCGTTACCGGGCTTCTTCGGCGTGGGCTTCTTGGCGGTACGCGGCTTGCGCTTGGCCTTCTTCGGCGGGTCGGTCGGCTTCTCGAGCTTGACCTTGGCCGGCTTCGCCGGCGCGGAGGCGAACTCGAAGCCGAGCTTGTCGAGCCCGTCGACGTCCTTCTCCACGATCACCTTGACCGAGCCCCCGTCCTTGAGGCGCCCGAACAGAACCTCGTCGGCGAGCGGCGTCTTGATCGAGGACTGGATCAGCCGGCCCATCGGCCGCGCGCCCATGGTCTCGTCGTAGCCGTGCTCGACCAGCCAGTCCCGCGCCGCGTCCGCCAGCGAGATCGTCACGTTGCGGTCGGCGAGCTGCGCCTCGAGCTGGTGGACGAACTTGTCCACCACCTTGAAGATCACCTCGCGCGGCAGGTTGCCGAAGGAGATGATCGCGTCGAGCCGGTTGCGGAATTCCGGCGCGAACAGCTTGTTGATCGCCTCCTGGTCGTCTCCCACCCGCTTCTGGCGGGTGAAGCCGAAGGCCGCCTTGGCCAGGTCCGCCGCGCCCGCGTTCGTGGTCATGATCAGGATCACGTTACGGAAGTCGACGTGCTTGCCGTTGTGGTCCGTCAGCTTCCCGTGATCCATGATCTGGAGCAGGATGTTGAACAGGTCCGGATGCGCTTTCTCGATCTCGTCGAGCAGCAGCACGCAATGCGGATGCTGGTCGACGCCGTCGGTCAGGAGCCCGCCCTGGTCGAAGCCGACATAGCCCGGAGGCGCGCCGATCAGGCGGCTGACCGTGTGCCGCTCCATGTACTCCGACATGTCGAAGCGCAGGAGCTCGACGCCGAGCGACTTCGAGAGCTGGCGCGCCACCTCGGTCTTGCCGACGCCGGTGGGGCCGGCGAAGAGATAGTTGCCGATCGGCTTCTCCGGCTCGCGCAGGCCCGCGCGGGCGAGCTTGATCGCCGAGGTCAGCGCCCCGATCGCCGCGTCCTGGCCGTAGACCACCGTCTTCAGGCCGCTCTCCAGCGTGGCGAGCACCTCCGCGTCGTCCTTCGACACGGTCTTGGGCGGGATCCGGGCCATCGAGGCGACGGTCGTCTCGATCTCCTTCACGCCGATCGTCTTCTTGCGCTTCGACTCGGCCAGCAGCATCTGCGAGGCGCCCGTCTCGTCGATCACGTCGATCGCCTTGTCGGGCAGCTTGCGGTCGTGGATGTAGCGGGCCGAGAGCTCGACCGCCGCCTTGATGGCGTCGTTCGAGTAGCGCAGCTTGTGGAACGTCTCGTAGTAGGGCTTCAGGCCCTTGATGATCGCGATCGTGTCCTCGACCGACGGCTCGTTGACGTCGATCTTCTGGAACCGGCGCACCAACGCGCGATCCTTCTCGAAGTACTGGCGGTACTCCTTGTAGGTCGTCGAGCCGATGCAGCGCAGCGCCCC
>JBNPEA010000004.1:0-5938 GCA_051117315.1 Salinarimonas sp. | reverse complement strand
GCGGGCCGGAGGTGACCGTGCCTCTGCGGCGGATGGTCTGGGGGGTGGCCGAGGCCGACCTCGGGAAGGGCTACCGGATCAAGCTCGCGGGCACCCGCGGGCGGATGGGGGCGATCCGGGCGCAGGGCGCGGCGGGCGGCGGGGGCTATCGCCCGCGTCTCGTCTTCGCCTCCTCCGTCGCCGTGTTCGGCGCGCCGCTGCCCGAGCCGGTGCCGGAGGACCACGCGCTCACGCCGCTGACGAGCTACGGCACGCAGAAGGCGATCTGCGAATTGCTGCTCGCCGACTACACCCGCCGCGGCATCCTCGACGGCATCGGCATCCGGCTGCCCACGATCTGCGTGCGGCCCGGGCGGCCGAACAAGGCCGCCTCGGGCTTCTTCTCGAGCATCATCCGCGAGCCGCTCGTGGGCGAGGAGGCGGTACTGCCGGTGTCCGAGGACGTGCGCCACTGGCACGCCTCGCCGCGCGCGGCGGTCGGCTTCCTCGTGCACGCGGCGACCCTCGAGGGCGAGGCCGTCGGCCCGCGCCGGACGCTCGACATGCCCGGCGTCTCGGTGAGCGTCGGCGAGCAGATCGCGGCGCTCCGGCGCGTGGCGGGGAACGCCGCGGTCGCCCGCATCCGCCGCGAGCCGGACGCGGGCATCGCCCGCATCATCGCCGGCTGGCCCCGCGCCTTCGCCCCCGCGCGCGCCCATGCGCTGGGCTTCCGAGCGGAGGAGAGCTTCGACGCGATCATCCGCGTCCACATCGAGGACGAGCTCGGGGGGCGCGTCCCGGGCTGAGGGGGCGCCTCAGGAGAGGCCGCGCTCCCAGTCGGAGACCTGGCGATCGGCCTCCTCCTTGGCGATGCCGTAGCGCTCCTGGATGCGGCCGACGAGCTCGTCGCGGTGACCCTCGACGCGCGTGAGATCGTCGTCGGTCAGCTGGCCCCACTGCTGCTTGGCCTGGCCCTTCATCTGGTTCCAGTTGCCGCGAACCTGTTCCCAATTCATGGCTGCTCTCCTGATCGAGGATGTGATCGTCGCGCGGACGTGCGCCCCGCCTCGCGGATGCGCGTGTCCGCCGGTCGGGCAAGCCGCGCGGGCGCGCTGGTGTTCCGTACGTCCCGTCGCGGAAGGCCGACTCGCCGCCCCCGGCCGCGGAACGATCGCGCGCCGACCTCCGTTGAGGCGCCGAGACCGACCGCGACGGGCAGCCGCGCGGTCCGGCCGCTCCGGCGACCTCGCCGGGAGCGGCGAAACACTTCGAAAGGAGCAAGCCCATGCTCAAGCGCACCTCCACCCTCGCCCTCCTGGCCGCCATGGCCGCCGCTCCCGCGCTCGCCCAGAACGCGCAGGTCGAGCCGATGGCCCAGGGCGGCACGCTCGCGGCCGAGAACATCGTCGCCATGCAGGACTGGCGCTACGACGAGATGTACGCCGGCGGCATGAGCGCCGAGGAGTTCATCGACGAGTACGACGTCTACGGCGCCGCCGGCGAGGACATCGGCGACGTCGAGGACGTGATCGTCGGCGCCGACGGCCGGATCCTGGCGGTCGTGGCCGAGATCGGCGGCTTCATCGACATCGGCGACACCCACGTCGCGGTGCCGTGGGACGAGGTCGAGATGTCGATCGCCGACGAGGCGATCACCATCCCGATCACCGAGGACACGATCGACGACTACGACGTCTTCGGCCGAGGCTACTTCGGTGGGGACTACGGCGTCGGCGAGGAGGTCGCCGCGACCGGCGCCGTGGTCGAGCAGGAGGTCGTGACCGGCCTCGACGACGCCGCGCTCGGCCCGCGCGCCTACCGCGTCTCCGAGATCATCGGCGACTACGCCCGCATCCGGGGCGAGGACGACACGCCGCGGAACTACGGCTACGTCAACGACGTGATCCTCTCCGAGGGCCGCGTGCAGGCCATCGTGGTGAGCGCGGGCGGCGCCTACGGCCGCGGCTACTATGCCTATCCCTACTACGGTCCCTACGGCTACGGCGCCGACTACGGCACGAACTACGGCTACGGCACCGGCCCGTACTACGACCTGCCCTACGGCGAGAGCGAGGTCCGCGGGGCGGAGCGCTTCGATTACGAGCGTCTCGGCGGGGACATGTGATCGCGTTCCTCGCGACGTGACGATCAGGAGGGGTCCGGCGAGAGCCGGGCCCCTTTTTCGCGAGAGGATGCCGGTCCCGCGCGGCAAACCCGCATAAAGCGAGAGCCTGCCATGCTCGAGACGCATGAAGGGGACGCCACCGAAGCCCTGCGCCAAAGGCGGTCGGTTGCGGCCCGGGCCGGGTGGCGACCTTTCGCCGTCATCGGTCCCCCCGGCATCGGCGACGTCCACCCGTCGCTCCGCGATCGGCTTAAGCTCTTCGTCACGCCCCAGGGGCATGGTCCGCCTCCCGCCGGGGCGCCGAGCGGGATTTCGTTGGAGGATCATCGTGCTACGCCTCGCAATTCCGTTCGCGATCGCCTGCGCTCTCGCCTCGCCGGCCGCACCGGCCGCGGCGCAGGCCGGCGAGCGCGAGATCGCCCCGCGCGCCGACGTGCGCGCGGACGTGGCGACCATCCGCGTGGGGCCGGCCTCCTCGGGCCGCGCGCTGTCGATCGCCGAGATCGAGCGGCTGCCGATGGTCGAGATCCCGAGCGCGTTGTTTTTCGACCCGAAGGGCATGGTGTTCCAGGGAGTCCTGCTGTCGGACGTGCTGCGCCTGGTCGGCGCGCACGAGGAAGAGGCCGTCACCCTGCGCGCGTCCGACGGCTACGCCGCCGAGATCCCGCGGGAGGACTGGGAGCGCTGGCCGCTCGTGCTCGCGACGCGCGCCGACGGCGAGCTCCTCGATGCCCGCGCGCGCGGCCCAGCACGCCTGCTCTACCCCGTCCATGTCGATCCCGAGCTCGACGGCCGCGTCTACGTCGACCGGAGCGTCTGGCTCCTCTCCGAGATCGAATGGTGAGGCGATGCCGGTCGTGCGTCGCCTCCGCCGCGCCTTCGGGGACCGGTCGTCCCCGTTCCTGGCCACGCTGATCCTGTTCGCGGGGCTGATCGCGACGCTCGTCGCGATCTGGGGCGCGGGGAGCATCAAGCGCGGCGAGATCGACCTCGGCCAGTACATGGTCCGTCATCTGCGCTACACCTATGCTGATGTCGTCGCCGTCGACGGCCTTCTCGCCGCCGCGTCCATGGCGCCCGGCGACCCGCGCACCGAGCGCATGGTCGCCGCTGGAGCCGATCGATTCTACGTGCGCCTGGAGATGCTCTCCGCGCTGAGCCGCGGCCCGATGATCGACGAGGGCACCGCCTTCGCGCCTCTGGCGCGCGACCTGATGGCCGGGCTCGATCGCCTCGTACACGCGGGAGCGCCGCTGGACGAGGCGCTCCTCGCCGACCTGCGCGCCATCAGTGCCGATCTCGTGCGCACGACGAACGACTACACGAGGGGAATCGAGACACGGATCGACGCGGCCCTGCACCGGCAGGCGGCGGAGACGAACAGCGCCTGGCTCGGGGTCGTCGGCAGCGTCCTGATGCTCCTCGTCCTGTCGATGCTCTCCATCGGCCTGTTCAGCCGCAACCGCAGCATCGTCTCGCAGCTGCAGACGGCGAGCGGGCGCGACAGCCTGACCGGCACCGCCAATCGGCGCGGCTTCACCGAGTGGGCGCAGCGGATGTCGCAAGCCTCGTCCGCGCCGCCGCATGCGGTCATGGTCTTCGACCTCGACCGCTTCAAGGCCGTCAACGACAGGCTGGGGCACCCGGCGGGGGACGCCATGCTGACGGCCGCGGCGGCCTGGCTGCGCGAGGAGTTCGGCGCCGACGGCGTGGTCGCGCGCTGGGGCGGCGACGAGTTCGTCGTGGCGACGCGGATCGGGCGCGGCGGCCTGGCCGACGTCCGCGCACGTCTCGACGCGCGACGCGCGCGACCGGTCACGGTCGACGTCGGCGCCGAGGTCGTGCCGATCGCCTTCAGCTGCGGCATCGCCGTGTGGCCCACCGACGCGCCCACGATCGAGGAGGCGATCACCTGCGCCGATGCCGCGCTCTACGCGGTCAAGGAGGCCGGGCGCGGCTCGACCATGGTGTTCACGCCAGGGCTGATGACGAAGCGCCGGCACGTCGAGGCGCTGCGCGACGGGCTCGCGCGGGCGCTCGCCGAGCACGAGCTCTTCCTCGATTTCCAGCCGCAGGTCGACGTGCTGCGCGGCACCGTCGTCGCGGCGGAGGCGCTGGTGCGCTGGCGCTGCGCGCGCACGGGGCGGATCGTGCCGCCCGCCGAGTTCATCGGCATCGCCGAGCAGAGCGGCCAGATCGCGACCCTCGACCGATTCGTGCTCGAGGATGCCTGCCGCGCCGCCGCGGGCTGGCGCGAGGCGGGCCTGCGGCTGCGTGTCGCCGTCAACGTCTCGCCCCACAGCTTCCGTTCGGCGGTGCTCGCCCGTGAGGTCGCCGAGACGCTGGCGCGATGGGGCCTCGCCCCGGAGGATCTCGAGATCGAGATCACCGAGGGCGTGCTGCTCGCGGAATGCGACCAGGTGGGCGCGAGCCTGGCCGCGCTCTCGGCGATGGGCGTGCGCCTCGCCCTCGACGATTTCGGCACGGGCTACTCGAACATCGCCTATCTCGTGCGGCTGGAACCCGACCTGCTCAAGATCGACCGCTCCTTCCTGAACGAGGGCGATCTCGAGACTCGGGCGACCATCGTCCAGGGCGTGCTGCGGCTCGCAGAGGCGCTCGGCGCGGAGACGCTCGTCGAAGGCATCGAGACGCAGGCGCAGCTGCGCTTCGCCATGACCGCCGGCTGCAGCCTCGCGCAGGGCTTCCACTTCGCCCGGCCGATGCCGGCCGAGGCGATCCCTGGTTTCTGCCGCGACTTCGAGGGCCGCGCCGGCCACGGCGCGATCGGAGCCGCACCGGTCGCGCTCGCCTCCCGCGCGCGCGGCCGCGCCGTCGCGCCCGCTTGACACGAGGCCCGTCTCGCCACAGACCTGACCCCGATGACGAAGCCGCCTCTCGAGATCCTCCTGTGCGCCCCCCGCGGCTTCTGCGCGGGCGTGGTGCGTGCCATCGACGCCGTCGAGCAGGCGCTCGCCCAGCGCGGCGCGCCGGTCTACGTGCGCCACGAGATCGTCCACAACAAGTACGTCGTCGAGAGCCTGCGCAAGAAGGGCGCGGTGTTCGTGCGTGAGCTCGACGAGGTTCCGGACGGGGACGCGCCGGTGATCTTCTCCGCCCACGGCGTGCCGAGATCGGTGCCGGACGAGGCGCTGCGCCGGCGCATGCACGCCATCGACGCGACCTGCCCGCTCGTCACCAAGGTGCACCGGGAGGCGCAGGTCCACGCCAAGAGGGGCCGCCACGTCCTCCTCGTCGGCCATGCCGGCCATCCCGAGGTGGTCGGCACGATGGGCCAGCTGCCCACCGGCACGATCACCCTGATCGAGACCCGCGAGGACGTCGCCGCCTTCGCGCCGGCGGACGATCAGGCCCTCGCCTTCGTGACGCAGACCACGCTGTCGGTCGACGACACCCGCGAGATCGTGGAGGCGCTCAAGGCGCGCTTCCCCGCCATCGTCGGCCCGCACAAGGAGGACATCTGCTACGCGACCACCAACCGCCAGGAGGCGGTCAAGAAGGTCGCGCCGCAGGTCGACGCCCTCATCGTCGTGGGCTCGCCGAACTCCTCGAACTCCCAGCGCCTGCGCGAGGTCGCCGAGCGCGCCGGCTGCCGCGTCGCACGCCTGGCCAACCGAGCCGAGGAGATCGACTGGGACGCCTTCGCGGGCATCCGGCGGCTGGGCATGACGGCGGGCGCCTCGGCGCCGGAGGTGCTCGTCGAGGAGATCATCGACGCCTTCGCCGAGCGCTTCGAGGTCTCGGTCGAGACCGTGACGACGGTGACCGAGGACGTGTTCTTCCCCCTGCCGCGCGGCCTGCGCGGCGAAGCCG
>JBNPEA010000158.1:0-28360 GCA_051117315.1 Salinarimonas sp. | reverse complement strand
GGCCGCAACGCATGGGGCGGGCGGGGGCGGAACCCGTCAGAGCCGCTGGGCCCCAGAGTTTTCCCGAACCGGTTCACGGTGTCGTGCGAGACCCCCGACGCCTCGGCCAGCTCCTCGATGCCCATGGGCGCCGCGAGCAGCGGGTTGGCGAGGATCCAATCCGCGAGCCGCCCCTGCGACGCGGTGAACGCCGCGCGCTGGTTCAGGATCAGGGACAGGATGGGGGAGAGGGTCGACATCGGGGCCACGGTCCAATCTGAAAATCATTGTTTCCAGTATCAGCCCTCTTGCAAGATATTTTTTCACCATCTCCCGGGCGGCGTTTGCCGTCTGCACGGTGCGCTTGCGCGGCAGGAGCAGCCTGCACGCCTGCGGACGACGAGGCTGTGCGGTAGGTTCGCGATCCGGGTCGACGCATGTTTCCGTAGCGCGCCGTCGACAGCGAGGTGCTCGACCGGCGGGCTCGGCTCAGGCGGGACAGGCGGCCGCCTCACGCTCACCGCGGGAGCCTGATCTCGACGCGATCGGAGCCGACGAGCAGACCCGACCCGGCCAGCGCGACCCGGACCGCCGAGCCTTCCAGACGGTGCGGGCGTCGACGCAAAGCGGGAGCGTCTGGAGTTGGGGACGAGTGCGTGGTGGGCCCGGCAGGACTTGAACCTGCAACCAGACCGTTATGAGCGGCCGGCTCTAACCATTGAGCTACGGGCCCCCGTGGGAAACGAGGCGTCGCGGTCGTTGCGATCCTGGGCCGACCCGCCCGAGGACGTCCTCCGCCGAGCATCGGTTCCGTCGGGCCGGAACAGGCGCTTTCGGCGACCGGTGCTCGTTGTAAGGGCGGTGCGGCGGCGCTGCAAGAGCGCCGGCTCGCCTCGCGGATGTCGATGCGGCAGGGCGGGTCGGGCGCTCACACGAAAACGACGGTCACGCCCCGCTTGCGGAAGTACGACTGCATCGTCTTGCGACCGGAGCGGTTGTTCTGGGGCAGCCGGCCCGGATCGAAGACCGCCTGCTTGGCCCCGGCGGCGGCGAGCGCCTCCCGCAGCCTGGCGATGTGGCGGTCGATGTCCTCGTTGTCGTTCGCCAGCGACGTGTAGATATCCTCGGTGACGGCTTCGATCGTCTCGGCACTCATCGCTCTGTCCCACCCTGACCTGTCCTCGGCCCCGCCATCGGCGGAGGCCGCGATCGCGGCAGCGACTCTACGCCCCCCGCGCTCGATACCTCGGCGATCCCGCCCGCCCGCGCAAGCGCCGGCATGCGCCGTCAACGAAGCGCGATCGGGTAGGCGCGCTGCACGCCCTGGGCCACCAGCACGGCGGCGACGACCTTGAGCGCGTCGCCAGGCAGGAACACCACCATGCCCGTCGCCGCCTGCGCGAGGCTCGTGCCGGTCACCGCCGAGAGCCACGGCACGCCGAAGGCGTAGACGACGCCGATGCCGCCGACGGCGCAGGCGACGACGGCCATCGCCAGGTCCGGCGCGCTCCAGGCGCCCGCGCGGGTGAAGCGCTGGGCCAGCGCGCCCACCACGGCGGCGCCGAAGATCCAGCCGATGATGAAGCCGCCCGTGGGCCCGAGCAGGATGCCGAAGCCGCCGCGCCCGCCGGCGAGCACCGGCAGGCCCAGCGCGACGAGCAGCACGAACAGCGCGAGCGCCAGCCCGCCGCGCACGGGGCCGAGCATCAGCCCCGCGAGCATGACGCCGAGCGTCTGCATCGTGATCGGCACCGGCAGGAAGCCCACCGTCACCGGCGGGATCAGGCCCAGCACTGCCGTGAGGGCAGCGAACAGGGCGACGAGGACGAGGTCACGCGTTGTCATGGTCGGCACTCCCGGGCCGGTTCTTGTATGGAGGATAGGCCCGCGCGTCGATCGCCTCGGCGATCGCGTCGGCGCTGCGCAGGACGCGCACCACCATGGGCACCACGAGCGCGACCGGGCCGACCCGCAGGCCGCGGGCGGCCCGCGCCTCGCGGATGTCGGCTGCCTGCTTGATGATCTCGGGGACGAAGCGAAGCACCAGCGACACGGCGAGCGCGACCTTGCCGGCGTCCGCGAGGCCGATGCGCTCGAGCGGGGCGAGCAGGCGCTCGAGCGTCGCCAGCAGGTCGGAGGTGCGCGTCGTGAGCGTCAGCGCGTAGCCGAGCAGCACGAGGGCGACGATGCGCGCGCCCACCGCCGCCGCCTCCCGCCAGCCGGTGAGCCAGACGTTCACGGCGACGACGAGGAGGACGACGACCGCGATCCCCGCGAGCGGGCGGCGGATGTGGGCGAAGCGCACGCCCGTGATGGCGACCATGCCCGCCGCCGCCAGCGCGGCCAAGGCGAGCACGAGCGGAGAGGACACGAAGAACAGCGCCACGCCGAGCCCGGCGAGGGCCGCGAGCTTCGCGCCCGCAGGCAGCCGATGCAGCGGGCCGTCGCCGGGAACGTAGAGCGAAGGGCTCACGCGCGGTTCTCCCGATACCAGGCGAGCGCCGCCTCGGGCGCGTCGTCGGCGGCGATGCGGCCCTCGTCGACGACGACGACCCGGTCGAAGTCGCGCACGAGCTCGAGGTCGTGGGTGACCACGATCGCCGTCTGGGCGAGGCCGGCGATGGCCGCGCGGATGCGGTTGCGGTTGCGCAGGTCGAGCAGCGTCGTCGGCTCGTCGAGGACGACGATCTCGGGCTCCATCACCAGCACCGAGACGAGCGCCAGCATCTGCTTCTCGCCGCCGCTGAGCGTGTGGGCCGGCCGCTCGGCGAGCGCGTCGAGCCCGTGCGCGGCGAGTGCGGCCTGCGCCCGCGCCGCGGCCTCGCGCTTGGAGAGCCCGAGATTGCGCAGGCCGAAGGCGACGTCCTCGCCCACGATCGGGAAGACGATCTGGTTCTCCGGGTTCTGGAACACGAAGCCGACCTTGCGACGCACCGCCCGCGTCTGTTTGCGGGTGTCGAGCCCGCGCACGCTCACGCTGCCTGCGTCGGGCAGGACGAGGCCGTTGAGCAGGCGCGCCAGCGTGCTCTTGCCCGAGCCGTTGACGCCGACGATGCCCACCCGCCGCTCGTCGAGGACCAGGTCGAGCCCGCGCAGGATCGGGCGCTCCTGCATCGTGACGCTGACCTGGTCGAGAACGATGGACATGCTCTGCAGCGCTCGGCGGTGGATCTGGCACGATCGGGCACGGCGGCGGCGATCGCCGGCGTGGGTGCGGGCCTTAGCACCCGCCACGGCGATCGGATAGGGTGGCGATCGAAATGACGCGCGGCACGACGATGGACCGCTTCGGCGAGCCGGCGGAGGTGGTCCGGCTGGAGACACGGCAGATCCCGCACCCCGGCCCCGGCCCCGGCCGGGTGCGGGTGCGCATGCGCGCGGCGGCGATCAACCCGTCGGACCTGGTGTCGATCCGCGGCGCCTATGCCGCGCGCACCGCCCTCCCCTTCCGCCCGGGCTTCGAGGGCGTCGGCACGATCGAGGCCGGATCACCGCAAGCAAAGGCGCGCAATCCAGAAATGCAGACCCCCGACGGTCTCCCCTCTCCCTGGCGGAGAGGGGCCGGGGGTGTGGGGCGTGCAGGACTATGACGACGCCGATGAAGCGCGGGTCCTGAGGAGGACGGCATCGCCGGTGAGTCCAATCCCGGACGCCCCACACCCCCCGCCCCTTGCCGGCGGAGGTGAACCCGGGCTAGGCGAAGCCCCACGGGAGGCCACGCCGGCGCCCGCGAGCAGAGGCCGCCGAGCCCATGACCCCCGCCGCCTTCACCGACGTCGAGACGGCGTTCGCCCGCTACGAGGCGATCCGCCCGCGGCTGCCGCAGGCGCGCTTTCCCGCCGAGAGCCGCCCGGCAGAGACGCTGAGCGACGTCGCCGGCGCCTACGACGTCTTCGTCCTCGACGCCTTCGGCGTGCTCAACGTCGGCGAGCGCCCGATCACCGGCGCGGTCGAGCGCATCGCCGAGCTGCGCGCGCGGCAAGCGGCTCGTCGTGCTCACCAACGGCGCCACGCATCGGCGCATCGACGCCTTGAGGAAGTACGGCGCGCTCGGCTTCGACTTCCGCGCCGAGGAAGTGGTGTCGAGCCGCGACGTCGCCGCCGCCGCGCTCGCCGCGCATGCCGACGGCCTGCTCTGGGCCGCCGCCGCGGGGCCGGGCGCGCGCTTCGACGATCTCGGCGCCCGCGTCGCCGATCTCGCCGACGACCCCGGGCTGCTCGATCGCGCCGACGGCGTGCTGCTGCTCTCCAGCGCGCGGTGGGGAGAAGCCGAGCAGGAGCGCCTCGTCGCGGCGCTGCGTGCGCGCCCGCGCCCCGTGGTGGTCGCCAACCCGGATCTGGTGGCGCCGCGGGAGGCCGGGCTGAGCCTCGAGCCCGGCTGGTGGGCGCACGATCTCGCCGACCGCACCGGCATCGCGCCCGCCTTCTTCGGCAAGCCGTACCCGGACGCCTTCCGCGTCGTGCGCGGGCTCCACCCGGGCGTGCCGCGCGCGCGCATCGCCATGGTGGGCGACACCCTGCACACGGATATCCTCGGCGGGCGTGCGGCGGGCCTCGGCACCGTGCTCATCACGGCCCATGGCCTGTTCGCCGGCCGGGATGCGCGCGGCTACGTCGCCCGCTCGGGAATCGTGCCGGACGTGATCTGCGAGACCACCTGAGCCTCGGGCCGGCGCATCACGCACGGCGTGCGGTGACCGGTCCGCGGGCCTCGGCGAGCCGCCCGGGGGCGAGCTCCAGCGCCAGGAAGCGTGCCGGATCCACGGGCCCCGGCATTGTGAGCTGGCCTGCCGGGACGACCACGAAGCCGAAGCGGCGGTAGTACGGCTCGTCTCCGACCAGAAGGACGAGCCCGTGGCCGGCCGCGCGGGCGGCGGTGAGGGCGCGGGTCGTCAGGGCGGCGCCGATGCCGCGGCTCTCGAAGGCGGGCTCCACGGTGAGCGGCCCGAGGATCAACGCCGGCACCCGCCCCGCCATGATCGGCGACAGCCGCACCGAGCCGACGAGCAGCGTCCCGACGTTGGCGGTGAAGGACAAGGCCGGGTCGTGCGCGGCGCCCTCGCGCAGGCGATAGGCCGAGCGGGCGAAGCGCCCCGGCCCGAAGGCGCGCTCGTGCAGCCGCTCGATGGCGTCGGCGTCGCCGGGGACTTCAGGCCGGATGGTGAGGGAGAGCTCGGTCATGGGGCGGCAATCGCGGGGTCGGGCGAGACGGATCGGGGAACGGGTTCGGGGCGGATCTGGCGGGGCGGAGCGCGCCTTCGCCGAACGCCGGCGCACAGCGGAGGTTCGCGCCGGACATGCCGCGGCGGAGCCCCGTGTGCGGACGCGCACGCGCGTCACGCTCGTCGTCGCAATCCCCGCGTCGTCATCCCGCCCTCCGTCCGCGCGCGACCCGTTTAGCAGGCTGCCCGGCGCGCGTCCATGCACGCCCGCGCCTCGACCTCGTGGCCAAAACGTGTTGGGCTGGACGACGGTGCTGTGCGGAATTGAGCCGTCGCGGAGAGGATCATGAGCCAGGAGGACGACCAGCCGGCGGCTGCGCGCGACGAGCGCGGCGTCGCCCGAGCGATCGTCGACACGATCCGCCAGCCCCTGCTCGTGCTCACGCCGACGCTGCGGGTCGAGACCGCGAACCAGGCCTTCCACGCGGCCTTCGGCACCACCCCGGCCGACACCGACGGCCGGCCGATCGACGACCTCGGCGATGGTCAATGGGCCGTCCCCGAGCTGCGCCGCCTGCTCGAGGAGGTTCTGCCCACCGGCAAGGAGATCGCGGACTTTCGCGTCACCCACGACTTCCCGACCCTCGGGCGGCGCGTGATGCTGCTGTCGGCCCAGCGCATGATTCTCGATCGATACACCGAGCGCATCCTCGTCGCGATCAGCGACGTGACCGAGGCCGAACGGGTGCGCATCGCGCTCGCGGGGCAGACGGAGTACCTCGAGAAGGTGATCGACGCCTCGCGCGACGCCCTTCTCGTGCTCGGTTTCGACCTGCGCGTGCACGCCGCGAACGACACCTTCTACCGGGTCTTCCAGGCCGATCGCGCCGAGACCCTCGGCCACGCCGTCTTCGACCTCGGCAACGGCCAATGGGACATCCCCGAGCTGCGCCGCCTTTTGGAGACGATCCTGCCCGAGAACGCCTCCTTCGACGACTTCGAGGTGGCGCACGACTTCCGGACGATCGGTTCCAAGGTCATGGTGCTGAACGCGCGCCGGATCGATCACCTGCAGCTCATCCTCCTCGCCATCGAGGACGTCACCGAACGCCGGGAGAGCCGCTCCGCGCTCGCCCGCAGCGAGGCCCGCTTCCGCGCGCTGGTGGAGGCGTCCTCGCAGGCCGTGTGGGAAACCGACGCCGACGGTGTCGTGCGCGACGATTCCGCGAGCTGGCGCGCCCTCACCGGCCAGACCCTGGAGCAATGGCTCGGCAACGGCTGGCTCGACGCCGTGCACCCCGAGGACCGCGACACCGCGTCCCGTCGCTGGCGCGAGGCCGTGGCGGCGGGGCTTCCGATCGAGAGCGAGTTCCGGCTGCGCGCGTCCGACGGGAGCTGGCGCTGGACGAACGTACGCGCGGCGCCGCTGCGGGACGAGGCCGGTGCCGTCGTCCGGTGGGTCGGCATGAACCTCGACCTCGACGCCCGGCGCCGGGCCGAGGAGGATCGCGAGCTCCTGCTCGGCGAGCTGAGCCACCGCGTCAAGAACCTGCTCGCGGTGATCCGCAGCCTCGCCAACCGGACGGTGGAGGGCAGCACCGCCGAGAGCTACCGCAGCACCCTGCTCGGGCGCATCGACGCGCTCTCTCGCGCACACACGCTGGCGCTGGAGAGCGAATGGCGCGGGGTCGATCTCGCCACGCTCGCAGAGGGGACGCTCGAGCCCTACGGGCGCGGCGGCCGCGCCGTCTCGATCCGGATCGAGGGCGAACCCGTGGCGCTGTCGCCGCGGGCCACGATGACGATCGGCCTCGTCCTGCACGAGCTGGCGACGAACGCCGCGAAGTACGGGGCGCTCAGCGTGCCGACCGGGCGTGTGGCGGTGACCTGGCGCACCGAGCCGACGCAGGAGGACGGGACGCTGGTGCACCTGTGCTGGGAGGAGAGCGGCGGCCCGCCGGTCGTGGCGCCGAAGACGCCGAGCTTCGGCACCCGCATGATCGAGCGCGTCTTCGCCCACGAGCTCGCCGGCGGCGCCCGTCTCGCGTTCCGGCCCGAAGGCGTGCGGCTCGACGCGCGCTTCCGCCCGACCTGATCGCTTCGCGGCGGCGCGCTCACCAGCGCGCGCCGATACCGGCCGAATCGACGAGCTCTGCGATCCTTCGCCTGGTCCCGGGCGTGACGTCGTCGGGGAGCGCACGCAGGTCGAAGAAGCGCGCCTCGGCGATCTCGCGGGCGCGGCGCCGGGAATCGTCGCGGGTGAAGTCCTCGACGACGTAGACGAGCACGTGGTCGCGGTTGGAGACCGCCCTGTTGAAGAAGGCGCCGTGCAACCGCGGGCTCCCGGTGAGCGTCACGCCCGCCTCCTCGTCGAGCTCGCGGGCCAGCGCCTCGAGCGCCGTCTCGCCCGGCTCGACGCCGCCGCCGGGGAAGTGCCAGCCGGGCGTGTAGGTGTGGCGCACGAGAAGCACGCGCTCGTCGGCATCGCGGACGACCGCCCGCACGCCCAGCGTCATGCCGCGGGTGATGCGCCACAGGAAATGGAGCAGGACGCGCGGCAGGCGCGGCAGCATCTGGTCCGGATCGCGATCGGCCATCGTCCCCCTCGCGGCGCCTCACGCGCCCAGCGCACGCAGCAGGGCAGCGGCGAGCGCGTCCGATCCGTAGGGCTTGCGCAGGATCGGCGCGTCCGCCAGCTCGGCGCACCCGGCATCCGCATAGCCCGTCGCGAAGACGAAGGGAATGCCGCGGGCACGCAGGGCGCGCGCGACGGCGAAGCTGCGCTCCCCGTGCATGTTGATGTCGAGGAGCGCCGCGTCGAGCGGCTCGGCGGCGAGGACGAGGCCGTCCCCCACCGTCGCCGCGGGGCCGACGACCTCGGCACCGAGATCCCCCAGCATGTCCTCCGCTGCGAGCGCGACGATGAACTCGTCCTCGACGACGAGGATGCGCAGCCCCGCGAGCGCCCCCCTCACGGCGCACGCTCCCCGTTCGGCAGCGGCGCCTCCACCACGCAGGCGAAGCCCTCCGGCGCGAAGCTGAAGCGCACCGTGGCGTCGAGCTCGCTGCGCAGGACGCCCTCGATCATCCGCAACCCGAAGCCGTTCCGCGGCGGCGGCGCGATCGCCGGCCCGCCGCTCTCGCGCCACTCGACGGCGAGGCGCGGCCCCGGCTCGATCCGCCAGGTCAGCGACACGCGCCCCGCGTCGCCGGACAGGGCGCCATGCTTGCGGGCGTTCGTGCATAATTCGTGCAGCGCCAGCGTCACGTTGACCGCCTGCTTGGGCACGAGCGGGACCGGCGGGCCGGAGATTACGAGCCGCTCGAGCTCCACCGCGCAGCCGTCGAAGGCCTCCCGGGCGAGCACGTCGAGGGGCGCGCCCTCCCAGCTGCGACGGGTGAGCACGTCGTGCGAGGCCGCGAGCGCGCGCAGCCGCCCCTCGAACGCGGCGAGGGCGCCCTGCCGGTCCTGCGCGTGGGCGAAGCTCTGGCGGGCGAGGCTCTGCACGAGCGCGAGCGTGTTCTTGACGCGGTGGTTGAGCTCGTCGACGAGCAATGCGCGATGGCGCTCGGCCCGCTTGCGCTCGGTGATGTCGGTCGAGATGCTGCCGACACCGATCACCATCCCGTGGTCGTCGCGCAGCGGGAACTTGGTCGAGATCGCGTGCCGCACCTCGCCGTCCGCGGTCGTCGCCTCCTCCTCGAACGTCCCGGAGCGGTTCTCCCGCAGGACCTGGAGGTCGTTGGCGCTGTAGGGCTCGGCTTCGCCGAACCGGTCCCGATCGGTCAGCCCAACGAGATCGTCGAGCCGGGCGATGCCGAAGGCGTCGAGGTAGTGGCGGTTGGCGAAGATGTAGCGGCCCTCGAGATCCTTGGCGAAGGCGTAGCTCGTCGAGTTGTCGAAGAAGGCGCGCAGCAGCGCCGGCTCGTCCGTCACCCCGAGCGCCACCTCCCCCGTTCGATCCTCGTCCTCGCTCACCGGCACGGCCTCCTCGCGGGGGCGCGAGTGCCCCGGCCTCGGCACGAGACTAGCGCCACGTGCCGCGCGACAGAAGCCCCGCGAGACGCACCAGCCCGATCACAGCGGCTCGGCACCCCAGATCTCGCTGGCGTATTCCGAGATCGTCCGGTCCGAGGAGAACCAGCCGATGCGCGCCGTGTTGAGGATCGCCATGCGCCACCAGGTCGGCTGGTGCGACCACAGCCGGTCGACCTCGCGCTGGGCCTCGTAGTAGGCGTCGAAGTCGGGCGCGACGAGGAAGTGGTCGTTGCGGTTGAGCGCCTCGATGATCGGGTCGAAGCGGGTCGGGTCCTCCGGCGAGAACACCCCGGTCTCGATCTCGTAGAGCACGCGCGCCAGCCGGGCGGAGCGCTCGTCGGGCGAGACGCCGGCCTTGCGCTTGGCCGTGACCTCCTCGGCGGTGAGGCCGAAGATGACGATGTTCTCCTCGCCGACGTGCTGGCGGATCTCGACGTTGGCGCCGTCCAGCGTGCCGATCGTGAGCGCACCGTTGAGCGCGAGCTTCATGTTGCCCGTGCCCGACGCCTCCATCCCGGCGGTCGAGATCTGCTCGGAGAGGTCCGAGGCCGGGATGATCGCCTCCGCCAGCGAGACGTTGTAGTTCGGCAGGAAGACGAGCTTCAGCCTGTCGCCGACCTCCGGGTCGGTGTTGATCACGCGCGCGACGTCGTGCGCGAGCTTGATGATCAGCTTCGCCTGCGTGTAGCTCGCCGCCGCCTTGCCGGCGAAGATCTTGACGCGCTTGGGCCAGGCGCGGTCCGGATGCGCCTTGATGGCGTGGTAGAGCGCCACCGTCTCCAGCACGTTCAGCAGCTGGCGCTTGTACTCGTGGATACGCTTGATCTGAACGTCGAACATGGCGGTCGGATCGACCCGCCAGCCGGTGCGCTGCTCGATGATGCCGGCGAGCTTCACCTTGTTGGCGTGCTTCACCGCGGCGTAGCGCGCCTGGAAGGCGGGATCGTCCGCGTGCGCCTCGAGCCCGAGCAGGGCGCCGGGATCGTCGAGGACGTGCGCGCCGAGGGTCTCGACGATGAGGCTCGTCAGGCCGGGGTTGCACTGCTGCAGCCAGCGGCGGAAGGTGACACCGTTCGTCTTCGCGACGATGCGGTCCGGGAACAGCGCGTGGAGGTCGGCGAAGACCGTCTCGCGCATCAGCTCGGTGTGCAGCGCCGAGACGCCGTTGACCTTGTTCGAGCCGAGGAAGGCGAGGTGCCCCATGCGCACGCGCCGGCCGTTCTGCTCGTCGATGAGCGAGACCGAGCGGATCAGGTCCTGGTCCTGCGTGGACCCGCGCGAGATCTCCTCGAGATGGTGCCAGTTGATCCGGTAGATGATCTCCATGTGTCGCGGCAGCAGGCGCTCCATGAGCTGCACCGACCACGTCTCCAGCGCCTCGGGCAGGAGCGTGTGGTTGGTGTAGTTCAGTGTCTGGCGCGTCAGCCGCCAGGCGTCGTCGTAGGCGAAGCCGTGCACGTCGATGAGCAGGCGCATCAGCTCCGCCACCGCGATGGCGGGATGGGTGTCGTTGAGCTGTATGGCGGCCTTCTCGCCGAGGCTCTCGAGCGTGCCGAAGGCCTGGAGATGACGGCGGATGAGGTCCTGCAGCGAGGCCGCGGTGAAGAAGTATTCCTGGCGCAGCCGCAGCTCGTAGCCCGCAGGCGTCGCGTCGGACGGGTAGAGCACCCGAGATCGCCTCGGTGCGGGCCCTCTGGGCCATGGCGCCGACGTAGTCGCCCACGTTGAAGGCCTCGAGCGCGATCGGCTGGGGCGCCTTGGCGGACCACAGCCGCAGGGTGTTCACGTGCGCGCCGCGCCAGCCGACGACCGGCGTGTCGTAGGCGGCGGCGAGCACCTTCTCGCCCGGCTGCCAGACCCGCCGGACGGACCCGTCGTCCCCCGGATGGTCGGAGACGTGGCCGCCGAAGCCGATCTCGTAGGCGACCTCGGGGCGCTCGAACTCCCACGGATTGCCGAAGTGCAGCCAGTCCTCGGGAATCTCCCGCTGCCAGCCGTCGGACACGGCCTGCTTGAACAACCCGTAATCGTAACGAATGCCGTAGCCGTAGGCCGGGAGCTTGAGGCTCGACAGGCTCTCGATGAAGCAGGCCGCGAGCCGGCCGAGGCCGCCATTGCCGAGCGCCGCGTCCGGCTCGGCCTGGCGCAGGCGGTCGAGATCGACGCCGAGCGGCGAGAGCGCCTCGCGCGCCGTCTCGATCAGGCCGAGATTGCCGAGCGCATCGAACAGGAGCCGCCCGATCAGGAACTCGAGCGACAGGTAGTAGACGCGCTTCTTGCCGCTGTCGTAGGTGCGCCGGGTCGAGTCGATCCAGCGGTCGACGATCCCGTCGCGCAGGGCGAGGATCGTCGCCACCAGCCAGTCGTGCTCGCTCGCGCGGCTGGCGTCCTTGCCGACGCCGTAGAGCAGCTTCTTGAGGATCGCCTCGCGGAACACCGCGGGATCGACGATCCCGTCGATGGCGGGGGCGCCCGACGGCAGGGGGCCGAGCCCGGTGGGCGCGGGAGCCACGGCGGCCCCGGTCTCGGCGGAGGCCGTCCGATTCGCCTTGCGCGCGGGCTTCGCCACGGCGCGCACGGCGTTCGCAGCCTCGGCCTCGGGACGCGGCGCGGCGGCGGGCTTGCGCGTCGGGGGGCGCTTCACGTTCTGATCGACCACGGATATCGTCCTCTTGCAGGCTCGTGCCGCGCGCCTGCGGGCGCGGATCCCCTATGGATGTCGCCCGCGATGGCCGCGCGATGGCGGAATCGGGTCGTGGGGGGCGACGCGCATCCGCGCATCGAGCCGGCACCGGTACCGTCCCCCGATCGGCGCGGAGTGGAACAGCGGTCGCCGTCGTTGTCAAACCCGCACCCCGGGCCGTCGCGGCCTTTTCGGGACAGGTGTTGCGGGAATGTCGAACGAACCTTGAATCGTTTCGCGCCTGGCGCGCCGGACCGCGAGCGGAGCATCACGCCGCGGCGGATCGCGGTGCCCGCGCCATCAGCCCGTCGAAGAGCCCGCGCATGCGCTCGCGCCAGGCGTGGACCGGGTCCTCCGGAGCGAGCGGGTCGAAGGCGCTGATCGCGTGCGCCCATTGAAAGCTGCCGGCAATCACGTAGTCCCCGTACGCGGGGCTTTCGCCGGCGAGGTACGGCGCCTCGCCGAGCGCGGCACGAAGCGGCGCGAGGCTCGCGCGGAAGGCGTCGAGCCGGTCCTCGCGCCCGGCCTGCACGTCCTCCAGCCGACCGCCGAAGCGCACCTCGCGGCTCTCGCGGAAATAGGCCGCGTCCGCGCCGTCGAGCGCCGCACAGATGTCGGCCACCACCATCCGCGCGAGGCCGGCGTTGAGCACCGTGTCCGCCCAGGTCGCGACGAAGCGCGCCGCCGCGACGCCGCCGGGGAACAGCGTCGGCGCCTGCGGGTACGCCTGCTCGAGATGGCGCGCGATGGCGAAGCTGTCGGCAACCACCGTCTCGCCGTCGACGAGGACGGGGACCTTGCCCTGCCCGGAGAAGCCGAGCGTATCGCGCTCGGTGAAGCGCCAGGGCCGCGCCTCGTAGGCGAGGCCCTTGTGGGCGAGCGCGAGCTTCGCGCGCCAGCAATAGGGGCTGAGCCGAACGGCGGGGTCCGCCGCGCACAGATCGTAGAGGACGCGCGTCGTCATGCTCGCCTCAGCGCTTCAGCGAGTCTGCGGTCTGGCCGAAGAGGACCTTCTTGTCCTCCTCCGACATCTTCTGTCCGGACGGCCGGATCTCCTCGCCCTTTGCATAGGCGCGGATCGTCGCCGGCCGCTCCCGGATCGCCTCGAACCAGCGCTTCAGATGCGGGAAGTCGTCGAGGTCCTGCCCCTGGCGCGCGTGAGACACGATCCAGGGATAGGAGGCCATGTCGGCGATGGTGTAGGCGTCGCCCGCGACGAACTCCCTGTCGGCGAGCCGCCCGTCGAGCACGCCGTAGAGCCGGTTGGTCTCGTTGACGTAGCGGTCGATGGCGTAGGGGATCTTCTCGGGCGCGTACTGGCTGAAATGGTGGTTCTGACCGGCCATCGGCCCGAGCCCGCCCATCTGCCAGAACAGCCATTGCAGCGTCTCGACCCGCCCGCGCAGGTCCGTGGGCAGGAAGCGGCCCTCCTTCTCGGCGAGGTAGACCAGGATCGCCCCGGACTCGAACACCGACACAGGCTCTCCGCCGCCCGGCGGCGCGTGGTCGACGATGGCGGGCATGCGGTTGTTGGGCGCGATCTTCAGGAAGTCCGGCGCGAACTGGTCGCCCTTGCCGATGTTGATCGGCCGGATGACGTAGGCGAGCCCGATCTCCTCGAGAAACATCGTGATCTTGTGGCCGTTGGGGGTGGGCCAATAGTACAGGTCGATCATGGGGTATCCTCGTGCGCGTGTGCGCGCCGGCGGGAATTGCCGCGCGGCGGGTTCGTGAGCGGGAGATTGGGGGAGGATCGGGTTCGGGGCAAGGGTGGAGGGGTGCGCGATCGGGTGAGGCATCGACACCTGTACCGGGAGGGTCTCGTCGAGAGCGCCTTGGCGCGCCGGATGAAGACCAACGGCGCACAGTTCCAGCGCTCGCTCTCCCCGAGCGGCGACGAGGTTCAGCTCCTGAGGCTCCGACGCTCACCCCTCACCCATCACCCCACCCCCACCCGCCGATACACTCCCTCGTACCCCCGCACCGACCCGTCCCACCCCATCGGCCGCGTCATCGCCGCGCGGCGCATCGACAACAGGCGGGAGCGGGCGCGGAAGGCGTCGAGGGCGCGACGGATGGCGTCGAGGAAGGCCGGCAGGCTCGGGCGATCGAACAGGAAGCCGGTGACGCCGTCGTCGATCGTGTCGGCGAGGCCGCCGGTGCGGGTGGCGATGGGCAGCGAGGCGAAGGCCTGGGCGTACATCTGCGAGAGGCCGCAGGGCTCGAAGCGCGAGGGCATCAGCAGGAAGTCCGAGCCGGCGTACATGCGCCGCGCCCGTGCCTCCTCGAAGCCGATGTCGACACCCACCATGCCGGGGTGGCGCCGCGCCAGCGCGCGCAGCTCGCTCTCGAAGCGCCCCTCCCCGCGCCCGGTGACCACGATCTGCCCGCCCTCGGCGACGATCGCCTCCGCCGCGTCGATGGAGAGGTCGACGCCCTTCTGGTGGACGAGGCGCGAGATCACCGCGAACAGCGGCCCGCCCGTCTCCGAGAGGCCGAAGGCGCGGCGCACCGCGGCGGCGTTGGCCTCCTTGCCCTCCCAGGCATTGAGCGCGAAGGCGCTCTCGAGGTGCGGGTCGGTGCGCGGGTCCCAGCTCGCGTCGATGCCGTTGACGATGCCGGTGAGCCGACCCTGCTCGGCCCGCAGGCGCAGCAGCCCGTCGAGGCCGCAGCCGAGCTCGGGGGTCGTGATCTCGCGGGCGTAGGTGGACGAGACGGTGGTGACGTGGTCGGCGTAGGAGAGCCCCGCCTTGAGGAAGGAGAGCTTGCCGTGGAACTCGACCCCGTCGAGGCCGAAGGCGTCCTTCGGCACGCCGAGCCGCTCCATGCGAGCGGGCGAGAACAGGCCTTGGTAGGCGAGATTGTGGATCGTGATCACCGAGGGGATGCGCACGCCCTCCCACTGGGCGTAGGCGGCGGCGAAACCCGTCGGCCAATCGTTGAGATGCATCAGGTCCGGCCGCCAGCCCGGCGCCCCGGCGCCGCGAGCGATCTCCACGGCGGCGAGCCCGAGCCGGGCGAAGCGGATGTCGTTGTCGCGCCAGTCGACGCCGCCGGCGTCGCCGTAGGGCGTGCCCTCGCGGTCGAACAGGTCGGGCGCGAGCACGACGTAGACGATCAGCCCGTCCGGCGTCACCAACTCGCCGAGCGCGCAGGGCGGAACGCCACGATGGGCCGGCAGGCGCGCGACGACGCGGATCTCGGGATGGGCAGTGACGATCTCGCGATAGCCGGGGATCAGCACGCGGGCATCGATCACGCCGCGCATCGCCCGCGGCAGGGCTGCCGACACCTCGCCGAGCCCACCGGCCTTGACGAAGCCCGTCATCTCGGGCGTGACGAAGAGCACGCGCGCCGTCTCGCGCGGACGCGCGGCCGCCTTGCCGCGGGATCGCGCCGGCGCCTCCTCGACCGGGCCCGTCTCGGCGTCGGCACTCGTCGCCGCCGCACGGCGTGGCTCGTCGGACCGGTCGGCCGCCATCCGCGCGGGTGCGGTGCTCATTGATCCACCCCTCGATCTCCGGACGCCCGATGGGACGTTAGTCCAACGCGCGAGACGACGCCATGGCTTTCCGGAAGGACGAGACGTCGGCGGTGCGCGAACCCCGCAACCATATCCGTATGTTTCCCGGGTGTGGATAACGAGCATAAAAGGGAGAGCCGGTGGAAGGGGCGCCCGGCGCGCGGCCGCGGCGCTATCGTGCGCCCGCGCTCGGCGTTCCCCTTGCGCCCCGGTGTCGCGTTCCCCGAAAATCAGTGGCGTTCCCCCGAAGAGATCGAGGCGTGGCGTGATCGCGCACGCCATGACGGAGGATGACGGTCATGCTTGACAGGGAGATGACGCGCCCCGCTGCGGGCGCGCCGCGCGCTGCGCGCCTCGAGGCGGCGAGCGAGCCGCGCCTTCGCGCGTCGCGGCCGATCCGGGCGGCGCGCCCGGTCCGCTCCCAGGCGGGCCCGGATCCCGTCCCGCTGCGGCACGAGGTGGTGGTGCAGGGCATGCGCATCACGCTGCCGGCCCTGCGCTTCATGAATCATTCCCCTCCCGGCGCCGGCGGCCGCTAGCCTCCGGCCTCACTCACCCGAGCATCCCGGCTCGGATCGCCGGAGGCCGCCGCGGTGACCTCGCGCACGCGCCGGCCGGCGCGCCTCGCGGGCAGGCTGCCGGGGCCGAGCGCCCGCAGCGCGTTCAGGATCGCCGCGACGTCGATCGCCTCCTGCAGCAGCGCGCCCTCCACGGGCGTCAGCCAGCCGAGGGCGGCGGCGATCATGCCGGCGAGCGAGAGGCCGATCCCGAGCGCCACGCTCTCACGGGCGATCCGCCGGGTGCGCCGCGCAATCGCGTGGGCCTCGGCGACGGGCTCCAGCCGGTCGACCAGCACGACAGCGTCCGCGGCCTCCGCCGACGCGGCGGCGCCACGGGCGCCCATGGCGATGCCGACGTCGGCGGCGGCGAGCGCCGGCGCGTCGTTGACACCGTCCCCGAGCATGACGACGGGCCCGTGCGCCCGCTCCCGCGTGACGACGGCGACCTTGTCCGTGGGCGCGCAGCCGGCGGCGATCGCATCGAAGGGCAGGCCGGCGACGAGCGGGCGGGCGACGGCCTCGCGATCCCCGGTGGCGAGCACCAGGCGGGCGAAGCCGCCTTCCCCGCCTGTCGCGCGCAGCCGGGCGAGCAGGTCGTCGACGCCGGGCCGCAGCCCGTCCGCGAGGACGAGCTCGGCCGCCTCCCGCCCCGCGATCGCGACCCGCGCGCGCACGGCGCCGGGCGGATCGCCGGGCCGCGCCGGCGCGCCGGCGACGGCGACAGGCAGGCTCCCGACCAGGCCGCAGAGCCCGTCTCCCGCCGCCTCGACCACCTGCGTCGGCGTCGTCAGCGACAGGCCGCGCGCGTGCGCCGCCGCGACGAGGGCCCGCGCCGCGACGTGGCTCGAGGCCTGCTCCAGCGACGCGGCGAGACGCAGGATCTCGGCCTCGTCCATCCCCTCCGGCGCACCGGCGCCGAGGACGACGCGCCGCAGCACCGGCGCGCCGGCGGTGAGCGTGCCGGTCTTGTCGAGCACGAGCACCCGCGCCGACGCCAGCCGCTCGAGCGCCCCGCCGCCCTTGATCAGCACGCCGGCCTCCGCCGCCCGCGACAGGCCCGAGACGATGGCGACGGGAACGGCGAGGATCAGCGGGCACGGCGTCGCCACCACGAGGACGGCGAGCGCGCGCACCGGGTCGCCGCTCGCGAGCCAGGCGACGCCGGCGATGAGGAGGGTGAGGCCGAGGAACCGCATCGCCCAGCGATCGGCGAGGCGCGCCATCGGCGCCTTCTCGGCCCGCGCCGCCTCGACGAGGCGCACGATGCCGGTAAGGTGCTCTCGCGGGCCCCGCGCTCGGCCAGGAGATCGAAGGCCTCGCCGAGGTTGGTCGCCCCGCTGAGCACCGGCTCGCCGGCCGTGCGACGCACGGGGAGCGGCTCGCCGGTGAGCGCGGAGACGTCGAGGAGCGCGGCGGCGCCGGGCGCCACGCGCCCGTCGACGGGCAGGGTGTCACCCTTGCGCACGAGCAGCCTGTCGCCGGGGCGCACGGCATCCAGGGGGATCTCGGCGAGGCCCTCGGGCCCGTGCCGCAGGGCCGCGCGGGGCGCGCGCGCCAGGAGCGCCGTCATCCGCCGCCCCGCCCTGCCCTCGGCATACGCCTCGAGGAACTGCCCGCCGGCATACATGACCGCGACCACCGCGCCCGCCAGCGGCTCGCCGAGAGCGAGCGCGCCGCCCATGGCCAGGGCGGCGACGATGTCGAGGCCGACGTCGCCGCGGCGCAGGCTCACCACGATCTCGGCGAGGAGCGCGGCGAGCACCGGCACCGTGCCGGCGACGAGCGCGGCGGCGCCCGTGCCCGGCGCGGCGCCGAGCACGGGTGCGATCAGCCCCGCCGCGAGGCCCGAGGTCGCGACGGCGAGGAGCGCGAGCCGCAGCCGCCCGCGCCGGCCGGCGAGGATGTCGCGCAGGGGCGAGGCGCCCGCATCGGCGGGCTCGCGTGCAGGCTCGAGAAATCGCATGGGCCGCTCGGGTCAGGTCTACCCTGGAGCGGTTCTACGCTGGAGAGCGGCCCGGGGCCTTGCGCGATGTCAAGCGGCGCGCCTCAGTTCGCGTCCTCGTCCTCGTTCATGGCGAGCGCCACGAAACGCACCTCGCCGTCGGCGTCGGAGACGAGGAGCAGCGCCGAGCGGCGACCCTCGGCGCGCAGCTCGGCCAGGCGATCGGCAACCTCCTGCGGGCTCGCGACCGGTTCCTGGCCGACCTCGAGGATGACGTCGCCCTCGCGGATGCGCCGCTCGGAGGCGGCCGAGAGCGGCTCGACCTCGGTGACCACCACGCCCTCGATGTCGTCGGCGATGGAATAGCGTGCGCGCAGCTCGTCGGTGATCTCGGAGAGCTCCATGCCGAGCGCCTGGCGCACCGCCGCGGGCGCGTCGTCCGTCGTCGGCGCGTCCTGGGCGCTCGCCTCCTCGACGCCGTTCTCCTGCAGGCGCGCGATGGTGACGTCGAGCGTGCGACGCTCGCCGTCGCGGACCACCTCGACGGGCACCTCCTTGCCGACGGGCGTGTTGGCGACGATGCGCGGCAGGTCACGCGAGCTCTCGACCGCGACGCCGTCGAAGCGCACGATCACGTCGCCCATCTCGATGCCCGCCGCCTGCGCCGGCCCGTCCGGATCGACGCCGGCGACGAGGGCGCCGCTGGCCTCGTCGAGGCCGAGCGCGTCTGCGGTGGTCTCGTCGATGCTCTGGATGCGCACGCCGAGCCAGCCGCGGCGGGTCTCGCCGTAGCGCTGGAGCTGCTCGATCACCGGCAGCGCGGTGGAGGTGGGGATGGAGAAGCCGATGCCGACGGAGCCGCCGGTGGGCGAGAGGATGGCCGTGTTGATACCCACGACCTCGCCGCGCATGTTGAACAGCGGGCCGCCGGAATTGCCGCGGTTGATGGCCGCGTCCGTCTGGATGTAGTTGTCGTACGGGCCGCTGGCGATGTCGCGGGCCCGAGCCGAGACGATGCCGGCGGAGACCGAGCCACCGAGCCCGAACGGGTTGCCGATCGCCACCACCCAGTCGCCGATGCGCATCTCCTCCGAATCGCCGAAGGGGACGAAGGGGAGCTCGACGTCGCTCTCGATCTTGAGCACGGCGAGGTCGATCGCCGCGTCCGTGCCGACGACCTCGGCGTCGAAGGTCGTGCCGTCGGGGAAGACGACCTCGATCTCGTCCGCGTCGCCGATGACGTGGTTGTTCGTCACGATGATGCCGCTGGCGTCGATGACGAAGCCCGAGCCGAGCGAATTCGAGCGCCGCGGCATGCGCGGGGCGCCTTCGCCGCGGCGGTTGAAGAATTCCTCGAACAGGTCCTCGAAGGGCGTGCCGGGCGGGAGCTGCGGCATGAAGCGCTCCTCCACCTCGGCCGTGGTCGCCGCCTGGATGTTGACGACGGCGGGCATGACCCGGTCGACGAGGTCGGCGAAGCTCTCGGGCGCGTCCGGGAAGGGGCGCGGCGTGATCTGCTGCGCGGGCGACACCGGCACCGTCTGGGCGAGCGGGGCGGAGAGCGGCACCAACGCGATCGCCGCGGCCGCGGCGACGAGACCGAGCGTGCGCGCGAACGGCCGCTCGCCGGATCCGAACGTCCTGCCCGCGCGGGTGGCGAGCCGAGAGACGGCCTCGTACATGAGAAGAACCTCACTTGGTGCGTCGACGATCGGCGACGGTGTGCGCCGATCCCGGCGGGAACGTGACGCGAGCACGCGCGCGCGGAGCAGGCCGGGAGGATCGGCCGCGGCGCGGCGCTGGTCAAGCCGGCGATCGGCCGCGCTTGGCGGGCGGCCGCGGCGCACGGATCAGCCGCGGACCAGCCAGACGATCCCCACACCCACGACGGCGGACGCGATGCCCACGAGACGCATGCGATCGCTCGGCGTCTCGGACGCCGCGATCATCGCGCGCTTCACGCCGTCCGGGAAGGCCGCGAACAGGAGGCCCTCGACCGCGAGAACGAGGCCGAGGGCGACGACGAGATCCGTCATGAGCGGGAAATCACAAAGACCACGAGAGCGTGGGGCGCGCGCGCGGCGCGCCCCCTCACTGCGCCAGCGGAGCGGGCGCCGCCGCGGTCGCCGGGGCGACCTCGGACGTGTCCTGCGCCGCTTCGGTCGGTGTCTCGAGCGCGGGCACCGAGCCCGTCCCGCCGGTCGTCGCCGCGTCGTCCTCCACCGGGACCGCGCTCACCGGGCCGGGTGCCGCGCCGGCTCCCGCCGGGGGCGGCAGGCCGCTCTCGCCGCCGCGCCGGCCGGCCGGGTCGGAGAAGAACCGGAAGAACTCCGAGTTCGGCGAGAGCACGATGCGCGTTTCGGCGTTCTCGTTGCGCATCAGCGCCTGCTCGTAGGCGAGCATCGAGCGGTAGAAGGCGAAGAACTCCGGATCGACGCTGTAGGAGCCGGCGAGGATGCGGTTGCGCTCCGCGTCGCCCGCGCCGCGCAGCTCCTCGGCCGTGCGGTTGGCCTCGGCGATGATCACCGTCACGTCGCGATCCGCACGGGCGCGGATCGAGGCGGCGCGCTGGGCACCCTGGGCGCGCAGGTCCGCCGCCTCGCGCTCGCGCTCCGTCTGCATGCGGCGGAACACCGCCTCGGAGTTGGCGGTCGGCAGGTCGACGCGGGTGAGACGTACGTCGATGACCTCGATGCCCAGCGAATCGGCCTGGCGGTCGACGATCTCCTGGATACGCAGCATCAGGTCGACGCGGTTCGTGCGGATGATCTCCGGGAAGGAGGCGTTCGCCAGCACGTTACGCATGGCGGAGTTGATGAACGACTGCAGGCGGGCCCGCGCGTTCTCGATGTTGTTCACCGCCTGGTAGAACTGCAGCGGGTCGACGATGCGATAGCGCGAGAAGGCGTCGACCTCGAGGTTCTGCCGGTCGGCGGAGAGCACCGTCTGCGGCGGGATGTCGAGCGACAGGACCCGCTTCTCGATCGGAAGCACCACGTCGATGAAGGGCGCCTTCATGTAGAGGCCCGGCTCGGTGATGACGTTGCGCGTGGCGCCGAAACGCAGCACCACGGCCTGCTCGGTCTCGCGCACGGTGAACAGGGAGGCCCAGGCGACGACGATCACGACGATCAGGGCGATGATCGCGCCGAGGCGGACGATCGGGTTTCTCATCGCGTGGCTCCCTCGTTCTGCATGCGGCGCTGGATCTCGGGCAGCGGCAGGTAGGGCACCACGCCGTTTCCGCCCGCGCCGTTCTGGTCGATCAGCACCTTGTCCGTCTGCCCGAACACGCGCTCCATCGTCTCCAGGAAGAGACGGTCGCGGGTGATCTGCGGCGCGTTGGCGTACTCGGCGTAGATCTGGTTGAAGCGCGACGCCTGGCCTTCCGCCGCGTTGACCACCTGCTCGCGATAGGCCTCGGACTGCTGGACGATGCGCGCGGCCTCGCCTCGGGCTTCCGGAACCACGCGGCTGGCGTAGGTCTCGGCCTCGTTCTGGAGGCGCACCAGGTCCTGCTGCGCGGCGTTCACGTCGAAGAAGGCCTCGCGGACCTGCGCCGGCGGCACCGCCGCCTGCAGCTGCACCACGCGCACGAGCACGCCGGCGCCGTACTGGTCCAGAGACTGCTGCATCAGCTCCTGCACCTCGGCGGTGATCTCGCCCTGCTCGGTGGTCAGGATCGCCTGGATGTCGCGCCGGCCGATGACCTCACGCATCGAGGACTGGGCGATCGAGTCGATCGTGCCCTCGGGATCGGCGATGTTGAAGACGAAGTTGCCGGCGTTGGCCGGGTCGATCTGCCACTGAACGTCGAAGTCGATGTCGACGATGTTCTCGTCGCCGGTCAGCATCAGCGACTCGTCGAGGACGTCGCGCTGCTGGCCCTGGCCGACCGAGCGGTAGCCCACCTCGGTACGGTTGACCTGGGTGACGTTCGGCTTGACGACCTCGCCGATCGGGAAGGGAAGGTTGTAGTTCAGGCCCGGCGCCGTCTGGCCGACGAAGCGGCCGAAGATCAGGTTGAGGCCGACCTCGTTGGGGCGCACCGTGTAGAAGCCGGTGAGCAGCCATACCGCGATCACCGCGACGAGGATCAGCGCGATCCCCTTGCCGCCGAGCCCGCCGCCGCCGGGGACGATGTTGCGCAGCCGGTCCTGGCTGCGGCGCAGGATCTCCTCGAGGTCCGGCTGGTTGCCGCCTCCGCCGCCCGACTGGCCGCCTCCGCCGCCGCTGCCCCAGGGTCCTCCCGACCCGCCGCCGCGCTGGCCCCAGGGGCCGCCGCTCTGGTTGCTCCAAGGCATGATGCGCCTTTCCCTCTCGTCAGCAACGATAAATCACAGGTTCGACGTGTGTGTCCGGTCTCGCGACCGCGCGCCCGGCGCCCTGCGACCGCTAAGCCTCACGTGGGTCGTCGCGCGCGCGAAGTCAACTGGAAACCGGGGACGTGCGGCGCTCTAAATCAATGAAAGCGAAGGCATGTTCGTCCTCCGGCCCGGCCGGATGGGCCTCGTGTCGCACCTCGCGGAAGGCGCCGGCGTCGAAGCCGGGGAAGACGGCGTCGCCATCCGGCTCCGCCTCGACGCGCGTCAGATACAATCTCGCTGCGTAAGGCAGCGCCAGGGCGTAGACCTCCCCGCCGCCCGCCACCACGATCTCGTCCGCGCCCATGCGCGCGGCGATCGTATCCGCCGTCGCCATCGCGGTGTCGAAGCTCTGGGCGACGCTGACGCCGGGATGGGCGAAGCCGCGGTCGCGGGTGAGCACCACGGTCTCCCGCCCCGGCAGCGGCTTGCCGATCGACTCGAAGGTCCTGCGGCCCATGATCAGCGGCTTGCCCAGGGTGAGCGTGCGAAAGCGCCGCAGGTCGCTCCTGAGCCGCCAGACGAGCTGGTTCTCGCGGCCGATGACGCCGTTGCGCGCCACGGCGGCGACGAGGACGATGGGTCTCACGACGCGGGCTCCGTCGCTGCCGCGGCGGCGGCGAGCCCCTCCAGCGCCTCCCCCGTCACCCGCATCACCGTCCACTCGTCCATCGGCACGGCGCCGAGCGACCGGTAGAAGGCGATCGAGGGCGCGTTCCAGTCGAGCACCCACCATTCCAGGCGTGCCAGGCCCTCGGCGCGGCAGCGCGCGGCGAGGCCGGCGAGGAGCGCCTTGCCGATGCCGCGGCCGCGCACGCTCTCGCGCACGAACAGATCCTCGAGGTAGATCCCGTGCCGCCCGCGGAAGGTCGAGAAGTTGTAGAACCACAACGCGAAGCCGACGGGCTCGCCCTCCCATTCCGCGATGTCGCAGAACACGCGCGGGTTCTCGCCGAACAGCGCCGCGTCGAGCATCGCCACGGTGGCGTCGACCTCGTGGGAGAGCCGCTCGTAGGCGGCGAGCTCGCGTACGAAGGCGTGGACGAGGGGCGCCTCGCCGGGGCGGGCGGGGCGGATCTCCAGGGTCATCGCGCGTCCCCGCCGGTGATCGCCACCGCCCGGCGGGACCATCGGTGGTCCGCCAGCGCCTCGAGCAGGCAGGCGGCACAGTCGGCGCGGCTGACCGTGCCGCCGTTGAAGCCGGCCAGGTCCTCGACGACGCGGTAGGTGCCGGTGTAGGGGCCGTGCGTCAGCACCACGGGGCGGATGATCGTCCAGTCCCGGTCGGAGGCGCGCAGCATCTCCTCCTGGCGGGTCTTGTCGGCGTAGATGGCGCCGAGCACCAGCGGCTGGGCGATGGTGTCGTAGAGCAGGCCGCCGTGGCCGCGGCTCTCGCCCGAGCCGACGCCGGTGATCACGCCGATGCGCATGACGCCGGTGGCGCGCATCGCCTCGAGCAGGCGCTCGGTCGTCTCCGAGAAGATCGTCACGGGCTTGCCGAGATCGGGGCCGTAGGCGCCGGCGCCGAGGCAATAGGCCACGGCGTCGGCGCGCTCGAGCGCCTCCTCGGCGACCCCCTCGTCGAGGATCGAGCCGCGCACGTGGGTCATGTTCGCGCTCGCAGCCGGGCCGAGCGAGCGCCCGACCGCGACGACGTGATGCCCCGCGGCGCGGGCCTGCTCGGAGAGCGCGCGTCCGATGCCCCGCGTCGCGCCGATGATCGCCAGTCGCATGATCCTCCTGGGGCGGCGGGCGCCGCCGATGTCGTTCTCGTCGATCGCGGACGCTACGCCGCGGGGGAGCGTGCCGCAAGCACGGCGCGCGCGGCACAGGCCCGCGCCGGACGGGCGTTGCAGCGGGACGGCCCCTTTCGGCCCGCTCCCGCGTTGGTGGAGGAACCAGCCCGATGCAGCAGGAGAAGACCCCATGACGGACAGCCACGGCGCCCATCCTCGAGACGCCGACCTCGCGGCCGGCATCCCCCTCGACGACATCCCGGACGGCGCGACGCTGGTCGGCGAGGTCGCGGGCGAGCGGGTGCTGCTGGCCCGGCGCGGGACGGAGCTCCTCGCGGTGGGCGCCTCCTGCACGCATCTGGGAGGGCCGCTCGGCGAGGGGCTCGTGGTCGAGGACACGGTGCGCTGCCCCTGGCACCACGCCTGCTTCTCGCTGCGCACCGGGCGCGCGCTCGAGGCGCCGGCCTTCGACGCGCTGCCGCGATACGAGACCGAGATCGTCGAGGGCCGGGTCTTCGTGCGCGGCCGGCTCGAGCCCGACCCGGGCAAGGGGCTCGGCGGCGGAAAGGGGCTCGGCGGCGAGGGCGAGGAGCGTATCGTCATCGTCGGCGGCGGCGCCGCCGGCTTCGCCGCGGCGGACCGGCTGCGGCGCGAGGGCTTCGCCGGCCGGGTGACGATGCTCTCGGAGGACGCCGATCCGCCCTACGACCGCACCATGCTCTCGAAGGCCTTCCTGCAGGGCGCGAAGGACGCCGACGGGCTCGCGCTCTCGCACGAGGACGCCCTCGCCGGCGTGGAGCTGCGGCTCGCGACGCCGGTCGCGGCGATCGATCGCGGCGAGAAACGGGTGCGCCTCGCGGGCGGCGAGGCGATCGCCTACGACAAGCTGCTGCTCGCCACCGGCGGCGAGCCGCGCCGGCCCGACTTCCCCGGCGCCGATGACGAGGCGGTGCGCCTGCTGCGCTCGCTCCGGGACGCGCAGGCGATCGTCTCGCGGCTGCGCGCGGGCGCGCGCGTGATCGTGATGGGGGCGAGCTTCATCGGCATGGAGGCGGCGGCGGCGCTGACGAAGCGCGGCTGCGCCGTCACCGTGGTGGCGCCGCAGGAGAAGCCCTTGGCGCAGGTCTTCGGCGAGGCCTTCTCCGACATGCTGCGCGCGCTGCACGAGGAGCACGGCGTCGCCTTCGCGCTCGGGCGCAGGCTCGCGGCTTTCGAGGACGGCGAGGCCGTGCTCGACGACGGCACGCGGCTGCCGGCGGACCTCGTCCTCGTCGGCGTCGGCGTCTCCCCGCGCACCGCGCTCGCCGAGGCCGCCGGGCTCGCGGTCGACGACGGGGTGCGCGTCGACGCGACGATGCGCACGAGCGACCCGGACATCTGGGCCGCCGGCGACATCGCCAGCTTCCCCGACCCGCAGACCGCCGAGCCCACACGCGTGGAGCATTGGGTCGTCGCCCAGCGCCAGGGCCAGACCGCGGCGCTCGCCATGATGGGCCGAGTCGCCGCCTTCGACGATCCGCCCTTCTTCTGGACGAAGCAGTACGACCTGTCGGTGCGCTACGTCGGCCATGTGGCCTCCCCCGACGAGGTGCGGGTCGAGGGCGATCCCGTGCAGCGCGACGCCGTGGCGCGCTATCTCGTCGAGGGCGAGGTGCGCGCCGTCGCGACGGCGGGGCGCGACGACGCGGCGCTCGAGGCGAGCGAGGCCTTCCGCCGCGCCTGACATCAGGCGCGCCAGACGGCGATGCCGGCGGAGCGCGCCGGCCCTCGCGCCTCCGCGGCGAGCCCGTAGTGGCGCGCGAGCCGGTCGAGGGCGCGGGCGACGAGGACCTTGGCCGAGCGCGCCGGCCAGCCGCGCTCACGCTCGATCGTGGCGAGTCCCTTGAGGAAGCCGCAGACGTCGACGAGCAGGTCGAGGTCGTCCCCGCCGAGCACCTCGCCGGCCCTGGCGATGCGCTGGCGGGCGGCGACGAGGGCCTCCGTCATGGTCTGCCGATCGCCGGGCGCGCGCCCCTCCCCGCCCCCGCCGCCGCCCAGGCGCGACCAGTCCACCGTCACGCCGGGCATGATCCCGGCGATGGTGATGTCCCGCCGCAGCCGCTCACCGGCGGCGAACGCGGCCGGGGAGAGGAAGGGCGTCCCGTCGCGATTCCGGCGGCTCGCGAGCCAGGAGAGCGGGCTCTCGGCCGCGTTCACGGCCACGCGTCGGGCCGCGCCGTCGTCGGGATCGAGCCGCTCCGAGACCGCTGCGATCCGGTGCTGCGCGGCGAAGGGCTCCGCCGGATCGGCACCGCGCCGCAGCCAGGCCCGGCCGGCCTCCGTCACGCCCAGCCGGCGCACGACGCCTCCGGAGGTCCAGCTGGCGAGATCGGCGGCGGCGAGCCGATCGGCGTCCGCCCGCGCAAAGGCGCCGGCGCTCAACGAGACGCCGCGCCGGTCGACCGTCCCGCGGACCACCACACGCGCCTCGTCGATCGGATCCGCGATGGCGCTCCCCTGCGGCGCGGCCAGGGCCTCGAGCAGGCGCACCGCCCCGCGCGGGAGCCGCGTCGAGCCGGAACCCGCCTCGCGCTGCGCCCCGCCCGCCCGCTCCCGGCGACCGCCCCGGGATCTCGTCACGGGCCGCTCCTGAATATTCATGTTTTGTTCCAACGCAGATCGCCGATCCATCGGTTCCCGCTCCTCGGTGTCGCATCGCGCCAAGGGTGCATCATTCGGCAGACATGTCAATAAGGTTGTTAGAACGAATAAGAACCGAAATCCACGATCACCGGACCGATCCACCCGGAAACGCGGGGCCTCGGCACGCCATGCACGACATACGTGTCCGACGCACGGCCGGACGCGACCCGAACCCCGCTCCCTCCTCTCGGCTCGAATGCCGGGCGCCTCAGCGCGGTGCGCGGCGGCGGCGGCGCTGCTGGCCGAGCCCCATTTCCTTGGCGAGATCGGAACGGGCGCGCGCGTAGTTCGGCGCCACCATGGGATAATCGTCCGGCAGGCCCCACTTCTCGCGATACTGCTCCGGGGTGAGGGCGTAGCTCGTACGGAGGTGGCGCTTGAGCGACTTGAACTTCTTGCCGTCCTCGAGGCAGACGATGAAGTCCGGCGTCACCGAGCGGCGGATCGGCACCGCCGGCTTCAGCGGCTGCCCGGCCTGGGCGTCCTTCGTCCGGCCGAGCCCCTCGACCGCGGCGTGGATCTGCTCGATCAGGACCGGCAGGTCCTGTGCCCGCAGGGAGTTGTTGGCAACGTAGGACGACACCATCACGGCCGTCACCGCCACCAGGTCGACGCTCTTGCTCTCTTCGTTCATCCCGAACCGCTCCTGAACCCCGACGTCGCGCCGCCGTCGCTCCACCCGCAGGCGACGAGCGAACAGGTCCGGTGCCTCGGAAATGCGAACGCTCATCCGAGTCGTGCCGTCGACCTTGCTTCACTCAAGCGATATTGCATCGTCATGGATTAAGCAACCGCGAGTCCGCGTATTCTTCTACCGGTATCTACCTTGGAATAGTGCTGCCGCCTTCCCATAAGGCGGCAGCCGGGCCGGGCGGACCGGGACGCTGGAACTCTACCGGCGGGTCCTCGCAGATTCCCTGCTCGAGATGCGGGCCGCGCGCTCTACCCGCGCGCGTCGTTCGAACCCGCATCCTCGGACCGCTCGTCCGGCTCCGGTGCGAGGCCGTAGGGCGCGACGAGGCGCCAGACGTGCGCCGGGATCATCGTGCGCATGCGCCGGGGCCGTGCGCGCCGCAGGTGCAGGACGGTCTCCGCCGCCTTCATCTCGACGCGGGCGCGGGCGAACTCGAGCCCGCGCGGCCCGATCCGCGGCTGCAGCAGGCCACGATCGGGCGCGCCCAATCGGGCATCGCGCGCAGCGGCAGGCCGCCGGCGGCGCGCGCCACGTTGGCGACGAAGCCTCTGACCGCGGCCGTACGCGCTCCTTTCGAGCCGCACGCCTCCAGCACCACCTCCTCGCCGAGGAGCGAGACCAGCTCCTCGCCGCGCTCGTTGCGCACGATGAGCCACTGCCGCCCCTGCCCGCCCATGTAGCCCACCGTGACGTCCGCGAGCACGTTGGTGTAGTCGACGCAGGTACGGCAGGTGAGCGGGAAGAAGTCCGCCGGCAGCTTCGAGATCGGCAGCTTCAGGAACGGCACGGTGCGAACCCGCCCGTCGTCGTGGCGGATCTCGACACGGTAGTCGGCGCGGAACTCGAGGTAGGTGATCGTCTGCGGCCGCTCGTCGAGCAGCGCGAGGAACTGGTGGAAGCGCTCGGTCGTGGTGTTGTCCGAGCAGGGCGTGCCCACGACGTAGAGCCGCTCGAAGCCGAGCTCGGCCTCGAGCGCCCGCAGGGCGTAGACCTGGC
>JBNPEA010000154.1:0-28666 GCA_051117315.1 Salinarimonas sp. | reverse complement strand
CGGCGCGAGGAAGGACGTGCGGTGGGCGCGGGCCGCGCTCGACGCCTTCAGCGCCGGCCTGGTGCGCGCCCACCATTTCGGCACCGGCGCGCCGTTCCCGCTGTCGACGGTGCGCAACGCCATCACCATCCGCATCAACACGGCGCTGACCGGCCGCGTGGGCTGCTCGACGGAGCTCGTCGACGCCTACACGGCGCTCTTGGCCCACGACGTCATCCCCGTCGTGCGCCGCACCGGCTCGATCGGCTGCGCCGACATCGGCCTGATGGGCCAGATCGGTGCCATGCTCACCGGCGTCGGCGAGGCGATCTACAAGGAGCGTCGGCTGCCGGCGGCGGTGGCGCTGGAGCAGGCCGGCCTCGCGCCGATCCGGCTGCTGCCGCGCGATTCGCTCGCCTCGATCTCGGTCAACGCCATCGGGCACGCGTCCGCGGCGGAGGCGACCCGCGCCGCCGCCCGCACCATGCGGGTGATGCTCGCCACCGGGCTCGCCACCGCCGGCGCGCTCGGCGCCTCGCGTGCGCCGTGGAAGGCCGTGGCGCATGTCGGCACCGAGCGCGAGGCCACCGTCGGCGCCTGGCTCTACGAGAACGCACGGGGCTGGGACTGGCCGCACGCCACCCACGTGCAGGACCCGCTCTCCCTGCGGATGATGGCGCAGGTCTTCGGCACGCTGTTCCAGAGCCTGCTCGTCGCCGCCGACACGGTGCTGGCCGCCACCGGCCGCACCGACGACAACCCCGTCGTCATCGACGGGGAGGTGCTCACCTCCGGCGGCTCGCTGCCCCTCGACGTCACCGTCTTCATGGAGACGTTGCAGCTGGCGCTGGCGCACGCGGCCCGCAACTCCTTCAACCGTTGCGTCCTGCTCGGCAACGGCGTGCGCCGCGACCTGCCGGTGAATCTCGTCGTGCCCGGCACGATCGCCACCGGCTTCGGGCCGGTGATCAAGCTCGCGGGCGAGCTGTTCACCCGCATCCTGTCGATGTCGAACCCCGTCTCCGCCCAGCCGCTGGTCGTCGCCGGCGGGCTCGAGGACGAGGCGGCCTTCCTGCCGCTCGTCAACGAGCGGGTGGATCGGCAGGTGCGCGCCTTGCGTCGCATGGCCGCGCTGGAGGGGCTCCTCGCCGCGCAGGCGATGGACATCCTCGAGGACCGGCCCCGCGGCGTGGCCGGCTTCGTCTACGACCTGGTGCGCCGGCACGCCGCCTTCTACGGCACGGACCGCCCGCTCTCCGCCGAGGTGGAGGCGATCGAGGGCGAGCTCGCCTCGGAAAACGTGCTGGGGGAGTTGATCTCGCTCGCGCCGCTGCCAGAATTGGACGATGTCTTCGCCCTGCGGCCGATCCGATAGCCGCCCTTCCACGTTGAGCCACCGGCTCGGAGAGACCCGGCTCGAGACGGAACCCGCAGGAGAGCGCCGCCTCGAGACGTCCGCACCGAAACGTCCGTCCCGAGAGAGCCGGCGCCGCCGGACACGCCATCGAAGGGAGACCCGCATGCGTTCCATCGTCATCACCCTCGCCGCAGCCACGTTCCTGGCCGGCGGCGCAGCCGCCTCCGCCCAGGTCGTCGTCTCCTCCAAGATCGACACCGAGGGTGGCGTGCTCGGCAACATCATCATCCAGGCGCTGGACGATGCCGGGATCGAGACCACCGACCGCATCCAGCTCGGCGGCACGCCGATCGTGCGCGAGGCGATCACCGCCGGCGAGATCGACGTCTATCCCGAGTACACCGGCAACGCGGCCTTCTTCTTCAACGAGGCGGACTCGGACGTCTGGAAGGACTTCGACGCCGGCTACGCCCGCGCGGCCGAGCTCGACCGCGAGGCCAACGACATCGTCTGGCTCCGGCCGGCCCCGGCCAACAACACCTGGGCCATCGCGCTGCGCGCCGATCTCGCCGAGGCGAACGATCTCGCCACGATGAGCGACTTCGCCGCATGGATCTCCGGCGGGGGCGAGGTGATCCTCGCGGCCTCGGCGGAGTTCGTGAACTCGCCCGCCGCGCTCCCCGCCTTCCAGGAGACGTACGGCTTCACGCTCTCCCCCGAGCAGCTGATCACGCTCTCGGGCGGCGACACGGCCGCCACCATCGCCGCGGCCGCGCGCCAGACCTCGGGCGCCAACGCCGCCATGGTCTACGGCACCGACGGCGGCATCGAGCCCTCCGGCCTCGTGGTGATGGAGGACGACCGGGGCGTCCAGCCGGTCTACGCGCCCGCCCCGCTGGTGCGCGCAGCGGTGCTCGAGGAGCACCCGCAGATCGAGGAGATCCTGAACCCGATCTTCGAGTCCCTCACCCTCGAGACGCTCCAGGAGCTCAACGCCCGCGTCCAGGTCGGCGGCGAGGCCGCAAGCGGCGTCGCCCGCGACTTCCTGGTGCGCGAGGGCTTCGTGCAATGAGGTGAGCCGCGGGGCCGGGCGATGAGATCGCGCACGCCGATGCCGCGCACGACGCGTTCCCCTCTCCCTGGCGGAGAGGGGCTAGGGGTGTGGGGCGGGCAGGACGATCGCCGGCGTCGATGCAGGCGCCCGTCATCCACCTCGCGCATAACCATCACGCCCCACACCCCCGACCCCTCTCCACGAGGGAGAGGGGAGAGCGTCGCGGTCTTCGTCGGGCGTCGCGGCACGACAGGGGGGTGAGCGGCCATGGCGCAGGGGGTTTCCAGCGCTGCCGGGGGCGGGCGCATCGCGCTCGACAAGCTCGGCGTACTGCTCGCGGCGCTCGTCGCGGCGGGGGCGGCCGCGCTGCCGTTCGCCACGTTCCGGGCGAACCGGATCGTGCTGGGCGAGCCGCGGGGGATCCTCGTCGCGCTCGATCCCGCCATCGCCTGGACGCTGCTCGTCGTGCTGGCCGCCACCGGCCTCGTCGCGCTCGTGCGCACGCCGGTGCGGCTGCGGCTCGCGGCCGGCCTGGTCGCGCTCCTCGCGCTCCTCCTCGCGATCGGCCGGGCGGGGACGTTCCTCACCCCGGATGGGAACACCTTCGCCCGGGTCTCGCCGGCCTCCGGCTTCTGGCTGCTGCTCTTCGCCTTCGCGCTGATGGTGGCGGACGCGCTCTCGCGCCTCGCCCTCTCGCCCGCGAAGCGGCTCGCGGGCCTCGTCGCCACGGCGGCGGTCCTCGCGGCGGTCCTCCTCTTCGGCCTGTGGGACGACCTCTCGATGCTGAAGGAATACGCCACCCGGGCGGACGCCTTCTGGCGCGAGGCGCGCACCCATGTCCTCCTCGCCTTCGGCTCGTTGGCGCTCGCCACCCTCACCGGCGTGCCCGTCGGCATCGCCTGCACGCGCTCCGCGCGCCTCCGCGGGCCGGTGCTCAACGTCCTCAACATCGTGCAGACCATACCCTCCATCGCGCTCTTCGGCCTGCTGATCGCGCCGATGGCCTGGATCGCGGCGAACGTGCCCGGCGCCTCGGCGATCGGCATCGCCGGCATCGGCGCCGCGCCGGCGCTGGTGGCGCTCTACGCCTACTCGCTGCTGCCGGTGGTCTCGAACACGGTGGTGGGGCTCGACGGCGTGCCGCGCCAGGCGGTGGATGCGGCACGCGGCATGGGCATGACGGACGGCCAGCGCCTCGCCCGCGTCGAGCTGCCCCTCGCCTTCCCGGTGATCCTCACCGGCATCCGCATCGTGCTGGTGCAGAACATCGGGCTCGCCACCATCGCGGCGCTGATCGGCGGGGGCGGCTTCGGCGTCTTCGTCTTCCAGGGCATCGGGCAGACGGCGATGGACCTCGTCCTGCTCGGCGCCGTGCCCACCGTCGTGCTCGCGGTGGGCGCGGCGATCGTGCTCGACGCCTTCGTCGAGCTGAGCGAGCGCCCAGGCACACGGGAGGCCCGCGCGTGATCGAGATCGACGCCGTCACCAAGGTCTACGGCGCGCAGACGGTGGTCGACGCCGTCTCGCTCACCGTACCCTCCGGCACCATCGCCGTGATCGTCGGCACCTCCGGCTCCGGCAAGACGACGCTGATGCGCACCATCAACCGCCTGGTCGAGCCGACCGCGGGCGTGGTGCGCATCGACGGGGAGGACAACCGCGCCCATCCCGCCTACGAGCTGCGCCGGCGCATCGGCTACGCCATCCAGGGCCACGGCCTGTTTCCGCACCGCACGGTGGCGCAGAACATCGGCACGGTGCCGAGCCTGCTCGGCTGGGAGGCCAAGCGCATCGCGCGCCGCGTCGACGACCTGCTCGAGCTGTTCCAGCTCGATCCGGCGGAGTTTCGCGAGCGCATGCCGCACGCGCTCTCCGGCGGCCAGCAGCAGCGCATCGGCGTCGCGCGGGCGCTGGCGGCGGAGCCGAACATCCTGCTGATGGACGAGCCCTACGGCGCGCTCGACCCGATCATCCGCGCCAAGGCCCAGGACGACCTCCTCGCCATCCAGAAGCGTTTCGGCACGACCATCGTCCTCGTCACCCACGACATGGAGGAGGCGATCCGGCTCGGCCACCGCATCGCGGTGATGGACGCGGGGAAGCTGCTGCAATACGCGCCGCCGCAGGAGATCATCGCGCAGCCGGCGACGCCCTTCGTGCAGGAGCTGATCGGCGCCGCCGAGCGGCCCTTCCGCCTGCTGTCGCTCGCGCACGCCGCGGACCTCGTCGAGCCCGGCGAGGCCGAGGGCCCGCCGATCGACGCCGGCCTGTCCGCCCGCGACGCCTATGCCGAGCTGCTCTGGTCCGGCCGCGAGGCCGCCCCCGTCTCGCAAGACGGCGCCATCGTCGGGCGCGTGCGCCGCGACGCGCTCGCGCAGCGCGCGGCGCGGCCCACGGGAAGCAAGACGATGAGAGCGGGGCGATGAAGGCGGGCACGGTCCTGCGCGCGGCGACGGTCGTCGTGCTCGTGGCCTTCCTGCTGGCGCCGGAGGCCTTCGCCCCGGTCTTCGCGCCGCTGACCGAGCGCGGCGCGCCGCCGATCTACACCCAGGCCGACATGCTGGACCTCGCGCTCAACCACCTCGCCCTCGTCGCCGGTGCCGTGGCGGCGGCGACGATCGTCTCCGTCGGTCTCGCCATCGTGGTGACGCGGCCCTTCGGCGCGGAATTCCTGCCGCTGTCGCGCTCCATCGCCAACATCGGCCAGACCTTCCCGCCGATCGCGGTGCTGGCGCTGGCGGTGCCCGCGCTCGGCTTCGGCGCGGCACCGACCTTCGTGGCGCTGTTCCTCTACGGTCTCCTGCCTATCTTCGAGAACGCGCTCACCGGGCTCACGACGCTGCAGCCGACCGTGCGCGAGGCGGCGAAAGGCATGGGCATGACCCAGCGCCAGCGCCTCCTCCAGGTCGAGCTGCCGCTGGCGCTCCCGGTGATCCTCGCCGGCATCCGCCTCTCCACCGTGATCGCGCTCGCCACCGCCACCATCGGCTCGACCGTGGCGGCCTCGACGCTGGGCGAGGTGATCATCGCGGGCTTGCTGACGAGCAACGTCGCCTTCATCCTGCAGGGCGGCCTCGTCGTGGGCGCGCTGGCGGTGCTGATCTACGACGCGTTCCTGTGGACCGAGCGCAAGCTCGCGCGCAGGATGGGGCGGTAGGGATGGACGTCAGCGGAGCCCTTCGCATCGGTCGCGACCCCGACACCTCCCCACAGGGGAGGTCGGCGGCCGCAGGCCGACGGGTGGGGGCGAATGACGGCGGCCGATCTCGAGCGCTCGCCCCCTCCGGGCCGCTGCGCGGCCCACCTCCCCTGCGGGGAGATGGCGGGTCGGCGCCCGGCATCGACCTTCGAGAAACCTGTCCGCGAGGGCGCTAGAGACCCATGTCCGACTTCGATCTCGTCCTCTCCGGCGTCGTCGTCCTGCCGAGCCGGATCCTCTCGCCCGGGTGGGTCGCCGTGCGCGGCGAGACCATCGCCGCCGTGGGCGAGGGCGCGCCGCCTGCCGCGCGCGAGCGGCACGATCTCGGGCGCGCGCTGATCCTGCCCGGCGCCATCGACGCGCAGACGCATTCGCTCTCGCAGAAGGGCCAGGAGGGTTTCGCCTGGTCGACGCGCTCCGCCGCGGCGGGCGGCGTCACCACGCTCGTGGACATGCCCTACGACGAGGGCGCGGTGGTCGACAACGCAGCCCAGGTCGCGGCGAAGGCGGCCGACGCCGCGCGCGAGGCCCGGGTCGATTTCGCGCTCTACGGCACGATCGCCCCGGACGAGGGCGTCGCCCGCATCCCCGAGCAGGTCGAGGCCGGCGTGTGCGCCTTCAAGTTCTCGACCTTCGGCACGCACCCGACCCGCTTCCCGCGCATCCCCCCGCCGCTCCTTGCCGACTGCTTCGCCGCCGTGGCGAAGACGGGGCTCGCGGCGGGCGTGCACAACGAGGACGACGAGTCGGTCCAGGCCGGCATCGCCCGCACCAAGGCCGCGGACATCACCGACTGGCGGGCTCACGGCCTCTCGCGCCCGCCGCTGACCGAGCTCCTCGCCATGGCGCAGATCTACGAGACCGGCGCCGCCACCGGCTGCCCGGCGCACGTCGTGCACTGCTCCCTCGCCCGCGGCTACGACCTCGCGGCGAGCTATCGCGCGCAGGGCTTCGCGGCCACCGCCGAGTGCCTGATTCACTACCTCGTTCTGGCCGAGGAGGAGGACATGCCGCGGCTCGGCGGGCGGGGCAAAGCCAACCCGCCGATCCGCTCCGCCGCCGAGCGCGAGGGCCTCTGGCGGCAGGTGGCGGCGGGCAACGTCTGGCTCGTGTCCACCGATCACGTCTCCTGGTCGCTCGACCGCAAGACCCACACGAACATGTTCGACAACGCGTCCGGCGTGCCCGGGCTCGAGGCGATGGTCCCCGCGTTCGTCGCCGGCGCGCTCGCGCGCGGCGTGCCGCTCACCTGGGCGGCGCGGCTGATGGCGCAGAACCCGGCGCGGCACTTCCGCCTCGACCACGTCAAGGGCGCCCTCACCCCCGGGCGCGACGCCGACATCTGCGTGCTCACCCCCGAGCCGATCGTGTTCGATGCGGCGAGGAGCGGCCACAACGTGGTCGGCTGGTCGCCCTACGACGGGCTGACCTTCCCCTGGCGTGTCGCCGCCACCTGGTCGCGCGGCACGCGGGTCTTCGACGGCACCACCGTCGCCGATCCCGGTCGCGGACGCTTCGTGCGCCCGCCGCTCACCCACGTGCTCGCGGACATCGCGAGCCCAGCAGAACCGAGAGCATGAAGACCAATCTTCCCGTCGACCCCACCCACATCACCGCCGACATCGAGGGCCTCGCCGCGCTGACCGAGCCAGGCCGCCCGTGGACGCGCCGCGCCTTCACGCCGATGTTCCTCGAGGGGCGCGCCTTCCTCGTGGCGCGCATGCGCGAGGCCGGCCTCGCGACCCGCATCGACTCCGCCGGCAACCTCGTCGGCCGTCGCGCCGGGGCGAAGCCGGGGCTGGGCACGATCATGGTCGGCTCGCATTCCGACACTGTGCCCTCGGGCGGGCGCTACGACGGCATCGCCGGCGTCGCTGCCGGGCTCGAGGTCGCGCGCGCGCTGGACGCGGCGGGGGTCACGCTCGACCACGACCTCGAGGTGGTCGACTGCCTGGGCGAGGAGGTGACGGTCTTCGGCGTCTCCTGCGTCGGCTCGCGCGGCATGGCGGGCCTCGTGCCCGAGGCGTGGCTCGCGCGGCGGGACGCGGACGGGCGCGCGCTCCCGGAAGGCCTCGCCATGGTCGGCGGCGACGCCGCGCGGCTGGCGGACGCGACGCGCGACGACGTCCGCGCCTTCCTGGAGCTGCACATCGAGCAGGGCCCGGTGCTGGAGGCCGAGCGCCTCGACATCGGGGTCGTGTCGGCGATCGCCGGCATCACCCGCCTCGAGATCGTGGTCGAGGGCCGCGCCGATCACGCCGGCACGACGCCGATGGAATCGCGCGCCGACGCGCTCGTCGCCGCCGCGCGGATCGTCGAGGCCGTGCGCGCCCTCGCGCGGGGCCTCGCCGCCGGGCCGGAGCATTTCGCGGCGACCGTCGGCGAGTTCGCGATCGAGCCGGGGGCGGCCAACATCGTGCCCTCCCGGGCGCGGATGCTGATCGACGCCCGCGCCGAGAACCGGGCGACGATGGAGCTGTTCTGCGCCCGCGTCGCCGAGATCGCCGCGGAGACGGCCGCGGCGGAGGGCGTCGCCATCGCCCCGCCGACGCGGGTCTCCGACGCCATGCCCACGCCCCTCGACCCGCTCGTGATCGCCACCCTCGAGGGCGCCTGCGACGCGGTCGGCGCCTCGCGGCGCCCGATGGCGTCGGGCGCCGGGCACGACACCGGCTGGATGGCGCGCATCGCCAAGGCCGGCATGATCTTCGTGCCCTGCGCCGGCGGGCGCTCGCACGCCCCCGAGGAGAGCGCCGAGATCGCCGACATCGCGCTCGGCGCCGCGGTGCTCACGGAGGCGGTGATCCGCCTCGACGCAGCCCTCCAGAAGACCCCGATGGAGACCTGAGCCGATGGGCCGCATCCTCACCGAGAGCGACGTCGAGGCCGCCGTGAAGGGCGGCTCGGTCTACGCCGCCGGCGGCGGCGGCTGGGCTGACCACGGCCGCATGCTGGGATACGCCGCGGTCTCCATCGGCAAGCCGGAGCTCGTCGCCATCGACGAGCTCGACGCCGACGACTGGGTCGCCACCGCCGCCGCCATCGGCGCGCCGGCCTCGACCACACCCTGGGAGATGCGCGGCGTCGACTACGTCAAGGCCGTGCAGCTGCTGCAGGAGGCGCTCGGCGCCCGCGTCGCGGGGCTGATCGTGGGCCAGAACGGCCGCTCGTCGACGCTGAACGCCTGGCTTCCCTCCGCCATCCTCGGCACCAAGGTGGTGGACGCGGTCGGCGACGTGCGCGCGCACCCGACCGGGGACATGGGCTCGATCGGGCTCGCCGGCTCGCCCGAGCCGATGATCCAGACGGCGGTGGGCGGCAACCGCGCCGAGAACCGCTACATCGAGCTCGTGGTGCGCGGCGCGACCGCCAAGGTCTCGCCGATCCTGCGCACGGCGTCGGACCAGTCCGGCGGCTTCATCGCGTCGGCCCGCAACCCGGTGCGCGCCTCCTACGTGCGCGCCAACGCGGCGCTCGGCGGCATCTCGCTGGCGCTGGCGCTCGGCGAGGCGATCATCGCCGCCGAGCGCCGGGGCGGCGCGGCGGTGATCGACGCCATCGTCGAGACCACGAAGGGCGCGATCATCGCCCGCGGTGCGATCACCAGGAAGGCGGTGACCTACACCAGCGAGGCCTTCGACATCGGCACCGTGACGGTCGGCGGGGGCGACGACGCGCGCATCCTTCACGTCATGAACGAGTACATGGCGGTCGAGGACCCGGGCGGCGCCCGCCTCGCCACCTTCCCGGACGTGATCACCACGCTCGACACGGCGGGCGAGCCGCTCTCCGTCGGCCAGCTCCACGAGGGCATGGAGGTCGTGGTGCTGCGGGTGCCGAAATCCGTCATCCCGCTCGCCGCGAGCGTGCTCGACCCCGCCGTCTATCCCCCCGTGGAGACGGCGATGGGCATCGCCATCGCCTCCTACGCGCTCGACGGGCGCTGACCGGCGCGGCCTTCGCCTCACGCGGTCTCCGACAGCAGCCATTCCCGGAAGGCGGCGACGGCGGGCAGCGCCGCCTTCTCCTCGGGATAGACCAGCCAATACGCCTCCTGCGAGCGCGAGGGCCGGTCGAAGGGCATGACCAGCGCCCCGCTGCGCAGCTCCTCCTCCACGAGGAAGCGCGGCACGATCGCGAGCCCGAGCCCCGCCACCGCCGCCTGGGCCACCATGGCGAACTGCTCGAAGCGCGGCCCCGGCGTCGCCCGCGCCGGGTCGAGCCCCGCCTCGCCGAGCCATTGCTCCCAGGCGCGCGGGCGGGTCGCCTGCTGCAGGAGCGGCACGCCGAGCACGTCCGCCGGCTCGGCCAGGCGGTGGCGCGAGACCAGCGCCGGGCTCGCCACGGGCACGATCTCCTCGCCCATCAGCCGGTGCAGCTTGGCGCCCGCCCAGATCGGCTCGCCGAAGTGGATCGCGGCATCGTGCCCCTCGCGGGCGAAGTCGAAGGGGCGCACGCGGGTGGCGAAGTTGATCGTCACGCCGGGATGCGCCTCGGTGAAGCGCGGCAGGCGCGGGATCAGCCAGCGCGTGCCGAAGGTCGGCAGGATCGCGAGATTGAGCACGCCCCCCGCGCCGCGAAAGGCCATGATGTTGAGCGTCGCCGCCGAGAGGCTGCGCAGCGCGCCGCGGACCTCGACCGCGTAGGCCGCGCCCGCTGCGGTGAGCGTCACGCGCTGGCGCACGCGTTCGAACAGCCGCACCCCGATCTGCGCCTCGAGCCCCGCCACCTGGCGGCTCACCGCGCCCTGCGTCAGCGCGAGCTCCTCCGCCGCACGGGTGAAGCTGAGATGGCGTGCCGCCGCCTCGAAGGCCGCGAGCGCCCCCAGCGACGGCAGGTGCGAGGGCGGGTGGGGTCTGGCGGCGACGGGCTCGGTCATGCGTTCACCTCATGAAGTGGTGAGAACATATCGATTGCGCGCGCGACCGAAAAGGCCGATCCTGCGGGCCGTTTCGACGATGAGGTCATGATGACGGATTTCGCGCCCGCCCGCCCCCACGCGCTGGCCATCCTGGAGCGGCTCGGCGTCTCTCCCGCGTCCTTCGCCGAGGAGGGGATCGTCGCGCGCTCGCCGATCACCGGCGAGAGCATCGCCACCGTGCGCGAGACCACGCCCGCGCAGGCGACCGAGGTCATCGCCAAGGCGCATGAGGCCTTCCTCGCCTGGCGCGAGGTGCCCGCGCCCCGTCGCGGCGAGCTGGTGCGGCTCCTGGGCGAGGAGCTGCGCGCCGCCAAGGACGACCTCGGCATGCTGGTGACGCTCGAGGCCGGCAAGATCGTCTCCGAGGGCCTCGGCGAGGTCCAGGAGATGATCGACATCTGCGACTTCGCGGTGGGCCTCTCGCGCCAGCTCTACGGGCTCTCGGTCGCCACCGAGCGCCGGCACCACCGCATGGCCGAGACCTGGCATCCGCTCGGCGTCTGCGGCGTGATCTCGGCCTTCAACTTCCCCGTCGCGGTTTGGTCCTGGAACGCGGCGCTCGCCTTCGTCTGCGGCGACCCGGTGGTGTGGAAGCCCTCCGAGAAGACGCCGCTCACGGCGCTCGCGGTCGACGCCATCCTGAAGCGCGCCATCGCCCGTTTCGGGGACGACGCGCCGGACGGCCTGCACGCCGTGCTGATCGGCGGGCGCGATGTCGGCGAGGTCCTCGTCGACGACCATCGCGTGCCCGTCGTCTCCGCCACGGGCTCGACCCGCATGGGCCGCGAGGTCGGCCCGGTTCTCGCGAAGCGGTTCGCCCGTGCGATCCTGGAGCTCGGCGGCAACAACGCGGCGATCGTCACGCCCTCGGCGGATCTCGACCTGACGCTGCGCGGCGTCGCCTTCTCGGCCATGGGCACCGCCGGCCAGCGCTGCACCACGCTGCGCCGGCTCATCGTCCACGAGAGCGTCTACGACGCGCTCGTGCCGAAGCTCGCGCGTGTCTACGGCTCGGTCGCCATCGGCGACCCGCGCGCGGACGGCACGCTGGTCGGCCCCTTGATCGACGAGGCCGCCTTCGACGGCATGGACCGGGCGCTCACGGAGGCGAAGGCGGCGGGCGCGACCGTGCACGGCGGCGGGCGCGCGACCGTTCCGGGCGAGGGCGTCTATGCCCGCCCGGCGCTGGTCGAGATGCCGCGCCAGGAGGGGCCGATGCTGCGCGAGACCTTCGCGCCGATCCTGTACGTGACGCGCTACGCGACGTTCGAGGAGGCGATCGCGCTCCACAACGGGGTCGGCGCCGGCCTGTCCTCGTCGATCTTCACGCTGGACATGCGCGAGGCCGAGCGCTTCCTCTCGGACGCGGGCTCGGATTGCGGCATCGCCAACGTCAACATCGGCCCCTCGGGCGCCGAGATCGGCGGCGCCTTCGGCGGCGAGAAGGAGACCGGCGGCGGCCGCGAGGCGGGCTCCGACGCCTGGAAGGCCTACATGCGCCGCGCCACGAACACCGTGAACTTCGGCACGACCCTGCCGCTGGCCCAGGGCGTGAAGTTCGACATCGACGCGTAATCCCTCCCTGTGGGGGAGGGGACCGCTCGCGCAGCGAGCGAGGGGTGGGGTCCTCAGGGCTCCAGGGCTCGCCGCCGCCGGCGGCTTTCGGCTTCGCCGAAGACGCCTCCGGCGTGCCCCATCCGACACCGCGCTCACGCGCGGCGCCACCTTCCGCTACAGGGAAGGGCAGCGCCCGGCTCAGTACGAAGAGGACGACACGCATGACCGCTCTCGCCCAGACCTCGCCCAAGGACGCCGCGAACCCCGGCGCCTTCTCCTGGGAGGACCCCTTCCTGCTCGAGGATCAGCTCTCCGACGAGGAGCGCATGATCCGCGACGCGGCGCGTGCGTTCGCGCAGGCCGAGCTGCAGCCGCGCGTGATCGAGGCCTATCGCGAGGAGAAGACCGACCGCGCGCTGTTCGCCAAGATGGGCGAGACCGGCCTCCTCGGCGTCACGCTGCCCGAGGAGTACGGCTGCGCCGGCGCGAGCTACGTCGCCTACGGCCTCGTGGCGCGGGAGATCGAGCGGGTCGATTCCGGCTACCGCTCGATGATGAGCGTGCAGTCCTCGCTGGTGATGTACCCGATCTACGCCTACGGCGACGAGGCCCAGCGCAAGAAGTACCTGCCCAAGCTCGCCTCCGGCGAGTGGGTCGGCTGCTTCGGCCTGACCGAGCCCGACGCCGGCTCCGATCCCGGCGGCATGAAGACCGTCGCGAAGAAGACCGCCACCGGCTACGTGCTGAACGGCACCAAGATGTGGATCTCGAACTCGCCCATCGCGGACGTCTTCGTGATCTGGGCGAAGTCGGAGGCGCACGAGGGCAAGATCCGCGGCTTCGTGCTCGAGAAGGGCCTGGCGGGCCTCTCCGCCCCGAAGATCGGCGGCAAGCTGTCCTTGCGCGCCTCGATCACCGGCGAGATCGTCATGGACGACGTCGAGGTCGGCGAGGACGCGCTGCTCCCGAACGTCTCGGGCCTCAAGGGCCCGTTCGGCTGCCTCAACCGCGCCCGCTACGGCATCTCCTGGGGCGTGATGGGCGCGGCCGAGGACTGCTGGCACCGCGCCCGCTCCTACACGCTCGAGCGCATCCAGTTCGGCCGGCCGCTGGCGCAGACGCAGCTCGTGCAGAAGAAGCTCGCCGACATGCAGACCGAGATCGCGCTCGGCCTCCAGGGCTCGCTGCGCGTCGGCCGCCTCTTCGACGAGGGCCGCGTGGCGCCGGAGATGATCTCGCTCGTCAAGCGCAACAATTGCGGCAAGGCGCTCGACATCGCCCGTGTCGCGCGGGACATGCACGGCGGCAACGGCATCATGGAGGAGTACCACGTGATGCGCCACGCCGCGAACCTCGAGACGGTGAACACCTACGAGGGCACGCACGACGTCCACGCGCTGATCCTCGGCCGCGCCCAGACGGGGCTGCAGGCGTTCTTCTGAGCGCCGGCGGCCGGCGGAAGCAGGCGGGCGAGGGAGGACGGTATGGGACACGCGCTCCTCGCGGGCCTCGCCTACTTCGCCCTCGTCTTCGTCGCCGGCTTCGCGCTGGGCACGCTGCGGGCCTTCGTGCTGACGCCGGCGCTCGGGCATGTGGGCGCCGTCCTGGTCGAGCTGCCGGTGATCATCGCCATCGCGGCGATCACGGCGCGCTGGCTGGTGCGCCGCCTCGCCGTGCCCCCGGCGCTCGGTCCGCGGGCGGCCATGGGAGCACTCGCCTTCGGGCTCCTGATGCTGGCGGAGCTGGGGCTCTCGGTCTTCCTGTTCGGGCGCACGCCCAGCGAGCACTGGGCGACCTACACCACGCTGCCTGCGCAGCTCGGGCTCGTGGGGCAGGTGGCGTTCGCGCTGCTGCCGCTGTTCGTGGCGCGCGGTCCGAAACCATCGAGAACCGGAGATCCGCTCAGGTGACCATCCCGCTGCGCCCCCTTCACGGCATCAAGGTTCTCGAGCTCGCGCGCATCCTCGCGGGGCCGTGGACGGGACAGCTCCTCGCCGATCTCGGCGCGGACGTGGTCAAGGTCGAGCGTCCCGGCGAGGGCGACGACACCCGCGGCTGGGGGCCGCCCTTCGTCGCGGGCGTCGACGGCGCGCCGCACGCGGCGGCCTATTTCCACGCCTGCAATCGCGGCAAGCGCTCGGCGGCGATCGACTTCACCACGCCCGAGGGGCAGGAGACGATCCGCCGGCTCGCCGCCCATGCCGACGTCGTCATCGAGAACTTCAAGGTCGGCGGCCTCGCCAAGTACGGGCTCGACGCGCAGAGCCTGAGGGCGATCAACCCGCGCCTCGTCGTCTGCTCGATCACCGGCTTCGGCCAGGACGGGCCCTACGCCCACCGCGCCGGCTACGACTTCATGATCCAGGGCATGGGCGGGATCATGGATCTCACCGGCGCGCCCGACGGGGAGCCGCAGAAGATCGGCGTCGCCTTCGCCGACATCTTCACCGGCGTCTACGCCACGGTCGGCATCCTCGCGGCGCTGCGCCGGCGCGAGCTGACGGGAGAGGGCGGGCACGTCGACATGGCGCTGCTCGACACGCAGGTGAGCGTGCTCGCAAACCAGGCGATGAATCACCTCGTCTCGGGCGGGGTGCCGACGCGCATGGGCAACGCCCACCCCAACATCGTGCCCTACCAGATCTTCCCGGTCGCGGACGGCCACGCCATCATCGCCGTGGGGAACGACGGGCAGTACCGCAGGCTGTGCGCGCTCCTCGGCGACCCGGCGCTCGGCGAGGACCCGCGCTTCCTGACGAACCGCGACCGGGTGGCGAACCGCACCGTCCTGATCGCGCTCCTGTCGGGCCTCACCGCCCGCACGACCCGGGCCGACCTGCTGGCCGCCTGCGAAGCGGCGGGCGTCCCCGCCGGCCCGATCAACGATGTCGCCGACGTCTTCGCGGATCCGCAGGTGATCGCCCGCGCCCTGCGTCTCGACCTCGAGGCCCCCGACGTCGCCGGCGGCAGCGTGCCGTCGGTGCGCTCGCCGATCGTCCTCGACGGCGAGCCCCAGGCGTCGGGCCGGGCCTCTCCGGGGCTCGGGGCGCATACGGACGAGGTGCTGGCCGATCCCGCCTGGGGAGCCGGGGAATGAATGGGGCCGCCAGCCTCCCGCTCTTCCTTGATCGGGCGAGGTGGATCGGCGCCGCAGGCGACGAGACGGAGGGGGTGTGCCGGAGGCGCGCTTCGGCGAAGCCGAGATTCCCAGCGTCGAGCCATGAGACCCCGCCCCTGGCTCGCTGCGCTCGCCGTCCCCATTCGAACCCCGCTCGGGAGTGACCCCATGACCACCCACCCCCTCCGCACCGGCGGGCAGATCCTCGTCGACCAGCTCGCCCGCCACGGCGCCTCGCACGTCTTCTGCGTTCCCGGCGAGAGCTATCTCGCCGCGCTGGACGCGCTGCACGACGCCGACATCCCGCTCACCGTCTGCCGCCAGGAGGGCGGGGCGGCGATGATGGCGGAGGCGCAGGGCAAGCTCACGGGCCGACCCGGCATCTGCTTCGTCACCCGCGGGCCGGGCGCGACCAACGCCGCGCCGGGGCTGCACATCGCGCGCCAGGACTCGACGCCGATGATCCTGTTCGTCGGGCAGGTCGCCCGGGGCATGCGGGAGCGCGAGGCCTTCCAGGAGCTCGATTACCGCGCCGTGTTCGGCTCCATCGCCAAGTGGGCGACCGAGATCGACGAACCCGCGCGCATACCGGAGATCGTCTCGCGGGCCTTCCACGTCGCGACCGCCGGTCGGCCGGGACCGGTGGTGATCGCGCTCCCCGAGGACGTGCTGACCGAGGAGGCGGCCGTCGCCGACGCGCCGCCGGCCGCTCCCGTCGAGACCCATCCCGGCCTCGCGCAGATGGCCGAGCTGCAGAAGCTGCTCTGGGCCGCGAAGCGCCCGGTCGCGCTTCTGGGCGGCGCGCGCTGGAGCGAGGCCGCCGTGCAGCGCTTCGTGCGCTTCGCCGACCGCTTCGCGCTGCCCGTCGCCTGCAGCTTCCGGCGGCAGATGCTGTTTCCCCACGACCACACCTGCTATGCCGGCGATCTCGGCCTCGGGGTAAACCCGCAGCTGCTGGCGCGCATCCGCGAGGCGGACCTCGTCCTCGCGGTGGGCGGGCGGCTCTCCGAGATCCCGAGCCAGTCCTACGAGCTCTTCGGCATCCCCGATCCCGGCGTCGACCTCGTCCACGTCCATCCCGACCCGGAGGAGATCGGCCGGGTCTACCGCCCGCGCCTCGCCATCAACGCCGCGCCGACGGCCTTCACCGCGGCGCTCGAGGGGGTCGAGCCGCCCGCGACGATCCCCTGGAGCGGCGCCGTCGAGGAGGCGCACGCGTCCTATGCGGCCTGGTCGGACCCGCGCGCGATCGCCCATCCGGGCGCGCTGCAGATGGGCGCCGTGATGGCGCATCTCGCCGACACGCTGCCGGCGGACGCGATCCTGTGCAACGGCGCGGGCAACTACGCCACCTGGATCCACCGCTTCCACAAGTTCCGGCGCTACGGCACGCAGCTCGCCCCCACCTCCGGCTCGATGGGCTACGGCGTGCCCGCCGCCGTCGCGGCGAAGCGGCTCGCGCCGGAGCGCACCGTCGTCGCCTTCGCCGGCGACGGCTGCTTCCTGATGAACGGCCAGGAATTCGCCACCGCCGTGCAGCACGAGGCGGCGATCCTCGTCATCGTCGTCGACAACGGCATGTACGGCACGATCCGCATGCATCAGGAGCGCGAATATCCCGGCCGCGTCACGGCGACCGCGCTGAAGAACCCCGACTTCGCCGCCTATGCCCGCGCCTTCGGCGGCCACGGCGAGACGGTGGCGCGCACGGAGGACTTCGCTCCCGCCCTCGAGCGGGCGATCGCATCGGGCAAGCCGGCGATCCTGCACCTCCTCATCGATCCGCAGACGATCACGCCGACCGCGACGCTGGAGGGTTTGCGCGCAGCGGCGCTGGCGCGCCGGGGGTGAGCCGCAACGCCGCGCGGCGTCATGCTTGACGCGGCGTCCGGGGGCGGGACAATGCCCGCCCCGGAAGGAGCCCCGATGACCGAGTCCTCGCCCCGCACCCCGCGCGCGCCGCGCGTCGGCCTGTTCGTCACCTGCCTCGTCGACCTGATGCGCCCCTCCGTCGGCTTCGCCGCGGTGAAGCTGCTGGAGGACGCGGGCTGCGTCGTCGAGGTGCCCACGCAGACCTGCTGCGGGCAGCCGGCCTACAATACGGGCGATCGCGCCACGGCGCGGGCGCTGGCCGAGCAGACGATCCGGGAATTCTCCCGCTTCGACTTTGTGGTCGCGCCCTCGGGCTCCTGCGCCGGGCAGATCAAGGCGCATTATCCCGAGCTGTTCGCGGACGACCCGAACTGGCTGCCGAAAGCCCATGCGCTCGCGGCGAAGACGCACGAGCTCGTCTCCTTCCTCACCGACGTCCTCGGCGTCACCGCCGTCGACGCGGCCTTCGAGGGAGCGGTGACGTACCACGACAGCTGCGCCGGCCTGCGCGAGCTGGGCATCAAGGCGCAGCCGCGCACGCTCTTGGCCAGCGTCGAGGGGCTCGAGCTCGTGGAGATGGCGGACACGGACGTGTGCTGCGGCTTCGGCGGCACCTTCGCCGTGAAGTACGGCGAGATCTCCTCCTCGATCGTCGAGCAGAAGACCCGCAACATCGTCGGCTCCGGCGCGCCCACCCTGCTCGCCGGCGATCTGGGCTGCCTGATGAACATGGCCGGCAAGCTGCAGCGGGAGGGCCGCGCGGTGAAGGTGCGCCACGTCGCGGAGGTGCTCGCCGGCATGACCGACGAGCCGGCGATCGGCGAGGCCTGAGGGAGACCCGCCTGCCGGAGGAGCCGGCCGCTCAGTTCGAGGTGGCGAAGCCCGCGCGCTGGCTGGCCTGGCCGCCGACCGCGCCGAAGTGGCCCTCGGAGTCGCCCAGCCTCAGCGAGGGCTGGCAGTCCGGCGTGCAGGAATAGCTCTCGCGGTCGAGCCCGCGCTGCACGACCACGACCGAATCCTCGATCGGCGCCTGCACGCTCACCATGCTCTCCGCGAGAAGCAGGCCCTGCGAGTCGAGAGCGATCAGGTTCGTCGCGCCGTAGGCCTTGCCGGTGACGACGAGGATGCCGTTGCGCTGCACGGTGACGTCGGCGATGAAGGGATTGCCGACGATGACCGTCTGGGTGCGCTCCGGCAGCCGAACCACCTTGGCGTGGTCGAGGAAGACCGTGAGCACCTCGCGCCGGCCGTCGCCAGGCACCTGGTCCCGCGGGTCGGCCTGCGGCGCGTCGGCCCGCGGTGCCGCGGCGGCGTCGCGCCGTTCCTCGCCGGGACGGGTGATCGCCACGATGCGCGGAGCCGGCGCCACGGCGACCGGCGCATCGACGAGCGGGCGCTGCGGATCGAGATCGCCCCGGCCGAGATCCTCTCCGGCGAGATCCTCGAGAGCGACGTCGTCCTCCTGCGCACGGGCATCGGGCACGAGGAGCGCGCCGACACCCACGGCGATCGCGGCCACGAGAGCCGGGGCGATGACGCGGACGGGCCGAATGCGCATGGTCCAGGTCTCTTCCTGCGACGCCGGTCGCAACCGGCGGGATGAAGGCTAGCACCACCGCAGGACAGCCGAAAATGGTGAACAATCGCCTAATCCGGCCGAAACGACTTGTCGCGAAGCCACGCTCATCCGCGGAGCGGCCGGGGCGCTACGCCTCAGCGCTGCGATGCGCCCCGCTTCGTGACAGCAAACACGACGCGAATACAAGCTCGTGAACAGGCGTTCACCAATTTTCTCTCTACCCGTCTCATCACGAGACAAATTTCTGCGGAAATGATCCACGTTTTAGCACATCAGAAAAGATTAACCATGGCCAAAACAACGGCGGTATCTTTGGGAATGCTTGACCGGCTTAACCCGCTGGCAACGGGTGCCGCGTAGGGTGCCTTCATCGCCGCTCGGCGCCAGAAGCGAAAGAGCCGGGGCGCGCGTCGAAGCAAAGTCGTACAGGAGCACACCATGACCAACCTCTTCAAGCGCTTCGTCAAGGACGAGTCCGGCGCCACCGCGATCGAATACGCCCTCATCGCCGCCGTGATGGCGGTCCTGCTGCTCGCCGTGTTCGGGCTGATCGAGGACCCGATGAACGCGGCCTTCCAGACCATCGCGAACCAGCTCGACAACGCCGGCACGGCCACGCCGATCAACTGATCGACCACGCTCGGGCTCCGGCGCGGCATCGTCCGCGCCGGGCCCGCACCGCTGCGGGATCGTCATCGGGGAGCCCAAGGGATGCCGCCTCTGCAGTCGATCGGCACGCCCTCCGCCTTCCTCCGCGACGAGCGCGGCGCCACCGCGATCGAATACGCGCTGATCGCCGCGGTCATGGCCGTCATCATGCTCGCGACGCTCTCCCTCCTCGAGGACCCGCTGAACGTCGCCTTCCAGTTCGTCGCCGACTCCCTCCAGGATTCGGCCGACGAAATGACGCTGATCCAGTAGCGAGGCCCCCGTGTCGCAGCAGATCGCCCTCGCCCTTCTCGCCGTCTTCGTCGGCCTGCTCGGCGCCGCCGCCGTGAGCGACGCGCGCACGATGCGCATTCCCAACCGCATCAGCCTCGCCCTCGTGGCGACCTTCGTGCCGTTCGCCCTGCTCGCCGGTCTGGAGCTCGGGCAGATGGGCCTGCATCTCGGGATCGGGCTCGCTGTGCTCGTCGGCACGTTCTCGCTGTTCGCGCTGGGCCTGATCGGCGGCGGCGACGCGAAGCTGATCGCGGCGACGGCCGTCTGGTTCGGCGCCGCCGACCTCGGCGGCTTCCTCTTCGCCACCGCGATCGCCGGCGGCGTGCTCACCCTCGCCATCGTGGCGCTGCGGTCCCTGCCCCTGCCCGTCGCGATCGGCAACTGGACTTGGCTCTCGCGGATGCAGGACAAGGCGGTCGGCGTCCCCTACGGAATCGCCATCGCCGCGGGCGCCGTCGTCGCCCTGCCGGACAGCGCGACCTGGCGCCTCGTCGTCGGCGGATGAGCCGCGGCGCGGCGCGCCGCCCGGATCGCCGGGCCTGCGATGCGCCTCCCGGGTGCGCCATCTCGATAGGTTCCCTTAACCATAATTTGACGATTCGCTGGTGACATCGAGCGCACGAGACCCTCCGTAGCGTTCGGGACGTCGAACCATGAAGCGAGCACAACTGGCAGTCCTCGGACTCGCATTGGCGGCCGGTGCGGGCGCGATGCTGCTGATGCGCGGCGACCCGCCACCTCCGCCGCAGGTTCAGATCGTCGCCGCACCGCGGGTCGAGACCACCGCGATTCTCGTCGCCGCGGCGCCGATCCCCATGGGCCAGACGCTGTCGGAGGCGGACCTGCGCTGGCAGGACTGGCCGGCCAATGCCGTGCCCGCGGGCCTGGTCACCCGCGACGACGGCATGGACGCCGCCGCCGGCGCGATGGCGCGCCAGAGCATCCTCGCCGGCGAGCCGATCCGGCTCGAGCGCCTGATTCGCTCCGACGCCGGCGGCTTCATGTCCGCCATCCTTCCGGCCGGCCGGCGCGCCATCTCGATCTCCATCGATTCGCGCGGCTCGAGCTCGGCGGGTGGCTTCATCCTGCCCAACGACCGCGTCGACATCATCCGCACCTTCCGTAACGAAGCCGCGTCCCAGCAGGGCGGCGGCGACGTGATGGCGTCGGAGACGATCCTGCGCAACGTGCGCATCCTCGCCATCGGCAAGAACGTCCAGGTCGACGAACAGGGCAACTCCTTCGTCGACGGCGAGCACGCCACCCTCGAGCTGACGCCGCGCCAGGCGGAGACGATCACGCTGGCCCAGCGCACCGGGCAGCTCTCGCTCGCCCTGCGCAGCCTCGCCGACGCCTCACCGAGCGCGGTCGAGGAGGAGGAGGAGATCGTCGAGGACGGGCGCGGCGGCCTCGACATCGTACGCTTCGGCGTCTCCATGCCGACCCAGATCCCGTGAGGAGAGGCAGGATGACCCGAGCCCCCGAGACCGCCTCCTCCGAGACGCACTCCTTCGCGACACGGGCCACCGCGCGCCGCACCGGCTTCCTGCGGGTCGCCTCGGCGCTCGCCCTCGCCTCGGCGCTGCTGGCCGGCGCGCCGCCGGCGCGCGCCGTCGACTGGAGCCCGGGCGGCGCGCATGCCGCGCAAGCGCCCTCGGCGCCGATCGTGCGCATCGGGCCCGGTGAGGGCGTGATCGCCCGGCGGGTCGACGTCGCCGTGGGCAAATCGGTCATCGTCGAGCTGCCGGCGGACGCGCGGGAGGTGTTCGTCGCCAATCCCGCGGTCGCCAACGCCGTGGTGCGCTCGGCCCGCAAGATCTTCCTGATCGGCCAGGCGCCCGGCGCCACCTCGGTCTTCGCCTTCGACGCGGAGGGCCGGCAGATCGCCTCGCTCGACGTCGACGTCGGCCGCGACCTGCAGGCCCTGCGCCAGACGCTGCGGACCTCCGTCCCGACGGGGCGCATCGACGTGCAGGCGGCGGGCGATTCGATCCTGCTCACCGGGCAGGTCGAGTCGAACCTCGATGCCCAGCGGGCGGTCGATATCGCCAACGCCTTCGTCGGCGCCGGCGAGGGATCGACCGGGGCGGTCGTCAACTCGCTCACCGTCGGCAGCGAGGACCAGGTGATGCTGCGCGTCACCGTGGTCGAGGTCGAGCGCTCCGTGCTCAAGCGCTTCGGCATCGACACCACGGCCGGATGGGCGCCGACGCCGATCGACGTGAACCAGGGCCTGCGCCTCTCGACCACCGGTTCCAGCGGCACGGTGACCGCGGGCCTGCAGGGCGGCGGCTTCAGCCTGCAGGCGACCCTCAACGCCTTCGAGAGCGCCGGCATGCTGCGCGTCCTGGCCGAGCCGACCCTGGTGGCGATCTCGGGCGAGACGGCGGACTTCCAGGCCGGCGGCGAGATCCCGATCCGTACCTGCTCGGGCACGGGCGCCGACCGGACCTGCGCGATCGAGCTCCTCGACTTCGGCGTCAACCTCTCCTTCACGCCGGTCGTGCTCTCCAGCGGGCGCATCTCGCTGCAGGTGGCGACCCGTGTGCGCGAGCTCGACGGCGGCAACTCGATCCAGATCGACGGCGCCACCTATCCCGGCTTCAAGACCCGCGAGTCGGCGACGAGCCTCGAGCTCGCCTCCGGCTCGACCATCATGACCGCCGGCCTGATCTCCTCGCGCGTCGACCGGCGCGTGTCGGGCATGCCGGGGCTCCTCAACCTGCCGGTCATCGGCACGCTGTTCCGCTCGCAGGCCTACGACCGCCGCGAGACCGAGTTGATGATCCTGGTCACGCCGCTGATCGCGCAGGCCATGGAGCCGTCGCAGGTGGCGCGTCCGGACGACGGCTTCGTCGAGGCCTACGACCCTCAGGCCATCCTGCTGGGACGGCTCAACCAGCTCTACGGCACCGTCGAGGCGGCCGACCCGATCGGGCTGCGCGGCACGTTCGGCTTCATCGCGGACTGACGGGGCCACGCCCCGCGAGAGGACGCCTCAGCAGAGGACGACAACGAGAGATGGCCCGCATGCATCCCGCCAGCCCCCGCGCCGCCAGCCCGAGCGCCGCAGAGACCCGCGTCGCAGAGACCCGCGCCGCCCGGCTCGTGCGCCTCGCCCTGATCGCGGGGCTCGCCGCCACGCTCGGCGCCTGCGCCGACCGCGTGGTCCAGACCGGCTCCACCGCCTACCCGCACGACTACCGCGAGCGCCATCCGATCGCGTTGCAGCAGGCGCCGGAGGTTCTCGACGTCATCGTGCGCGGGGTCGGCCTCGATCCGCGCCAGCGCACCGACGTCGCCGCCTTCGCCGAGGGCTATCGCGAGGGCGGCAGCGGCGCGCTGCACGTCCAGGTGCCGCAGGGCGGGGACGAGGTCGGCACCCGCCGCACGCTCGACGCCGTGCGGGCCACGCTGCACGACCGCGGTGTCCCGGCGACCTATCTCTCCGTCACGACCTACCGGCCGGGCGACCCGGACGTGGCCGCGGCGATCCGCCTGTCCTACCGCTCGCTGCAGGCGCGGGTGCAGAGCCGCTGCGGGCTCTGGCCGCAGGACCTCGGCGTGTCCGACGCGGCCTTCAGCATGCGCAACGAGCCCTACTGGAACCTCGGCTGCGCCATGCAGACCAACGTCGCCGCCCAGACGGCCGATCCGGTCGACCTGGTGCGCGGCCGTACCCCGACCCCGTCGGACGTCCAGGCCCGCCTGCCCGACATCCGGGCGGTCCGCGACGCGACGTCGCCTGCGACCGGCAACGAATGAGCGCGTCCGCCGAGGGAGGAACCCGACCGATGACCGAGAGCCCGCCGCGCGACGACCTGATCCCGCCGGTCCCGCGCATCACGCTGCAGGCCTTCTGCGAGACCGCGGAGGTGGCCGCGACCCTGGAGGCCGCTGCCGCCGACCGGCGCATGGTCAAGGCGCACATACGCGTGCAGACGGGCGGCGTGCCCGCGGCGGCGGCCGCCTATTCCCAGGCGCCGACGCCCAACGTCGTGCTGCTCGAGACCCGCATGACGTCGCAGGCGGACTTCCTCGCCCAGCTCGACACGCTCTCCGAGGTCTGCGACGCCGGCACCAAGGTGATGGTGCTCGGCCATGTCAACGACGTCGGCTTCTACCGCGAGCTGATTCGCCGTGGGGTGAGCGAGTACCTGATCGCCCCCGTCGAGCCCATCGACCTGGTGCGGGCGGTCTCCGGCCTCTACGCCGCGCCCGGCGCGCCGCCGGTGGGGCGCACCGTCGCCGTCATCGGCGCCAAGGGCGGCGTCGGCGCGTCGACGGTGGCGCACAATCTCGGATGGTCGTTCTCGCGCAAGCTCGCCATGGCCACCGTGATCGTCGACCTCGACATCGCCTTCGGCACCGCCGGGCTCGACTTCAACCAGGATCCGCCCCAGGGCATCGCCGAGGCGATCTTCGCGCCCGACCGGCTCGATGCCAACATGGTCGAGCGGCTGCTCTCCAAATGCTCCGACCGGCTCAGCCTGCTGACGGCGCCCGCCGTGCTCGACCGCACCTGCGACCTGACCGAGACCGCCTTCGACCAGATCATCGACATCCTGCGCACCTCGACGCCCGTGATCGTGCTCGACGTGCCCCACGTCTGGACGGCCTGGGCGCGCCGCGTGCTGATCGGCGCGGACGAGGTCGTCGTCGTGGCGGCGCCCGAGCTCGCCTCGCTGCGCAACGCCAAGAACCTCGTCGACCTCCTGCGCCAGGGGCGCCCCAACGACCGCCCGCCGCGGGTGGTGCTCAACCAGGCGAGCCTCGGCAAGCGTCCCGAGATCGCCGGCGCGGATTTCGCCAAGGCGCTCGACGTCACGCTGGCGGCCGCCATCCCCTTCGACGCGCAGCTCTTCGGCACGGCGGCGAACAATGGGCAGATGGTGGCGGAGATCCAGCCCGGATCGAAGCCGGCGGAGGCCTTCGACGCCCTCGCGCAGGAGATCGCCGGGCGCCCGGCCGAGCGCCGCGCCCGTGCGACGAGCCTGCTCGATCCGATCCTGTCCAAGCTCGTGCGCCGCAAGGCCTCGTGACGGCGCGTCGAACCGGAGAGTGAACCAGCATGTTCGGCAAACGATCGACGTCCGGGACCCAGAGCCAGGCCGCTCCCCGTCCGATCCAGGCCGCCCCCGCGCCGGTGCCGGCGGCGGAGCCCCAGCCGAGCGCGGTCCCCGTCCTCGCCGAGACCGGCTACGTGCCCGCGTCGTCGCTGGAGCCGCGCGCGGCGCTGGAGAAGCCCATCGTCGTCGAGGAGCGCCAGAAGTCCGATAAGTACTACCAGACCAAGAGCATGGTCTTCGGCGCGCTGATCGAGGCCATCGACCTGTCGCAGCTCTCGCGCCTCGACGCCGATTCGGCGCGCGAGGAGATCCGAGACATCGTCAACGAGATCATCGCCCTCAAGAACGTCGTGCTCTCCATCGCCGAGCAGGAGGAGCTGCTCGAGGACATCTGCAACGACGTGCTGGGCTACGGGCCGCTGGAGCCGCTGCTCGCGCGCGACGACATCGCCGACATCATGGTGAACGGCGCCAGCAAGGCCTATATCGAGGTCTCCGGCAAGATCCAGCTCACCAACGTGCGCTTCCGCGACAATCAGCAGCTGATGAACATCTGCCAGCGGATCGTCAGCCAGGTGGGCCGGCGCGTCGACGAATCGAGCCCGATCTGCGACGCGCGCCTGCCCGACGGCTCGCGCGTCAACGTCATCGCCCCGCCGCTGTCGCTGGACGGCCCGGCGCTGACCATCCGTAAGTTCAAGAAGGACAAGCTCACCCTCGACCAGCTGACGCGCTTCGGCGCGATCTCGCAGCCGGGGGCGGACATCCTCAAGATCATCGGCCGGGTGCGCGCCAACACCGTCATCTCCGGCGGCACGGGCTCGGGCAAGACGACCTTGCTCAACTGCCTGACCAACTACATCGAGCACGACGAGCGCATCATCACCTGCGAGGACGCAGCCGAGCTGCAGCTCCAGCAGCCGCACGTGGTGCGCCTCGAGACGCGCCCGCCCAACCTCGAGGGCCAGGGCCAGATCACCATGCGCGACCTCGTGCGCAACTGCCTGCGCATGCGTCCCGAGCGGATCATCGTCGGCGAGGTGCGCGGACCGGAGGCGTTCGACCTGCTCCAGGCCATGAACACGGGCCACGACGGCTCGATGGGGACGCTGCACGCCAACTCCCCGCGCGAGTGCCTGTCGCGCATCGAGTCGATGATCACCATGGGCGGCTTCGCGCTGCCCTCGCGCACCATCCGCGAGATGATCGTCTCCTCCATCGACGTCATCATCCAGGCCGCGCGCCTGCGCGACGGCTCGCGCCGCATCACCCACATCACCGAGGTGCTGGGCATGGAGGGCGACGTGATCATCACGCAGGACGTCGTCGTCTACGACATCATCGGCGAGGACGCGAACGGGCGGCTGGTCGGGCGCCACCGCTCGACCGGCGTCGGCCGCCCGCGCTTCTGGGAGCGGGCCCGCTACTACGGCTGCGAGACGGCGCTGGCGGCGGCGCTCGACAAGCTCGAGGTCAGCGACGCGGAATGAACGGGAGGGGCGTGCCATGGACATGACTGCGCTCGCGATCGCCGCGTTCGCCACCATCAGCGTCGGCGGCGTCGCATGGGTCTTCCTCTATCCGCTGCTGTCCGGCGAGCGGCGGGCCGAGAAGCGGCAGCAATCGCTCGTGATGCGCACGCCCGAGGCGCGGATGGAGCGCGTCAACGCGGCCACGCGGCGCGAGCAGATCGCCCAGAGCCTGAAGGATCTCGACGCCGCGGCGAAGGGCGGGAAGGCCAAGGTCAGCCTGGAGCAGCGCCTCGCCCAGGCGGGCCTCGACTGGAAGCCCAAGCGCTTCTGGATCGCCAGCGCCGGCTGCGGCCTCGTCGTGGCGCTCCTGGCCTTCATCGGGACGACCTCTCCCGCGGTCGCGCTCCTCGCCGGCTTCGCCGGCGCGCTCGGTGTGCCGCGCTGGACCCTGACCTACCTGACCAAGAAGCGCATCAACGGCTTCATCTCCGAGCTGCCCAACGCCATCGACATCATCGTGCGCGGCATCCGCTCGGGCCTGCCGCTCGGCGACTGCATGCGCGAGATCGCCTACAACGCCCGCGAGCCGCTGCGCTCGGAGTTCCGGCTCCTGATGGAATCGCAGTCCCTCGGCGTGCCACTGTCGGAGGCGATCCTCAAGCTCGCCCAGCGCGTCCCGGTGCCGGAGGCGAACTTCTTCGCCATCGTCATCACCATCCAGTCGAAGGCCGGCGGCAACCTTTCGGAGGCGCTCGGCAATCTGTCGCGCGTCCTGCGCGACCGCAAGAAGATGCAGGACAAGGTCAAGGCCATGAGCACGGAGGCGAAGACCTCCGCGGCCATCATCGGGGCGCTGCCGTTCGGCGTGGCGATGATCACCTTCTTCACGAGCCCGGACTACATCTCGCTCCTGTGGTCGACGCTGCTCGGCCAGATCGTGCTCGGCGTCTGCGCCGTCTGGATGACGATCGGGGTTCTGGTGATGCGCAAGATGATCAACTTCGAGGTCTGAGGGACGCACCATGGACCTCCTCGAAGACCCGAACCTGGTGCCGATGCTGCTCGCGGGCGTGGCCGCCGCCGCGACCGTGTACTCGCTCGCCATGTCGCTGGTTCCCGCCGACACGCTCGACAAGCGGCTCAAGGCGGTCGCCGTGGAGCGCGAGAAGATCCGCGCCCGCGAGCGCGAGCGCATGAACGCCGATCGCCAGCGCGCCACCCTGCGCCAGCGCCCGACCACGCGCCTCAAGGAGCTCGTCGACCGCTTCAAGCTGTCGGACTGGCTCGGCACCCAGACGGCGAAGGCGCAGCTCGTCCAGGCCGGGTACAGGGGCCAGAAGGCGGAATACACCTTCCTGTTCTTCCGCCTCGTGACGCCGATCGGCTTCCTGCTGTTCGGCTTCCTGTACCTCTTCTTCATCAACGACCACGACCTCGCGCCCATGCTGCGCGTCGCCGGCGTGATGACGGCCGCCTACGTCGGCATCAAGGCGCCGGAGCTCTATCTCTCCAACCAGCGCTCGAAGCGCCAGCTCTCCATCAAGCGGGCCTGGCCCGACGCGCTGGACCTGCTGCTGATCTGCGTCGAATCCGGCATGTCGATCGAGCAGGCGTTCAAGCGGGTCGGCGGCGAGGTCGGCGCGAACTCGATCCCGCTCGCCGAGGAGTTCGCGCTGACCAGCGCCGAGATGGCCTATCTCAGCGATCGGCGCCAGGCCTACGAGAACCTCGCCCAGCGGACCGGCCTCGATCAGGTGAAGAGCGTCGTCACCGCGCTGGTTCAGGCGGAGCGCTACGGCACGCCGCTGGGCCAGGCGCTGCGCGTGCTCGCGCAGGAGAGCCGCGACCAGCGCCTCAACGAGGCCGAGAAGAAGGCGGCGTCGCTGCCGCCCAAGCTCACCGTGCCGATGATCATCTTCTTCCTGCCGGTCCTGTTCGCGGTGCTGCTTACCCCCGCGGCGGTCCAGGTGATGGACGCCTTCTGAGGCGGGCGCGTCACGGCGCGCAGCCGCGGACGGCGTCGCGCCAGGCGTGCTCCGGCACCCGTGTCGCTGCGGCGAAGCCCGTGGCCAGGATCGGGGCGATCCCCGCGCCGGCGACGATCGCCGCCCGGCAGAGACGGCCCTCCGTGAGCCGCTCCAGTGCCCGGGCGCGGCCGATCGCCGGGCCGATCGCCCCGGCGAGGCGGGCGTGATGCGCCGCCGCGGCCTCCCCGGCGCAGAGCGCGTTCGCCGCAGCGATGCCGCCGTAGAGCGCCATGGCCATGCCGTCCCCGCAGAAGGAGGGCACCACTCCCGCCTGGTCGCCGACGCGCACCAGCCCCTCCGGATCGCCGTGCGCGGGCCGGTGGACGAAGCCGTAGGGAATGCGTGCGATCGCCCGCGGGCGCGCGCCCAGTATCCGGGCGCCCGCGACGAGCGCGGCGAGGGGCGGAGTCTCGGCGGCGATCTCCCGGAGGAACTCCGGCAGGCCGCCGCCCGCCCGCCGCAGCCGCGCCGCCGACGCGACGAGGCAGAGATTGGCGCGCCCGCCCTCGACCCGCTGCAG
>JBNPEA010000142.1:0-28740 GCA_051117315.1 Salinarimonas sp. | reverse complement strand
GGCATCCGCTGAGCCATCGCGACGACCGGAGCACCGCCATGAGCGTCCCCACAACGACCGCCCCGCGCCGGCGCCGGACGGCGCGCGCCGCGGCCGGCCTCACCCTCGCCGTCGCCGCGCTCGCCGGCGCCGCGCTCGCCGTCGCCCCGCCGGCGCGCGCCGCCGGCGTCACCCTGCCGGTGCCGACCATCCCGCTCTATCCCGGCGAGACCATCAAGGCGACGGTCCGCGTCCAGCGCGACTTCCCGGCGAGCACCGGCACGCCCGCCGTGGTGCGCGAGGCCCACCCACTCGTCGGCAAGGTCGCGCGCCGCACGCTGCTGCCCGGCCGCGTCGTGCCGCAGAACGCGGTGGAGGAGGCCAAGCTCGTGGTGCGCGGGGAGACGACGCAGATCGTGTTCGAGGCCGACGGGCTCGTGATCTCGACCCTCGTCACGCCGCTCGAATCCGGCGGCGCGGGAGAGCGGGTGCGGGTGCGCAACCTCGATTCCGGCCTCGTCATCGTGGGCGTCGTGCAGGACGACGGCTCGCTGCGCGTGGGGAGCCGCTGATGCGCCGCCTCGCGTCCCTCCTCCTCGCCCTCGCCGTGGTCGCGCCGACCCTGCCGGCGACGAGCCCCGTGTCGATCGCCCCCGCGGCGCACGCCGACGCCTTTCCCGGCGGTTCCACGCGGATCAAGGACATCACCACCCTCAAGGGCATGCGCGAGAACCAGCTCGTCGGCTACGGGCTCGTGGTGGGCCTCGCCAACACCGGCGACACGCTGCGCAATGCGCCCTTCACCGAGCAGTCGCTCACCTCGATGCTCGACCGGATGGGCGTCAACGTCGGGGCCGACCAGCTGCGCGCCCGCAACGTCGCCGCCGTGGTGGTGACCTCGGAGCTGCCGCCCTTCATCGGCCGCGGCTCGCGCATCGACGTCACGGTCTCCGCGCTCGGCGACGCGCGCTCGCTGCTCGGCGGCACCCTCGTGATCACGCCCCTGATGGGGGCGGACGGGCAGATCTACGCCGTCGCGCAGGGCCCCGTCGCCGTCACCGGCTTCTCCGCCGCCGGCGAGGCCGAGATCGTCACCCAGGGCGTGCCGACGGTGGGCCGCGTGCCCAACGGCGCGCTGGTCGAGCGCGAGCTGCCCGATCACTTCGGCAACATGCGCTCGCTGATCCTGGAGCTGAGGAACCCCGACTTCCGCACGGCCGTGCGCATCGCCGACGCGATCAACGTCTATACCCAGGCGCGCTTCGGCGGCCGCGGCGCCTACGAGCGGGACTACCGCTCCGTGCTCGTGGTCAACCCGCCGGACGTGAGCCCCGTGCGCTTCCTGGCCGAGCTCGGCGACCTCGTTGTGACGCCCGACACGCCCGCGCGCGTCGTCATCGACGAGCGCACCGGGACGGTCGTGATCGGCGCGGACGTGCGGATCTCCACCGTCGCCGTCACCCACGGGAACCTCACGGTGCGCGTCACCGAGCTGCCGGTGGCCTCCCAGCCCGCTCCGTTCTCGGACGGCCAGACGGTGGTCCTGCCCGACACCCGCGTGGAGGTGCAGCAGGGCGAGGGCCGCCTCGCCATCCTCCAGGGCTCGAGCCTGCAGACGCTCGTCGCCGGCCTCAACCAGATCGGCCTGCGGCCCTCCGGCATCATCGCCATCCTGCAGGCGATCAAGTCCGCGGGGGCGCTGCAGGCGGATCTCGTCATTCAGTGAGGCGCGGCTCGCTCGCGCCCGCGTCGTCGAGGACCGCCTCCGCGACGAACGGCAGGTGGTCCGAGGCGACGCGGCTCGTCGCCGTGCGCAGGGCGTGCGCGTTGGCGAGCCGCGCGCCGTTCGCGGCCATGATGTGGTCGATCCGCGTCAGCGGCATCCAGGAGGGGAAGGTCGGGTGCTTGCCAGGATGCTTGCCAGGATGCTTGCTTGGATGCTTGCTTGGGTGCTCGACGCGGGCGCACGCCAGGACGGCGGCGAGGCGCTTGTAGGCGGCGGCGCGCATGCCGGCGTTGAGGTCGCCCATCAAGACGGCGGGACCCGGCATGCCGCCGAGCCAGTCCGGGCCGAGCAGCGCCTCGGCCTGCGCCATGCGATCGCGGGCGCTGAGCACCGCCAGATGGGTGCAGACCACCTGCAGCGGCCCCTGAGACGTATGGACCTCGACCCAAAGCGCCGAGCGGCGCTCCGGCATGGCGGGGCCGAGGCGCGGCAGCGGCGCGCCCTTGACGAGCCGCATCGGCAGGCTCGACAGCACGGCGAGCCCGAACTGCTCGCCGGCGAAGGTGGCGGTGCGCTGGAAGTGCCAATCCATGCCGAGCGCGCGCGCCAGCGCCATCAGCGCGTGCGCGCCCTCGCTCCGGGCGCTCCAGCGCACCTCCTGCAGCGCCACGATCCGCGCACCGCTGTCGCGGATCACGGACGCGATGCGCTCGGGCTCGCGGCGCCGGTCGGTGCCGATGAAGGAATGGACGTTGTAGGTCAGGAGACGCAGCATCCGCTTCCAGATGGGGAGGCGCGGGGCGCCCGTGAAGGCGCCCGCGTCACGGCCGCAGGCGGATGCGCCCGGCTTCGAACAGGGCGCGGCAATCGCTCGCGTCCGCCAGGCGGTCCTCCTCCAGCGGCACGACGGCCATGCCGTCGCCCTCGAAGCGCGGATCGTCGCACTCGCCGTCGTTGGGCCAGCTGCCGGAATCGTCGCCGAAATCGATGTCGCCGGCGATCTGCGGCGCGGCCGGTGCGGGTGGGGCGGATGCTGCGCCCGCGCGCAGCGTGGCGCGTCCCGCCTCGAATAGCCGCCGGCAGTCGCTGGCGTCGCGCAGGCGGTTGTCCTCGCTCGTGAACCCGGCGACGCCGTCGCCCTCGAAGCGCGGATCGTCGCATTCGCCGTCATTGGGCCAGGTGCCGGAATCGTCGCCGAAGTCGATGTCGCCGGCGGTCTGCGGCGCGGCGACAGCGGGTGTGGCGCCCGCCGCGTCCGGGCGCAGCGTGGCGCGTCCGGCCTCGAACAGCTGCCGGCAATCGCTGGCGTCGCGCAAGCGGTTGTCCTCGCTGAGGAACGAGGCGACACCGTCGCCCTCGAAGCGCGGGTCGTCGCATTCGCCGTCGTTGGGCCAGGTGCCGGAATCGTCGCCGAAGTCGATGTCGCCGGCGGTCTGCGGCATGGTGGGCGCGGGCGCCGGCTCGGGAGCGGCGGCGGAGCGCAGCCGGATGGCGCCCGCCTCGAAGAGCCGCCGGCAATCGCTGGCATCGCGAAGCCGATCCTCCTCGAGCAGGAAGGCGGCCATGCCCTCGCCCTCGAAGCGCGGGTCCTCGCATTCGCCGTCGTTGGCCCAGCGGCCGGAATCGTCGCCGAAGTCGATCTCGGCCGCCACCGCCGTCGATCCGACGAGGTCGATCGTGCCCGCTTCGAACAGGCGCCGGCAATCGCTGGCGTCGGCGCCGCGGTTCTCCTCGATGGTGAGCTTGGCCATGCCCGCGCCCTCGAAGCGCGGATCGTCGCATTCGCCGTCGCGCGCGAAGCGGCTCGAATCGTCGCCCCAGGCGAAGCCGGGCCCCGCATCGCGGGCCGCGGCGGCGCCGCCGGCGAGGCTTGCGCACAGGCAGATCCCGAGCATCCGCCGGCCGATCCGCATCCTCCTCGACAACCGCGCCATCACGCCCCCCGACCCGTCGATCCGGCCTTGATGGTAACGCCCGCGCGCCCGCGGCGAAAGCACGGATGCCCGCGTCGGCGCGCGCGGCGCTTTCGCCTCGGCGCACGACGCGGTAAGCCGATGACGACGGCCCGCCTCCCGCGGTCGCCGACATGCCCGGGCCGTCGCCGCCCGCCCGATCCAGCGAGGTCCGCCATGTCCGACGCCGCCCCGCACGCCGCCGCCCCGCACGCTGCCGCTGCCGGCGCCCCGCGCAGCCTCGCGGGCCTCACCGTTCTCGATCTCACCCGCGTGCTCGCCGGGCCGAGCGCGACGCAGCTCCTGGGCGATCTCGGCGCGCGGGTGATCAAGGTCGAGCGCCCCGGCGTCGGCGACGACACGCGGGCCTGGGGGCCGCCCTTCGTCCCCGACGCGGACGGCGCGCCGAGCGACCTCTCGGCTTATTTCCTCGCGGCCAACCGCAACAAGAGCTCGATCGCCGTCGACCTCGCCAGCGAGGCCGGGGCGCGGCTCGTGCGCGACCTCGCGGCGCGGGCGGACGTGGTGATCGAGAACTACAAGCCCGGCGACCTCGCCCGGCGCGGGCTCGGCTACGACGATCTCAAGGCGGTGAAGCCGGATCTCGTCTGGTGCTCGATCACCGGCTTCGGCCACGACGGCCCCTATGCCGAGCGGATCGGCTACGACTTCCTGGTCCAGGCCATGGGCGGCATCATGAGCATCACCGGCGAGCCCGACGGCGAGCCGATGAAGGTCGGCGTGGGCATCTCCGACCTGATGTGCGGCATGTACGCGGCGGTGGGCATCCTCGCGGCCCTGCGCCACCGCGACGCCACAGGCGAGGGGCAGTTCCTCGAGGTCTCGCTCTACGACACCCAGATCTCCTGGCTCGTCAATGCCGCGACCAACACGCTCGTGTCCGGCAAGGCGCCGCGCCGGCTCGGCAACCGCCACCCGAACATCGCGCCCTACCAGACCTACCGCGCCGCGGACGGGCATCTCGTGGTGGCGGTGGGCAACGATGCGCAGTTCCGCCGCTTCTGCGCGGCGCTCGGCGCGCCGGCGCTCGCGGAGGACGCGCGCTTCTCCAGCAATTCCGGCCGCCTCGCCCACCTCGACGCGCTGAATGCGCTCCTCGACCCGATCGTCGCCCACGAGACCGTCGCCGCCTGGACCGCCCGGCTCGAGGCGGCGCAGGTGCCGGCGGGGCCCGTCGCCAGCGTGCCGGAGGCGCTCGCCGATCCGCACACCCGCGCCCGCGGCATGGTGATCGAGATGCCCTCGCCGGTCGTCGAGGGCGAGGCGCTGGCGCTCCTCGGCAATCCGCTCAAGCTCCGCGCCACCCCCGTGGCCTACGACAGGGCACCGCCGCCGCTGGGCGCGGATCGCGACGCGGTGCTGGCCGACCTGCTCGGGCTCGACGCGGCGGCGATCGCCGCGCTCGCCCGCAACGGGGCGTTCGGGGCGGAGCGGTGAGAGAAAACCACGTGTTTTTGGCGAATTGATTGCAGTATTCGATGCAATTAACGAAGTCTTACCAATCCGTGCGAATCGCGACTAATTTGAATTCGGATTCACCCAACGGCAGGTAACCCACCTTTGACGGTGTTAACGATTGCCTGCGCCGATCGTCGACACAAGCGTTGCCACAACAAATGTTCGGAATTACCCCTATGTGGTCCGATACAACGGGGGTACTGTCGTGTACATCATCGTCGACGAACGAGAGCTGGTGACCACCGGCTACCGATCCGGCTTCGACCGGGAGGGCGTGTCCGCCGTCGGGTTCGACCCGGCCGACTTCAACGACTGGATCGCCGGCGCGGCCGAGGAGGACCTCGGCGCCGTCGAGGCCATCCTGATCGGCGACTGCCGCGCCCGCGATACGCTGCCGCGGCTCGTCAAGAGCCGCTGCAGGGCGCCGGTCATCGCCATGAACGATACCCATTGCCTGGAGCAGACGCTCGGGCTGTTCGCCGCCGGCGTCGACGACGTCGTGCGCAAGCCCGTGCACGTGAAGGAGATCATGGCCCGGGTCGGCGCCTTCAACCGGCGCACACACGGGCATTCGTCCGAGAGCGCGGCCGCGCCGACCGAGCACGACCTGCAGGTCTTCTTCGACGGCCGCGACCCGATCGTGCGCGGCGAGGTCCTGGCCCTGCCGCGGCGCGAGCGGCGCATCCTCGAGTACCTCTACAAGAACAAGGGCAAGCGCGTGCAGCGCGAGCAGATCTTCTCGGCCGTCTACGGCGTCTTCAACGAGAACGTCGACGAGGCGGTGGTCGAGAGCCACATCTCCAAGCTGCGCAAGAAGCTGCGTGGGCGGCTCGGCTACGACCCGATCGATTCCAAGCGCTTCCTCGGCTACATGTTCGCCTGATCCCGACCTTGCTTCATCTCTCTCGGCCGTTCGGGTCGATCTCGTTTTCTTCCGATCGTTTCGCATCACGAGCTGGTACCGGCCTTCGCGCCATCAGGGACGACGTCCCGCATCCGCCCCGGACTTCCGCTGCGACCTCAGCGACGCTCCCCGCCGGGGACCCTTCCCACCTCCACCACGAACATCGCCCCGCCGCCCTCCGGCCGCAGCGCGCGCACGTCGCCGCCGTGCCGGCGAGCGATCTGGCGCACCAGCGACAGGCCGAGCCCCCATCCGCCGGCCGCCTCGGAGCGGCCCGCCGGGCGGTAGAAGGCCTCGAACACCCGCTCGCCCTCGCCCTCCGGCAGGCCCGGCCCGTGATCGCGCACCGTGAGCGTCGCGCCGCCCTCGCCGCGGGGGAGGACCCGCGCCTCGATCGGCGGGGCGCCGTGGCGGGCCGCGTTCTGGAAGAGGTTGCGCACGAGGCGGCGCAGGAGCCGCGGGTCGCCCGCGACCGGTGCCGGCTCGCCCTCGACGACGGCGTCGACCCGTGCGCCCTCCTCGGCCGCGAGCGCCAGGAGGTCGACGGTCTCGATGCGCTCGAGGCCGGCGACGTGCTCGAGCCGGCTCGCCATCAGGATCTCCTCGACGAGCGCGTCGAGCTCGGCGAGGCTCAAGACGATCTCGCGCTCCAGCGCCGGGCGGGGGTCCTCGCGCCAGAGGTCGATCGCCATGCGCAGGCGCGCCAGCGGCGAGCGCAGCTCGTGGCTGGCATTGGCCAGGAGCGCGGTATGGGAGGCGACGAGGCGCTCCACCGTCTCGGCGGCCGTATCGAAGCTCTTCGCCACGGCGGCGACCTCGTCGGCGCCGGAGAGCCCGACCCGGGCGGAGAGGTCCCCCGCGCCCCAGGCCTCGACCCCGGCGCGCAGGCGCTCGAGCCGACGGGTGATGTGCCCCACCACCGGGTAGGCGACGAGCGCGATCAGGATCGCCAGGATGACGATCGGGACGAGCGGGTTGCGATCGTCGTCGTCCTCGCCGGCGGGATCGTCGCGCCCGAAGCGCGCCTGCACCACGCGCCCGTCCGGCAGGGTGAAGACGAGGATGCGGCGCGCGCGGTCGAGCCGCGGGTCGCCGGCGATCAGCCGCCCGTCCGGCCCACGCAGCGCGAGATCGGCGCCCAGCGCCTCGGAAAGGCGCGCCAGCGCCGGGCCGGGGTTCTCCGCCGGCAGCGTGCGCGCGAAGAAGGTGCGCCCGCGCTCGGCCCACGGCCCGCGCTCGTTGGCGGCGTTGAGGCGGAACACGATCGCGCCCGCGACGGCGATCACCGCGACGGCCACGACGACGGTGAGATAGATCTTCCAGAACAGGGAGAGGCCGCGCGGGCGCCGCAGGAAGCCGGAGAGCCGCGCCATCAGCCGCCCTCGTCCTGGACGCGGGCGAAGACGTAGCCCGCGCCGCGCACGGTGAGGATGCGGCGGGGATGCTTGGCGTCGTCCTCGATCGCCGCACGGATGCGCGAGACGTGCACGTCGATGGAGCGGTCGAAGGCCTCGAGCTCCGAGCCGCGCACGAGATCCATCAGCTGCTCGCGGGAGAGGACGCGCCCGGCGTTCTCGGCGAGCGCCACGAGGAGGTCGAACTGGTAGGAGGTGAGCGCGCGCTCCGTCCCGTCGACGCGCACCTGCCGGGCGCCGCGATCGATCTCGAGGCGCCCGAAGCGCAAGGGCGGCGGCCCAGCCGTGCCGATGCCGCCGTGGCGGCGGCGCAGCACGGCCTTCAGGCGCGCCAGCAGCTCGCGCGGGTTGAAGGGCTTGGGCACGTAGTCGTCCGCGCCGATCTCGAGGCCGACGATGCGGTCGGTCTCGTCGCCCTTGGCGGTGAGCATGACGACCGGGACGTCGGAGGATGCGCGGATGCGGCGCAGGGTCTCGAAGCCGTCGAGATCGGGCAGCATCACGTCGAGCACCACGGCGGACGGAGGGCGCCGCGCGATCTCGGCGAGCCCGTCGCGCGCCGTCGCGGCGGCGCGGGCGGAGAAGCCGTTCTGGTCGAGATAGTCCCGCAGCATGCCGGACAGGCGCACGTCGTCGTCGACGATCAGGATCTCGTCCGGCATGGGCGTCGTCTGTCCTCTCTCGCGTCGCGAGGCCGGCCGCACCGGGTGGCGCGGCCGGCCTCGTCGACCTACCCTATCACCAACGGCCCCAGCCGCGACGGCGCTCGCCCATCTCCTCGACGAGCTCGGCACGCTGCTCCGGCTCGAGCACCTCGGCGGCGTCGAGGAGGGCCTGGAGGCCGCGGGCGGAAGCCGCGTCCATGGCCGCGAGGCGCTCGGCCCGCAGGGTCTCGGCGGCGGCGCGGTCGATCGTCTCGGCGCCCAGGATCTCTGCGAGATCCTCGCGGGTGTCGCGGAAGCCGCGCATCAGCGGCGCGATCTCGCCGCGGGCCTCGTCGGCGATGGCCTTGATCCGCTCGACCTGCTCGGGGCTGGCGTCCACCTCCTCGAGCGTGCGCTCCAGCCGCCATTCCATGAACTGGGCCATGCGGCCGCGCTCCTCGCCGAAGCGGGCGTGGCGCATCTCGGCCCGCGGCCCGTCGCCGGCGGCGTGGCGCAGGATCGGCGCGTCCTGCGCCAGGGCGACGCCGGCGCCGATCGCGCCGATGCCGAGCGCGCCGATCGCGGCGGCGAGGAGGCCGCGGGAGAAGCGCGAGGGGGCCGGGGCGGGCGCGGGGGAGGAGGCGTTCTTCGTGTTCGGGCTCTGCGTGGTCATCGGTCTCGTCTCCGGGGGGGGCAGCGCCGGCGGCGGGGAGGGGGGTACGAGGCGCCCGCCACGTGTCGTGCGTTCGCGGGGCATGTGAAGAAAGGTGAAGCCGAGCAGGCCGCCGGGGAGCCGCGTCAGGCCGATATCGTGCGCGCCTCCGACCGCGCCTCCGAACGCGCCGTGGCGCCGGGCGTGCGCGCCGCCTCTTCCGTGATCAGCTCGCGGAGCCATCGCATGGCGGGGTCGGCATCGTGTACCTCCGACCAGATCAGGGTCGGCGTGAAGCGCGCCTCGTCGACCGGGGGCTCGCGCACGACGAGGCCGAGGCCCGGCGCGAAGCGGGCGGCGAGCGTGTACGGCAGCGTCACCACCCGGTCCGAGCGGGCGACGACCTCCATCGCCGCGTAGAAGTGCGGCAGCCGCAGCGCCAGGCGCCGCTCGAGGCCGAGCCTCGCCAGCTGGTCGTCGAGGAAGCCGCGGCCCTCGCCCAGAACCGTGACGAGCACGTGATCGAGCCCCGCATAGTCCGCGGCCGTCCACGCGCCCGCGGCGGCCGGATGGTCGCGGCGCATGACCGTGACGAAGCGATCCTCGTAGAGCACGCGTCGGCGCAGGCCCGGCGGCAGCGTGGCCTCGACCACGCCGAAGCTGAGATGCGTGCGCCCGTCGCGCAACGCGTCGAGCTCGCGGGCGCGCAGCGGCGTCACGTCGACATCGACGCCCGGCGCCTCGCGCGCGAGCCGCGCGATCACGTCCGGCAGGAGGATGATGGTCTGGTGGTCCGTCGCCGAGATCGTCACCCGCCCGCGCCAGGCGGCGGGATCGAAGACCTCGGGCGCGAGCAGGTCGTGCACGTCGGCGAGCGTGCGCTTCAGGGCCGGCTGCAGCGCCAGTGCCCGCGCCGTCGGCACGAGCCCGTCCGTGCCGCGCACCAGGACCGGGTCGCCGAGGAGCGCACGCAGGCGCCCGAGCGCCCGGCTCATGGCGGGCTGGCTCAGGTTCGCGGCCGCGGCAGCGCGGGTGACGTTGCGCTCGGCGATCAGGTGGTCGAGCAGGACCAGGAGGTTGAGGTCGATCCCGCGCAAATTCGTTTCACGCATGATCCAGATACCAATGATGCATTGGACGCATTTAGACCCTCTTCCTACCGTCTTCCCGTCGGCTCGTCGAGAGCCCTCACCGCTGCACAAGGGAGACCAATCATGTTCCTCGTCACCGGACTGACCGGAAACACCGGCGCCGCCGTCGCGCGGACCCTGCTCGAGGCCGGCCATGGCGTGCGGGCGCTCGTGCGCGCGCCAGAGAAGGCGCGGGCCTGGGAGGCGCGCGGCGTCGCGCTCGTCGCGGGCGACGTCGCGTCGGCCGACGACCTCGCCCGGGCCATGGAGGGCGTCGCCGGCGCCTACCTCCTCGCCCCGCCGGACTACGCCGCCACCGGCTTCGTGGCGCGCGCCGCCCGCATCGCGGCAGCAATTCGGGAGGCCGCCGAATCCGCGGGCCTGCCCCGGCTCGTCTTCCTGTCCTCGGAGGGTGCGCACCTGCCCACCGGCACCGGCGTGATCGAGAGCCTGCACGCCGCCGAGCAGGCGCTCGCCGGCGTGCGCACGCGGCTGACGCTCCTGCGCGCCACCTACTTCCAGGAGAACTTCACCCCGGTGCTCGGGCTCGCCGCGGCGCAGGGCGTTCTGCCGACGATGCTGAGCGATCTCGATCGGCCGCAGCGCATGGTGGCGACGGCCGACATCGGGCGCGTCGCGGCCGAGCTGCTGACGGCGGCCGACGTGCCGCCCCTCGTCGAGCTCGCCGGCCCGGAGGACCCGACGCCGCGCGCGGTCGCTGCCGCCGTCGCCGCCGCGCTCGGGCGGGAGGTCGTGCCCGTCGTCCCGCCGCGGGAGGCGTGGGAGGGCATCCTGCGCGAGGCGGGGCTCGGGGAGGAGGGTGCGCGGCTGCTCGCGGCCATGTACGACGGCATCAATGCCGGGCGCGTGCGCTTCTCCGGCGACGTGCCGCTCACCCGCGGGCGCATCGGCATCGAGACCACGATGCGCGCCTTCGCCCCCGCTGCCGCCGCCTGATCGGTCGCACGCGCGACGCTTGCCTCGGAAGCCTCGACCCGGTAGAGCCCCGCGCGAGACGCGCACCCCGCGCGCGGGCGCCCGAGGACGAGACGATGACGCAGTTCAAGGACCTGGTGTTCTCCGGCATGCAGCCGACGCACACCCTTCATCTCGGCAACTATCTCGGCGCGATGGTGAACTGGGTGCGCATGCAGGATACGCACGACTGCATCTATTGCGTCGTCGATCTCCACGCCATCACCATGCCGCAGGACCCGGCCGCGCTCGCGGCGAACATCCGCGAGGTCGCGGCCGCCTACATCGCCTGCGGCATCGATCCGCAGCGCTCGATCCTGTTCAACCAGTCGCGCGTCCACCAGCACGCCGAGCTCGCCTGGATCTTCAACTGCGTCGCCCGCATGGGCTGGCTCAACCGCATGACCCAGTTCAAGGAGAAGGCCGGCAAGGACCGGGAGAACGCGGCGGTGGGCCTGTTCGTCTACCCCACCCTGATGGCCGCCGACATCCTGCTCTACAAGGGCACCCACGTGCCGGTGGGCGAGGACCAGAAGCAGCATCTCGAGCTCACCCGCGACATCGCGCAGAAGTTCAACAACGACTTCGCGGAGGGCATCGCGCAGGCCGGCTACGGCGCGGCGTTCTTCCCGCTGCCCGAGCCGATGATCCAGGGTCCAGCGACCCGCGTCATGAGCCTGCGCGACGGCACCAAGAAGATGTCGAAGTCCGATCCGTCGGACTACTCGCGCATCAACCTCACCGACGACGCCGACGCCATCGCGCAGAAGGTGCGCAAGGCCAAGACCGATCCCGAGCCGCTGCCGAGCGAGGCGGCCGGCCTCGCCGGCCGGCCGGAGGCGGACAACCTGGTCGGCATCTACGCGGCGCTGCGCGACGTGCCACGCGAGTCGGTGCTGGCGGAGTTCGGCGGCGCCAACTTCTCGACCTTCAAGGCCGCCCTCGTCGACGTCGCGGTGGAGCGGCTCGCGCCGATCTCCGCGGAGATGCGCCGGCTCACCGCCGACCCCGGCCACATCGACGCCATCCTCGCGGACGGTGCCGAGAAGGCCTCCGTCATGGCCGAGGAGACGATGCGCGCGGTCAAGCAGATCGTCGGGTTCGGCGCCCGCTGAGGCGGGCATGCCGCAGGAGAGAGACAGCCCTGCGCGGGACGCGGCTGGCGCGGCGCGCGTCGCCGGCGCATCGTCGCGCGCCTTCGCCCGCGCATCCGAGTGGCGTGCCCGATGACCTTCCTGCCCGATCCCCAGACGCTGCTCCTGTTCTCGGGCGCCTGCCTCGTCCTGTTCGTCACGCCGGGGCCGGACATGAGCCTGTTCCTGTCGAAGACCGTGCAGGGCGGGCGTGCGCACGGCATGGCGGCGATGCTCGGCGCCTTCACCGGCGCGCTCGTCCATACGCTGCTCGCCGCGCTCGGCCTCTCGGCGCTGCTCGCGGCCTCGCCCACGGCCTTCGGTGCGCTGAAGATCGCCGGCGGCCTCTATTTGCTGTGGATGGCCTTCGACGCCCTGCGCAACGGCTCGGCGCTGAGCCTGCGGGAGGCCGGGCCGGCGCGGGCGTCCCTGCGCGCGACCTGGCTGCTCGGGGTGGGGATCAACCTGTCGAACCCCAAGGTCATCCTGTTCTTCGTCACCTTCCTGCCGCAGTTCGTCGCGGCGGGCGATCCCGACGCGGCCGGCAAGCTCGTCTTCCTGGGCGTGTGGTTCGTCGCGCTGTCGGCGCCGCTCGCGGCGCTGGCGATCCTGGTGGCCGACGAGGTGCTCGCCCTGGCGCGGACGCGCCCGCGCGTGCTGCGCGGCGTCGACATCGTCTTCGCCGCGGTGTTCGGGCTGTTCGCTTTGCAGATCCTCGCCACCGTGCGCTGAGCGGGCGCCTGCCAGAGCGCCTCGGAGCGTCTTTCAGAGCGCCTCCGCCTCCAGCGTTCGCTCGCGCATGGCGGTGAAGCGCACGATGCGCTGGGCGGTCGAGACCGAGAGCTGCTGGAAGGCGGCGAAGGCGGAGCGGTGCACCTCCACGGTGAGGTCGCGCCCCGCCTTGGCGACGAGGAAGGCCTTGAAGGTCGACCAGCCGAAGCGCAGCGAGCGCAGGAAGAACAGCAGCGGATCGTAATGGTTCGAGTGGTAGGCGCGGGCCACCACGGTGGTGGGCACTCCAGCCAGGTGGGCGATCGCGGCGAGCGCCTCCTCGATCCGGCCCTCCCGCGCCCAGGCGGCGATGGTCTCCTCGTCCAGCTCGCCGGATCCGGCGCACTCGGTCACGATCTTCGCGGCGTCGGCGAAGTCGTCGACGAGGGCCTTGTAGCTCGATGTCCGCGCCAGGTCCTCGGCGGCGTCGTCGACGGCGTCGTCGAAGGCGGCCGGATCGATCGCATAGCCGTCGAAGCTTCCCAGCGTGGCGCGCATGGACGCGCGCGCCTTCTCGCGGGCGATGGCGACGAGCTGCTTCAGCTGCTCGTTCCCCAGGCTGGCGCGCGCCTCGAGCAGGCTCTGCAGGTCCGCGTCGCCGCGCGCCTTGTCGACGAGGCAGACGAGGGAGCGCTCCGAGAGCGCCGCGCCCTCGTTGCCGGCCACGGCGCTGACGACGCGCTCGTCGCCGCGATCGACCAGGATCTCGGTGATGCGCTCGGACAGGCGCGCGCGGCGGCTGAGCGCGAGGAGATGCTCCTGGCTCTTGTTGGCGGCCACCGCGGCGAGGTCGTCCTCGCCGAGCCGCTCGGCGCGCTCGAGCACGGGGCGCGCCACCGCGATCTCGTCGTCGAAGGCGAGGTCGAGCAGCACGCATTGCGGGGCGTTGACGAGGTCGGCGAGGCGCTCGGAGAGCTCCACGCGCACGCGGAACTCGATGCCTCGCGCCAGCCGCAGGATCACCTCGTCGAAGACGGCGACGTGCAGGTCGGCGAGGTGGGGCGCCTGCTCGATGAAGAGATCCGTCATGCGCCGCAGGGTCTCGACGCGCCGAGACGGGTCGCCGTTGGCGACGGCGTCCTCCACGTCCGACACGAGCGAGGTCAGCATGTCCATCGAGCATGGGTCCCGGGGCGCCGGCCGTCGGCGCGATCGCCTGCGCGGACACTAATCACGTTTCGTAAGCGATGTGTTGAGGCCACAGGGCGAATGCCGGGCGCGCGACGCGGTCCGGCGGCGGAGCGGCGGCGAGGGGACGAAAACCGCCGGCGAGAAAACGCAGCGTTAATGAGCACAGATCCAAGGTGTCGTGCGGGCCGACCTGGGAACCTGTCCATGCTGCGCACAGTCTTCTTTTCTGCTCAACTTGGCGTCATTCTGCCCATTGTTTGGGCGAATCCCGCGCTTGCCGCGACCACCGAGGTCTCCGATCGCCTGGATGCGACGTGGGTGCTGACGGCCGCGGCGCTCGTCTTCTTCATGCAGATCGGCTTCATGCTGCTCGAGGCCGGGGCGGTGCGCAGCAAGAACGCGGTCAACGTGGCGCAGAAGAACCTGCTCGATTTCGTGTTCGCGACGCTCGCCTTCGCCGGCGTCGGCTTCGCGCTCGCTTTCGGAAGCTCCTCGGCTCTCGTCCCGGTCGGCGCCGAGACGCGCCTCCTGCTCCTCGACGGCCTGCGGCCGGAGGAGATCGGCTTCTTCGTCTTCCAGGTGATGTTCTGCGGCACGGCGGCGACGATCGTCGCGGGCGCCGTCGCCGAGCGCATGCGGCTGTCCGCCTACGTCGCCTGCGCACTGGTCACGGCGGCCGTGATCTACCCCGTCTTCGTGCACTGGACCTGGGGCAACGCGCGCTCGCCGGCCTCAGGCGCCTGGCTCGCCGATCTCGGCTTCGTCGACTTCGCCGGCGCCACCGTGGTCCACGCGACCGGAGCCTGGGTGGCGCTCGCCGCCTGCCTCGTGCTCGGGCCGCGGGCGGGGCGGTTCGACGCGGCCGGCCGACCGGTCCGGATCGCGGGGCACAGCCCGGTCCTGTCGGCGGCCGGCGCCCTCGTCCTGTTCGTGGGCTGGATCGGCTTCAACGGCGGCTCGACCCTCGAAGCCTCGCCGGCGGTGATGGGCATCGTGCTCAACACCGTGCTCGCGGGCGCGGCGGGGGGCGCCGGCGGCTACGTGGCGGGCTGGTCGCGGGACGGCAGGTTGCCTCCGGATCGGCCGATCAACGGCGTGATCGGCGGCCTCGTCGCCGTCACCGCCGGCTGCCACCTGCTTTCACCCGGCGCGGCGATGCTGATCGGGTTCCTCGGCGGGCTCGTCGCAAACGGGGCGAACCAGTTCCTCGAGTCGCGGCTGCGGGTCGACGACGTCGTCGGCGCGGTCGGCGCCCACGGCGCCGCCGGCGCCTTCGGCACGCTGGCGCTGGCGCTGCTCGCCCCCGCCGCCGCGCTGCCGGCGGGGGACCCGTGGACGCAGCTCGGCATCCAGGCGCTCGGCGTCGCCGTCAACGCGGCCTGGGCCTTCGGCATGGCCCTTCTCGTCCTGGCGGTACTCGGTCGGGTCATGCGGCTGCGCGTCGATGCCGCCGACGAGGCCGCCGGCCTCAATCTCGCCGAGCACGCGACGCGGCTCGGCACCGGCCACGTCGAGGACGCCATGCAGTCCCTCGTGCGCGGCGACATCGACCTCGCCGCACGCCTGCCCGTGGTCGACGGCGACGACGCCCAGAGCCTGACGGAGCTCTTCAACCGCCTGATGGACACGCTCCAGACGGCGGAGGCACGTCGTGGCGACGAGACCGAGCGCCGCCGCACGCGGGAGGAGGCGGCCCGGCTCGCGGCGCTCGCGGACGCGACCTTCGAGGGCATCCTGATCGTACGCGACGACGTCGTCGTCGACGCCAACACCTCCGCCGAGGCGCTCTTCGGCCATTGCGCCGACGCGCTGCGCGGGCGGCGGCTGCGCGATCTCGTCCCCGGCGCGGACTGGCCGGACCTGCAGCGCGCACTGGCGACCGCCGATGGCGCGCCCTGCGAGCTGCGCATCCGCGGCGCCGATGGCGCGCCCGTCCCCGTCGAGATCCGCCAGCGTGCGATCACGGTGAACGGGGCGCAGGCGCAGGTCCTCGCCATCGCCGACCAGCGCGAGCGCCGGGAGGCGGAGGCGCGGATCTACCACCTCGCCCTGCACGACCCGCTCACAGACCTGCCCAACCGCACGCTGTTCAACCGCGAGCTCGCCAGGCGCGTCGCGCCGGGGGCCGAGGCGACCACCGGCGCGGCGCTGCTCCTCGTCGATCTCGATCGCTTCAAGGACGTCAACGACCTCTGGGGCCATCCGGCCGGCGACGCCGTCATCGTCGCCGTGGCCGACCGGCTGCGCGCGCTGTGCCGGGAGGGCGACTGCGCCGCCCGGCTCGGGGGCGACGAGTTCGCCGTGGTGAAGGCGGACGTCGTCCTCGCCGCCCAGGCCACCGACCTCGCCCACCGCATCCTGCGGGAGATCTCGAAGCCCGTCCTCCTGCCCACGGGCCAGGAGATCCGCCCCTGCGCCTCGATCGGGCTCGCCCTGTTCCCGGATCACGGCTGCGACGCCACGAGCCTGTTCCAGCAGGCCGACACGGCGCTCTACGTCGCCAAGAACGCGGGGCGCAACGGCTGGGCGCTCTACGAGCCGGGCATGGGCGAGGCCCAGCGCCGCCGCCAGCGCATCGAGGCGGCGCTCGCCGACGCGCTGGACCGGGGCGAGCTCGCGCTGCACTATCAGCCGCGGCTCGATTTGCGCGCCGGCACCATCGTCTCCTACGAGGCGCTGCTGCGCTGGGAGCACGGCGCGGACGGCCCGATCCCGCCCAGCGACTTCATCCCCGTGGCCGAGGACACCGGGCTGATCGTGCCGATCGGCGCCTTCGTCCTGCGCGAGGCCTGCCGCGCCGCGGCCGACGCCTTCGACGGGGCGGGCATCAGCGTCAACGTGAGCCCGCGCCAGTTCCGCGATCCCGCCTTCCTCGACACGGTGCTGGGCGCGCTCGCGGCCGCGGGCCTGCCGCCGGAGCGGCTCGAGCTCGAGATCACCGAGAGCGTCCTCGTCGACGACGACAAGCGGGCGATCGCCATCCTGCAGACGCTGGAGCGCGCGGGCGTGCGCATCGCGCTCGACGATTTCGGCACGGGCTACTCGTCGCTGTCCTACCTCACCCGCTTTCCCTTCGACACGATCAAGATCGACCGCTCCTTCATCCACGGCATGCGCGACGACGAGAGCGCCTGGCACATCGTGCAATCGGTGCTGCGCCTCTCCGAGGGGCTCGGCGTGCGCGTCGTCGCCGAGGGCGTCGAGACGCCCGACCAGCTGCTGCGGCTGATGGAGCGCGGCTGCGACGAGGTCCAGGGCTTCCTCGTCGCCCGCCCCGCGCCGGTGGGCGAGGCCGTGCGGGAGGTGCCGGAGGCGGTGCGGCGCCTCATCGCCGAGCGGGTGGGGGCGACGGGCGCGGCGCTGCGCGCGACGGGCTGAGTGTCGCATCCGGGCCGCACGCGCACTTGAATCCTGCGGCGCAGGCGCGTATATGCCTCCCTGTCAGCTCTGGTAGCGGCGTGAGAGCGTCGCCTCGCGGGAGTGGACCCTGACCGGGTCCGCTCCTTTCTCATATTGGACGCGGGTCGGCCGGAGCTGCGTGCGGGGATCGCCCGCACGACGAGAGCATTTTCCGAGCGACGCCCGCCGAGACGCGCGCGCTCGACAGACCGAGGACGTGAGCCGCCGTGGCGGATCGACTGCACGATCGACTGGAAGAACGCCTGATCGCCGAGACCGGCCTCGCCGCGCGCGTGGCCGCCATCGTCGAGCCCGTGATCGAGGATCTCGGCTACCGCCTGGTGCGGGTGAAGATCTCGAGCCAGCACGGCTGCACCGTCCAGGTCATGGCCGAGCGGCCGGACGGGACGATGGGCGTGGACGATTGCGAGATCGTCAGCAGGGCGATCTCGCCGGCGCTCGACGTCGACGATCCGGTGACGACGGCCTACAGTCTCGAGGTCTCCTCGCCGGGCATCGACCGGCCGCTGGTGCGCCCGGGGGACTTCGTGCGCTGGGCCGGCCACGAGGCCAAGGTCGAGATGGCCCGGCCCGTCGGCGCCCGCAAGCGCTTCCGCGGCCTGGTCCGCGGGGTCGAGGACGAGCATGCGCTCATCCTCCTGCCGGACGTGCCGGAGGGCGTCGAGCCGCTGGCGCGCCTGCCGCTCGACGACATCGGCGAGGCGCGGTTGGTGCTCACCGACGACCTGATCCGCGAATCGCTCAAGCGCGGGACGGCGCCCTCGGCCGAGGGCGCGGACGAGACCGTCGAGAGCGCCGACGAGGAGGGCGAGGAGCCCACCGACGCCGCCGCCCTCGAGGACAACGACAACCATCCCTCCCCGAAGGAGTGACAGGACCATGGCCGTCAGCGCCAACAGGCTCGAGCTCTTGCAGATCGCCGACGCGGTTGCCCGCGAGAAGGTGATCGACCGCCAGATCGTGCTCGCCGCGATGGAGGACGCCATCCAGAAGGCGGCCCGCTCGCGCTACGGCAGCGAGACCGAGGTGCGCGCCGAGATCAACCCGAAGTCGGGCGAGATCGCGCTGTCGCGCCTGCTCCAGGTCGTCGAGAAGGTCGAGAACGACCCCGTCGAGATCACCCTCGAGGAGGCGCGCCGCAAGAACCCGGCCGCCATGATCGGCGACTACATCGCCGAGCCGCTGCCGCCCTTCGACTTCGGCCGCATCGCCGCGCAGTCGGCCAAGCAGGTCATCGTGCAGAAGGTGCGCGACGCCGAGCGCGACCGCCAGTTCGACGAGTTCAAGGACCGCGTCGGCGAGATCGTCAACGGCCTCGTCAAGCGCGTCGAGTACGGCAACGTCATCGTCGATCTCGGCCGGGCCGAGGCGATCATTCGCCGCGACGAGCTGATCCCGCGCGAGACCTTCCGCCCCGGCGACCGGGTGCGCGCCTATCTCTACGACGTGCGCCGCGAGACCCGCGGCCCGCAGATCTTCCTGTCGCGCACGCATCCGCAGTTCATGGCCAAGCTGTTCGGCCAGGAAGTGCCGGAGATCTACGACGGCATCGTCGAGATCCGCGCCGTCGCCCGCGACCCGGGCTCGCGCGCCAAGATCGCGGTGATCTCGCGCGATTCGTCCATCGATCCCGTCGGCGCCTGCGTCGGCATGCGCGGCTCGCGCGTGCAGGCGGTGGTCGGCGAGCTGCAGGGCGAGAAGATCGACATCATCCCCTGGAACCAGGACGAGGCGACCTTCATCGTCAACGCCCTGCAGCCGGCCGAGGTGGTCAAGGTCGTGCTCGACGAGGACGCCGAGCGCATCGAGGTCGTGGTCCCGGACGAGCAGCTGAGCCTGGCCATCGGGCGGCGCGGCCAGAACGTGCGCCTCGCCTCCCAGCTCACCGGCTGGGACATCGACATCCTCACCGAGGCCGAGGAGAGCGAGCGGCGCCAGAAGGAGTTCGTCGAGCGCTCGAACCTGTTCATGGAGGCGCTCGACGTCGACGAGGTCGTGGGCCAGCTCCTCGCGTCCGAGGGCTTCCGCACGATCGAGGAGATCGCCTTCGTCGATCTCGGCGAGATCGCCTCGATCGAGGGCTTCGACGAGGAGACGGCGCAGGAGATCCAGATGCGCGCCAACGAGCATCTGGAGCGGATCGAGGCCGAGAACGAGGCCCGGCGCCTGGAGCTCGGCGTCGCGGACGAGGTCCGCGAGGTGGCCGGCGTGACCAGCGGCATGCTGGTCGCTCTGGGCGAGAACGACGTCAAGTCGATCGAGGACCTCGCCGGCTGCGCCACCGACGATCTCGTCGGCTACACCGAAGGCCGCGGCGCGGAGGCCAAGCGCCATCCGGGCTTCCTGGACGGTTTCGAGCTGTCGCGGGCGGACGCCGAGACGATGATCATGGACGCGCGCGTGCGCGCCGGCTGGATCGAGCCGCCGGAGGAGCCCGCCGAGGAGGAGGCTCTCGAGGCCGACGGCTACGATGGCGAGGCCTACGAGGGCGAGGCTCACGAGGGCGAGGTCCACGAAGGCGAGGCCCACGAGGGCGAGGTCCACGAGGGCGAGGCTCACGAAGGCGAGGTCCACGAGGGCGAGGTCCACGAAGGCGAGGTCCACGAGGCCGAGGGCGTTCCCGAGGACGCCTCCGGCGAGGAGCGCGTGACCGGCGAGGCCGAGACCGGCGAGGCCGGCGAGGGCGACGCCGAGGCGCATCCGAGCTGAGAGGGGATTTCGCGGGCGTGACGCGCACGGAGGGTGACGAGACCAAGGGCCGGCGAGCGGCCGCGGGCGGGGGGCGCACGGCGCGCCACGAGCCCCGGCGCACCTGCGTCGCGACCCGCGAGGTCCGCTCGCCCGACCAGCTGATCCGGTTCGTCGCCGCGCCCACGGGCGTGGTGACGCCCGACCTGAAGGGAAAGCTGCCCGGCCGGGGCGTGTGGGTCTCGGCCAGGCGGGAGGCGGTGGAGAGTGCGGTGAAGCGCCGCCTCTTCGCGCGGGGGCTGAAGGCCGCCGTCACCGTCCCGGAGAACCTCGCGGCGACGATCGACGCCGCGCTGGTGGAGAACCTCCGGCAGGGCCTCGCCCTCGCCAACAAGGCGGGGCGGGTCGTGACCGGCTTCGACACGGTGGTGAAGACCGTCGGCTCGAAATCGATCGCCGCGCTCGTGCACGCCTCCGAGGCGGCCGAGGACGGCAAGAGAAAGATCGGCCAGGCGCTGCGACGGCGCCTGGGCGAGACCGCGGAGCGGATTCCGATCGTGATGGAGCTGTCCGTCGACGATTTGGATTTGGCTTTGGGGCGGTCTCATGTGATACATGCAGCCCTCGTCGCGGGCGCCGGAAGTCGCATCTTCCTGGAGCGCTGGCGACGGCTATGCGTCTATCGCGGAACCATCGCCATGACGGCCGCGCCCCTCGATCCCGAGGCGGGCGGCCCCGACGACGATACGAACCCGCAGGATCGTGAGCGGAATGAGTGATACCAAGACCCCGGGCGACAAGACGCTGCAAGCGCCGCAGAAGACCCTGAGCATCAAGCCCCGCATCGAGCAGGGTACGGTGCGTCAGAGCTTCTCGCACGGGCGCACCAAGCAGGTCGTCGTCGAGCGCAAGCGCGGTACGCGCCCGCCCGCGGAGGCGAAGGAGGCGGCGCCGTCCGCCAAGCCCGCCGCGCCGCAGGCGCCCGCGCAGAAGCCGGGCCGCCCGGGCATGCCGACGCGCCCCGGCGCGCAGGTGCTGCGCTCGCTCTCCGAGAGCGAGCGGGATGCCCGCGCCGCCGCCCTGCTCGACGCCCGCCGCCGCGAGGAGGAGGAGCGTCACCGCCAGGAGGACGCCCAGCGCCGCGCCGCCGAGGAGCGTGCCCGCGCCGAGGCGCAGGCCAAGGCCCGCGAGGCCGAGGAGCGCGCCCGTCGCGAGGCCGAGGAGCGTGCCCGCCGCGAGGCGGCCGAGGCGCAGGCCCGCGCCGAGGCGACGCCCGCACCGTCCGAGCCCGCTGCGGCGGCGGCCGACGCGGCTCCCGCGGCCGAGCCCGCTGCCGCCACGGCGACGCCGGCGACGCCCGCCGCGGGGGGGGGGAGGGGCGTAACGGCCGGGAGGACGCCCAGCGCCGGGCCGCGGAGGGGCGGGCCCGCGCCGAGGGGCGGGCCAGGGCCCGCGAGGCCGGGGGGCGCGCCCGGCGCGAGGCCGAGGAGCGTGCCCGCCGCGAGGCGGCCGAGGCGCAGGCCCGCGCCGAGGCGACGCCCGCACCGTCCGAGCCCGCTGCGGCTGCGGCCGCCGAGGCTCCCGCGGCCGAGCCCGCTGCCGCCAAGGCGGCGCCGGCGACGCCCGCCGCGGCGGAGGTTTCGACAGCCACGCCATCCGGCGCACAGCCGGCTAAGGAATCGGCGCCCGCCGCGGCCCGGCCCGCGGCCGCACGCGTGGCCCGTCCTGCCGGCGCGGAGCGCTCCGCCGATCGTCCCACGCCCCGCGTCACGGCGCCGCGTCCCGGCCTGCCGCCGCGGACCATCGTGCCGCGCGCCGACGCCCGCAAGCCGGCGAGCCTCGACTTCATGGCGCGCCCGGCGCCGGAGCCCGAGCCCGAGGTCAAGCCCGAGGCCGCCAAGGTCGCCGCCAAGCCGGCCGCCAAGGCGGGCGAGGCGCCCGCCGCCGCGCGTCCCGGTCCGGCCGGGGCCGTCTCCCGCGCCCGTCCCGGCGCGGCGGAGGAGGAAGCCCCCCGCGGCCGCAAGGGTGCGCCCAAGGCTCCCCCCGTGCCGAAGGCGACCAAGGGCGGCGAGGACCGTCGTCGCGGCCGTCTCACCGTCACCAAGGCGCTCGCCGGGGACGACGAGCGCACGCGCTCCGTCGCCTCCTACAAGCGTCGCATGCAGCGTCTCCAGGGCAAGGGCCAGTCGGCAGAGCGCGAGAAGATCTCCCGCGAGGTGGTCATCCCGGAGACGATCACCATCCAGGAGCTCGCCAACCGCATGGCCGAGCGCGCGGTGGACGTCATCCGCCTGCTGATGAAGCAGGGCGAGATGTACAAGATCACCGACACGATCGACGCCGACACGGCGCAGCTCGTCACCGAGGAGATGGGCCACACGGTCAAGCGCGTGGCGGAGTCCGACGTCGAGGAGGGCCTGTTCGCCGCGGCGGACACCGACGAGCACCTGGAGTCCCGCCCGCCGGTCGTGACCATCATGGGCCACGTCGACCACGGCAAGACCTCGCTGCTCGACTCGATCCGCAAGACCAACGTGGTCGCGGGCGAGGCCGGCGGCATCACCCAGCACATCGGCGCCTACCAGGTGGCGAGCCCGTCGGGCGGCAAGATCTCCTTCATCGACACGCCGGGCCACGCGGCCTTCACCGCCATGCGCGCCCGCGGCGCCAAGGTGACGGACATCGTGGTGCTGGTGGTCGCGGCCGATGACGGCGTCATGCCGCAGACCGTCGAGGCGATCTCCCACGCCAAGGCGGCCGGCGTGCCGATGATCGTGGCGATCAACAAGATCGACAAGCCGTCGGCCAACCCGCAGCGCGTGCGCACGGAGCTCCTCCAGCACGACGTGCAGGTCGAGTCGATGGGCGGCGACACGCTCGAGTTCGAGGTCTCCGCGCTCACCCGCGCGGGTCTCGACGAGCTGCTCGAGGGTCTCGCCCTCCAGGCCGAGATCCTCGACCTGAAGGCCAACGCCGAGCGTGCGGCCGAGGGCACGGTGGTCGAGGCCAAGCTCGACCGCGGTCGCGGCCCCGTGGCCACGGTCCTCGTGCAGCGCGGCACGCTGAAGACCGGCGACATCATCGTCGCGGGCTCCGAGTGGGGCCGCGTGCGCGCGCTCGTCTCGGACGTCGGCGAGCAGGTGAAGGAGGCCGGCCCGTCGGTTCCGGTCGAGGTGCTCGGCTTCAACGGCACGCCCGAGGCCGGCGATCGCGTCGCGGTCGTCGAGAACGAGGCGCGCGCCCGCGAGGTCACCGAGTACCGCGCCCGCCAGAAGCGCGAGCGGATCTCCGCCCGTGCCGGCGGCGCCACGCGCTCGCTCGCGGACATGATGCGCGACCTCAAGGAGGGCGTCGGCCGCAAGGAGATGCCGCTCGTGGTCAAGGCGGACGTTCAGGGCTCGCTCGAGGCCATCGTCGGCGCGCTGGAGAAGATCGGCAACGACGAGGTCGCGGCCCGGGTCATCCACGCGGGCGTCGGCGGCATCACCGAGTCGGACGTCACCCTGGCGGAGGCCTCCGGCGCGGTCGTGCTCGGCTTCAACGTGCGCGCCCACAAGGAGGCGCGCGAGAGCGCCGAGCGCGTCGGCGTCGAGGTGCGCTACTACAACATCATCTACGACCTGGTGGACGACATCAAAGCCGTCATGTCGGGCATGCTTCCCCCGCAGCTGCGCGAGGAGCGGCTGGGCGAGGCGGAGATCCTCGAGGTCTTCGCCGTGTCCAAGGTCGGCAAGGTCGCGGGCTGCCGCGTGCAGGACGGTGTCGTGCAGCGGGGCGCCCACGTGCGGCTCATCCGCGACAAGATCGTCATCCACGAGGGCAAGCTCTCCCAGCTCAAGCGCTTCAAGGACGACGCGCGCGAGGTGGTGGCCGGCCAGGAATGCGGCATGGCCTTCGAGAGCTACCAGGACATGCGCAAGGGCGATGCGATCGAGTGCTACCTCGTCCACGAGGTGCGCCGCACGCTCTGACGGCGGCGCCGCCGACCGGCGGCGTCCGCTCCGGCGGCCCCTGCGCGGGGCCGCATCGTCGTTCTCCCGCACGCAGCGGCGTCCGAACCCCCGCTGCGCGCAGGACGTTCTTCCCCTCACGCGTCAGCCGCGCCCGGCAGCCGGGCACGGCCAGCGCGTCGCATCGGCGGGCCCCTGCGGCCCGCGAAGGAGGCGCACGCCATGGCGAAGCGTTTCGAATCCGCCGGCCCCACCCAGCGTCAGCAGCGCGTCGCGGAGCTCGTCCGCCACGCGCTGTCGGACGTGCTCGCCCGCGGCGACCTGACCGATCCCGTGCTGACATCCCACGTCGTCACCGTTCCCGAGGTGCGGATGTCGCCGGACCTGAAGCTCGCCACCGCCTATGTGATGCCGCTCGGCGGCCAGGACGAGGCGGCGGTGCTCGAGGCGCTCGACCGCTCCAAGAAGGTCCTGCGCGGCGAGGTGGCGCGGCGCGTCAACCTGAAGTTCGCCCCCGACCTGCGCTTCCGGCGCGACGAGAGCTTCGACGAGGCCGCGCGCATCGACGCGCTGCTGCGCTCCGAGCGCGTGCGCCGCGACGTCGACGGTGCGGGTGACGACGAGACCCAGAGCGGCGAGACCGAAGACGAAGCCTGACCCGCGGCCGACCACGACGCGTTTCCGACCATGGATTCCACGATGAGCGACGAGACCAACACCGCCCCCGCGACCGACGACGCCGGGCGTCCGGCCGAGGGCTCCGGCCAGGGCTCGGGCCAGGGCTCCGGCCAGGGCTCCGGCCAGGGCGCCGGCGACGCCGCCGGGACGGCCCCGCGCGGCCGCCGCGGCCCGCGGCCCGACCGCCCGAAGCGGCGGGACGTCAACGGCTGGGTCATCCTCGACAAGGCGGTGGGCGTCACCTCGACCCAGGCCGTGGCCATGGTCAAGCGCGCGCTCAACGCCAAGAAGGCGGGCCATGCCGGCACGCTCGATCCGCTCGCGTCCGGCATCCTGCCGATCGCCCTGGGGGAGGGGACGAAGACGGTCCCGTTCGTGATGGACGGCCGAAAGGCCTACCTGTTCACGGTCACCTGGGGCGCCGAGACCGACACGGACGACGCCGAGGGGCAGGTGGTCGGCCGTTCCGAGGCGCGCCCGACGCCGGCCGAGATCGAGGCGATCCTGCCCGGCTTCATCGGCGAGATCATGCAGGTGCCCCCGCGCTTCTCGGCGATCAAGATCGCCGGCGAGCGCGCCTACGACCTCGCCCGGGACGGCGAGATCGTGGAGCTGGTGGCGCGGCCGGTCGAGATCGACCGGCTCTCGCTGGTGGCGCATCACGGCGACACCTCGGTGTTCGAGGCGGAGTGCGGCCGCGGCACCTACGTGCGTGCGCTGGCCCGCGACTTCGGGCGCCAGCTCGGCTGCCTCGGCCACGTCTCGTCCCTGCGCCGCACCCGCGTCGGCCCCTTCACCGAGGAGGACACGGTGGAGGCCGAGGATCTCGAGGCCTTCCGCGCTGCGGTGGAGGCGGGCGAGGGGCCGGCGCTGGAGGACCTCGTCCTGCCGGTGCAGACGGCGCTCGGCGAGCTCGAGTCCGTACCGGTGTCCCGCGATGCCGCCGCACGCCTGATGCGCGGCCAGTCGGTGATCCTGCGCGGCCGCGACGCCCCCATCGAGGGCCAGGCCTTCGCGACCTTCGGCGGCATCCTGGTCTCCACCGGCTCGATCGAGCGCGGCGAGTTCGTCCCCCATCGGGTGTTCAACCTGAAGGCTTGAGCGGGTATCTCCCCCGGACCGCCTTCGGCGTTCTACATCGAGGCGTGCATTGTCGAGCGTAAGGCGTTAGCTGGCTGCACTACGCACTCGCGCCGGCATAGACAAAACCGCAGCTGCTTCCGAGGATAGCGCAGCAATCAGAGATAAGCATCGGAGGCATTCGAAACCGGCCGATGAATTCCGTCTCTTGCATAGGTATCCCTCCAGGGCTAGCCTCCTCGTCACGAGCGAGCGCCGCTCGGCAAGACGAAGACGATAGACTGGAGGAACCGGCATGCTCGACGACGCTTCGAAGACCCCTGGCCCGCGCTCCGACGCCGGCCCCGAGATCGCCGCGGAGACCGCGCTGCCGGATGCCGGCGGCGAGCCGGGTCGGCGTGGCTTCCTGAAGGGCGCCGGGCTCACCGCCATGGGCGCGCTGCTCGGCACCACGATCCCGTTCGAGCGCAACATGCCGCCGGGGCTGGTCCCCGTGGCGCTGGCGCAGGACGTCGGCATGGGGCTGATGTCGGACAAGAACGGCCTCGTCGTGCTCGGCGATCGCCCGGTCAACGCCGAGACGCCCGCGCACCTCCTCGACGACGACGTCACGCCCTACGAGCGGCTGTTCGTGCGCAACAACGGCCTCGTGCCCCAGCACGCCATGGACATGAGCGCCGACGACTGGACGCTGACGATCGACGGCGAGGTCGACAACCCCCTGACGCTGACGATCGCCGACCTCCAGAACGACTTCGAGACCGTCACGACGCCGCTGTGGGTCGAGTGCGGCGGGAACGGTCGCGCCTTCTTCCAGCCGGGCGCCTCCGGCAACCAGTGGACCACGGGTGCGGTCGGCTGCCCCGAATGGACCGGCGTGCGGCTCAAGGACGTGCTGGAGCGCGCCGGCGTGAAGTCCACGGCGGTCTATACCGGCCATTACGGCAACGACGTCCACCTCTCCGGCGACCCCGACAAGGAGGTGATCTCCCGCGGCGTGCCGATCGAGAAGGCGCTCGCCTCCGAGAACCTGATCGCCTGGGCGATGAACGGTGAGCCGGTGCCGGCGATCCACGGCTTCCCGCTGCGCCTCGTCATCCCGGGCTACCCGGGCTCGGCCTCGCACAAGTACCTGACCCGTATCTGGGTGCGCGACCGCGAGCACGACGGCGAGAAGATGATGGGCTATTCCTACCGCATGCCCGCCTACCCGGTCGCGCCGGGCACCGAGGTGCCCGAGAGCGACATGGTGGTGATGCTCGAGATGCCGGTGAAGTCACTCGTCACCTTCCCGGCGACGGGCGCCGAGGTGGCGGCCGGCCGGCCGACGGAGGTGCGCGGCCACGCCTGGTGCGGCAAGGGCGATGTCGGGGCCATGCACGTCTCGCTCGACTTCGGCCAGACCTGGCAGGAGGCCGAGCTGATGGCGCCGCCCAACCCCTTCGCCTGGCAGCGCTGGACGGCGAACGTCACCCCGCCGGAGGCCGGCTATTACGAGGTCTGGGCGCGCGCCACCGACAAGGACGGCAACATGCAGCCGCCGGTCGTTCCCGGCTGGAACCCGCGCGGCTACGGCAACAACATGATGCATCGCATCGCGCTGTTCGCCGTCTGAGCGCGACCCGCGCCATCGACGCGACCTCGAGCCGGGCGCCCGCGATCGCGGGCGCCCGGCGCCGTCTCGCCCCTCGCCGCCACAATCTCCGAGATCGCCGACCCATGTCTTCCCGCCTCCGCCGCGTGCCGCTCGCCGCAGCCGTCCTCGCCCTCGGCTGCCTGCTCGCCCCCGTTCTCGGTCCCGCCGATGTCGCAGCCCAGGGCTTCGACCCGATGCGCCCGGGCGGCGGCGGATTCAACCCGATGTTGCCGCAGGGCGGCGCCCCCGCCGCGCCGCCGGCCGACGACGTCCCCCGCAATGCGGATTTCGACAACCTGCCCGACACGCCCGGGATGGAGGACACGTTCTATCTCTGCTCGGCCTGCCACTCGCTCGACATCGTCACCCAGCAGCGGATGACCGACGCGCGCTGGGACTACACCTGGACCTGGATGGTGGAGCAGCAGGGCATGGCGGAGATGGATGCCGAGACCAAGGACCTGATCCTCGGCTACCTCAAGCGCCACTTTTCCTCGCAGCGCTGATTCCCGAGGCGCCGGTCTCCCCGGCGCCGAGCGGCGCGGCCGCCCACCGGCTCAGGCGAAGGCGAGCACCCGCGCCGGGCCGCCGGAGCCGCCGCGATGCTTCGGCGCGCCGAGCACCAGCGTGGCGCCGGAGGCCGGCAGCGCCTCCAAGTTGGCGACGCATTCGAGGCCCCAGCGGTTCTCAGGCAGCCAGGCATAGTGCGTCGCGAAGTCCGGCGAGGGGCCGTGGTCGAGGGAGAGCGTGTCGACCGCGATCCCCACCGCGGTGCTCTCCTCCAGCAGCATCTGCGCCGCCTCGAGATGGAAGCCGGGGAAGTGCATCGTCCCCTCCGCATCGGCGTTGCGGAACCGCTCCCCGTCCACGTACGCGCCCCAGCCCGAGAGCATGGCGACGCAGCAGCCCTGCGGCAGCGGCCCGTTCTGCGCGATCCAGGCCTCGAGGTCGTCGGGCGTGACCTGCGCGTCGGCGTTCTCCGCCGCCTTGGCGCGGATGTCGACGATCGCGAGCGGGGCGACGAGGCTCGTCACCGGGATCTCGTCGACGCTCGCGCCGTCCTGCGAGAAGTGCAGCGGCGCGTCGATGTGGGTGCCGGTGTGCTCGTTCACGCGCAGGACGTTGAGGTTGAACATGTGCTCGGCGTAGTTGAACACGTTCTCGACGAAGAACTGCTGCTCGCCGAAGAAGGTCGGGAACGCCTCGTGCAGCGTGTGCGTGAGGTCGACCGGTGCGCCGGAGATCTGCGCGGCGGCCGGCGTCGCGCCGAGCGCCGCCGCGCCCGCCGAGACCGCCGCGATCGCGGCCGCACCGCCGGCGCCGCGCCGGAACAGGTCCCGACGGCTGAGCATGCGGTCCTTGACCGCGTTGGGGACGCAGATGGCGCACATGATCGT
>JBNPEA010000030.1:0-6112 GCA_051117315.1 Salinarimonas sp. | reverse complement strand
GCGATCGCCAATCCCGTGAAGGGGCGCAGGATCGCCCGCGAGGGCGTCACCCCCGACCAGCTCGAGGTGATCTACACCTCGCAGCCCTTCCCGACGACCGGCTACGGCGTGGTCTACAACCTCGTTCCGGAGCTGCAGGAGGCGATCCGCGAGGCCTTCTTCTCCTATGATTGGGAAGGCACGCCGCTCGCCGAGGAGTTCGGCCGCAACGGCGAGGACCAGTTCATCGAGATCTCGTTCCAGGAAGACTGGGCGGTCATCCGCCAGATCGACGAGGCGAACGGCGTCGAGTACACCTGCAACTGATCTCACGAGAGTGCGTGACGACGCGCCGCCTTCCGGCGGCGCGTCGTTCGTCGTGATGGGGAGAACGAGCGAGATGCTGCGCGTCGAGGGCCTGACGAAACGCTACAAGACCGGCGACCAAGCCCTGACGACCGTCTCGTTCGAGGTGCCGTCGGGCCAGGTGCTGGGGCTGATCGGCCCCTCGGGCGCCGGCAAGTCGACCCTCATCCGCTGCGTCAACCGTCTGGTAGAACCGACCGGCGGCAAGGTGTTCCTGGGCGATCGCGAGATCACCGGCGCCGGGCGTGGCGACCTGCGCCGGGTGCGCCGGCGCATGGGCATGATCTTCCAGGAATACGCGCTCGTCGAGCGGCTGACCGTGATGGAGAACGTGCTCTCCGGCCGGCTCGGCTACGTGCCGTTCTGGCGCTCCTTTCTGCGCCGCTTCCCGCAGGGCGACGTCGACAAGGCCTTCGCTCTGCTCGATCGCGTGGGCCTTTCCCAGCACGTCGACAAGCGCGCCGACGCGCTCTCCGGCGGGCAGCGCCAGCGGGTCGGCATCGCCCGCGCGCTCGAGCAGGACCCCGAGCTCCTCCTCGTCGACGAGCCCACCGCCTCGCTCGACCCCAAGACCTCGCGCCAGATCATGCGGCTGATCTGCGAGATCTGCCGCGAGCGGCGGCTGCCTGCGATCATCAACATCCACGACGTGCTGCTCGCCAAGATGTTCGTCGACCGCATCATCGGCCTGCGCGCCGGCGAAGTCGTGTTCGACGGCCCGCCCGAGGCGCTCGACGAGGCGGCGCTCACCGCGATCTACGGCTCGGAGGACTGGCAGACCATGCGCAAGGAGGCGGACGAGGCGGCGAAGGACGCCGCCGACGCCGCCGAGTTCGAGGCGCGTGCGAAGGTCGCCGAAGCAAAGGCCGGCGCGGCATGAACGCGCCCTCCCCCGCGAGGCCCACGTCCGCCCCCGCCGCCGGGAAGCGCTGGAAGCGCCCGCCGATCTTCATCCAGCGCGGCTGGCTGCGTCTCCTCGTCTACGGCGGCTTCGTCGTCTACCTGGCGCTCGCGATCTCCACCGTCGACGTGAACTGGGCTCGCGTGGCGGAGGGAATGGAGCGCGGTTGGCGCTTCGTGCAGGGCTTCCTGTCGCCGGACTTCACCTCGCGCTCGACCGACATCGTCAAGGGCTTCATCGAGAGCCTGACCATGACGCTGACCTCCACGGTGGCGGGCGTGATCCTGTCGATCCCCATCGGCATCGGGGCCGCGCGCAACATCGCGCCGCTGCCGGTCTACGCCGTCTGCCGCGCCATCGTCGCCGTGTCGCGCTCCTTCCAGGAGATCATCATCGCCATCCTGTTCGTGGCGATGTTCGGCTTCGGGCCCTTCGCCGGCTTCCTGACGCTGACCTTCGCCACGATCGGCTTCATGGCGAAGCTGCTCGCGGAGGACATCGAGGACATCGACGAGGCGCAGGCCGAGGCCATGCGCGCCACCGGCGCGTCCTGGTGGCAGGTGCTGAACTGGGGCATCCAGCCACAGGTGCTGCCACGCCTCGTCGGCCTCTCGATGTACCGCCTCGACATCAACTTCCGCGAGAGCGCCGTGATCGGCATCGTCGGCGCCGGCGGCATCGGCGCGACGCTCAACGTCGCCATGGACCGCTACGAGTACGACACCGCCGCGGCGGTGCTCTTGCTGATCATCCTCATCGTCATGGCCGCCGAGTATTCCTCGAGCTGGCTGCGCCAGCGGATCCAGTAATGCCCGTCACAGCGACCCCCGACCGCCTCCTCTGGACGCGCCGCACGACGCGGCAGCAATTCGCCGCCTATGCCGGCTGGCTGGCGCTGGTCGCGCTCACCGTCTTCGCCTTCCAGGTGATGACGCAGGACACGATCTGGTTCTTCGTCCAGGACGCGCCGCGCCAGGCCGCCGACCTGCTCGACCGCGCCTGGCCGCCGCGCTGGTCCTACCTCGACCGGCTGTGGGCGCCCTTGTGGGACACGCTCAACATCGCGACGCTGGGCACGCTGCTCGGCATCGTCATCGCCGTGCCGATCGCCTTCCTGGCGGCGCGCAACACCACGCCGAGCCTCGCCGTCGCCCGCCCGTTCGCGCTGCTCGTCATCGTCGCCTCGCGCTCGATCAACTCGCTGATCTGGGCGCTGCTGCTCGTCGCCATCATCGGGCCGGGCCTGCTCGCCGGCATCATCGCCATCGGCCTGCGCTCCATCGGCTTCATCGGCAAGCTCCTCTACGAGGCGATCGAGGAGATCGACGAGCGCCAGGTCGAGGCCGTGAAGGCGACCGGCGCGCGCGGCGCGCAGGTGATCGACTACGCCATCGTGCCGCAGATCCTGCCCACCTTCGCCGGCGTCTCGGTCTTCCGCTGGGACATCAACATCCGCGAGAGCGCGGTGCTCGGCCTCGTCGGCGCGGGCGGCATCGGCGTGCAGCTCAACTCCTCGCTGGCCCGCCTCGCCTGGTCGGAGGTGACGGTGATCTTCGTCGCGATCCTCGCCACCGTGATCGTGTCGGAATGGGTCTCGGCCAAGGTGCGCTCGACGATCATCTGAGGGACGGCGCTGGAGCGGCGGGGACTGCGCCGCCCTCGGTCAGAAGCCCGCCTCCTGTACCATGGTCTCCAGCGGGCCGCCGACGGGTGCCCAGATCTCCTCGACGAGCGCGAGGACGTGAGCCCTCTCTCCCCGCTCGAAGAGCGCGTCGAAGGCTGCCAGGAAGGCGAGCCCGAGGGCGCCTTCCTCCTCGCGCAGGACCATGACCATCCGCTTGCCACGCGCGGACCAGGCGCGCTTCGACCGGCGCAGGAAGTCGAAGGCGTGCGGATAGAGGGCGATGCCGATCGCCCGCGCCTCGGTCGCATCGCGGGCGCCGCGCAGGTCGCTGGCGAGATCGGCGGCGACGTAGCGCGACGTCTCGATCTCGCGCGGCTCGAGCGGACGTGGGCCCCGCTCCAGGGTCTCGCGGGCGGCCGCCGCGAGCGCACGGGCCTCAGGTGCGTCGCGCAGCGCAATTCCCGTCGCGATCATGTGCGCGAGGGAGGGAATGCCGCGCTCGGCGTCGAGCGCGAAGAAGCGTCGCGCCCGCTCGCTCGTCTGGACGAAGATCTCCACGAGCCGGCCTTCGCGCACGATGGTTTCGCGCCGCGCCAGGCGCAGGCTCGGCATCAGGACGACGAGGTCGATGTCCGAGGTCGCCGTACCCCGGCCCTGGGCGAGGGAGCCGGACCACCAGGCGCCGAGGGCGTTGGGGAAGAGCTCCTCGACGACGCCTTCGGCGATGGCGAGGCAGCGGGCGTCGATATCGGTCACTTCGGGGTCTCCGCAGGGAGCGCTGGGCGCATCATAGGAGCACCGATCGACGGTCTCGACATCGATTTCAGCCGGAGCGCCGTGCCCGACCTCGTCGGCGAAGGATCGCGATGAGGGTCTTGATTCGGTCATGCTAGAAATACCGTTGACTTGCGGCCCGTCCGGGCGCATCCTCCGGCCATGGACACAACCCTCACCATCGCCAAGCGCCTGGAGGCGCTCGGAAACCCGACCCGGCTCTCGCTCTACCGTGCGCTCGTCCGCGCCGGCGATTCCGGGCTCGCGGTGGGGGCGCTGCAGGAGCGTATCGGCATCCCCGCCTCGACGCTGTCGCACCATCTGCGCTCTCTCGTCGGCGTCGCGCTGGTGACGCAGGAGCGCCAGGGCACGACGCTGATCTGCCGGGCGAACTACCCCGTCATGAACGGGCTCGTCGCCTTCCTCTCGGAGGAATGCTGCGTCGAGGCCGGCTGCGGGCGGGCACGGCCCCCGGGCGCGCGCGCGGAAGCGTTCTAGCGCATTTTCGCGATCGTCTATTTCGATATTTCTGGAACGATGAGCCCCGAGGAGATCCCCATGCCCGCGAATGCCGCCGCGAACCTCGCATCCGTCCCCCAGCCGATCGCGGTGCTCGGCGCCGGCCCCGTTGGCCTCGCCGCTGCCGCGCAGTGTGCCGTGCGCGGCCTGCCCTTCGTGGTGATCGAGGCCGGTGCCGAGGTCGGCGCCCACGTACGCGACTGGGGCCACGTGCGCCTGTTCTCGCCCTGGCGCTACGACGTCGACGACGCCGCGCGCACGCTGCTGGCGCGGGCCGGCTGGGCCGAGCCCGATCCGGACGCGCTGCCCACCGGAGAAGAGCTCGTGGCGCACTATCTCGCCCCTCTGGCGGACGCGCTGCGCGACCACGGCCGGATCGAGACCGGCGCACGGGTCGTCGCCGTGAGCCGCTCGGGCATGGACAAGGTGCGCACCGCCGGCCGCGCCGAGGCGCCGTTCGTCGTCGACATCGCCCATGCCGACGGTCGCCGCACCCGGCTCTCCGCCCGCGCCGTCATCGATGCAACCGGCACCTGGGGCACGCCGAACCCGCTCGGCGGCTCGGGCGTGCCGGCGCTCGGCGAGGCGCAGGCGGCGGGGCGTATCGCCAGCCGCATCCCGGACGTGCTCGGCCGCGAGCGCATGCACTATTCCGGAGCGCGCACGCTCGTCGTCGGCGCGGGCCACTCGGCAGCGAACGCCGTCATCGACCTCGCCCGGCTCGCCTCGGAAACCGGCACCGGGTCGGTGACCTGGGCCGTGCGCGGCACGAGGCCGATGCGCGCCTTCGGCGGCGGCGCGGGCGACGAGCTGCCCGCCCGCGGTGCGCTCGGCGCGGGGCTGCAGGCGCTCGTCGCCGAGAACCGGGTCAGGCTGGAGACCGGGTTCGTCGCCGCATCCGTCGACGAGGACGGCGACGGCGCGCTGCGCGTCGTGGACGCGGCGGGCCGCAGCCTCGGCCCGTTCGACCGCATCGTCGCGCTCACCGGCCAGCGGCCGGATCTCGCGCCGCTGCGGGAGCTGCGCGTCGATCTCGACCCGTGGCTCGAATGCGCCCGGTCGCTCGCGACCGACATCGATCCGAACCTGCACGCCTGCGGCAGCGTCTCGCCGCACGGGCACGCGGCGCTGGCCCATCCCGAGCCCGGCTTCTATATGGTGGGCGCGAAGAGCTACGGCCGCGCGCCGACCTTCCTGATGATGACGGGCTACGAGCAGGTCCGCTCGGTGGTGGCGGCGCTCGCGGGTGCCCAAGAGGAAGCGGACCGGGTGGAGCTGACGCTGCCGAGAACGGGCGTGTGCACGACGGATCTCGCGGACGGCACCGACGCCTGCTGCGCCCCGGCGCCGGAGGGCGTGCGCGGCTGCTGCGGCGAGTGGGCTCCGGCTTCGGCTCCTGCCTCTGCGCGAGACGGCGCCTGCTGCGGAGCCGCCGCGTGAGCCCTCCCCCCGCCGCCGACGCCGCGCTCCCGGGCGCGACGACGGCCGACATCCGGACGCGACCGCCCCGCCCCGTCGTGATCACCGTGCTCGGGATCACCCAGATCCTGGCCTGGGGCTCGACCTTCTACCTGCTCGCCGTGCTCGCGCCCGTCATTGCGGCGGATACCGGCTGGCCGAAGACCTTCGTCGTCGGCGGCCTGACGCTCGGCCTCGTCGCGGCGAGCCTGGTCTCGCCGCGGGTCGGACGTGCGGTGGAGGCGACCGGCGGGCGGCCGGTCCTCGCCGGCTCGGCGTTGGTGATGGCCGCGGGGCTGCTGGCGCTGGGCCTGGCGGAGAGCCGCATCGCCTATCTCGCCGCCTGGCTGGTGATCGGGCTCGGCATGGGGGCGGGCCTCTACGACGCCGCCTTCGCCCCGCATCCCCGGCTGTCCGGATCGACCGCCCGCCCGGCGATGACGGCGCTCCCCCTGTTCGGGGGGTTCGCCTCGACCACTGGCTGGACGCTC
>JBNPEA010000111.1:0-28875 GCA_051117315.1 Salinarimonas sp. | reverse complement strand
TCGCCGAAGCGGTCCGCGCGACGAGATGAACGGGTCGGGGCGCGGTGTCGCGCCCGCCTGCGCGAGGGATCGACGATGGCCGACAAGAAGCCGTTCTACATCACGACGGCGATCTCCTATCCGAACAGCGAGCCGCATATCGGCCATGCCTACGAGGCGATCGCCACCGACGCGATCGCGCGCTTCAAGCGCATCGACGGCTACGACGTCTTCGCCATGACCGGCACCGACGAGCACGGCCTCAAGATCCAGCAGACCGCGACGAAGGCCGGCACCACCCCGCGCGCCTACGTCGACCGCATGGCCGGCCGCTTCGAGGCCATGGTGCAGCGCCTCGGCTGCTCCTTCGACCGCTTCATCCGCACCACGGACGCGGACCACCGCGCCTCGGTGCAGGAGCTGTGGCGTCGGATGAAGGCGAACGGGGACATCTATCTCGGCGAGTATTCCGGCTGGTACTCGGTCCGCGACGAGGCCTATTTCGACGAGGGCGAGCTGACGCTGCAGCCCGACGGCAAGCGGCTCGCGCCCACCGGCTCGCCGGTCGAGTGGATCGAGGAGAAGAGCTACTTCTTCCGCCTGTCGGCCTACCAGGAGCGGCTGCTCGCGCACTACGAGGCGAACCCCGACTTCATCGCACCGGCGAGCCGGCGCAACGAGATCGTCGCCTTCGTCAAGCGCGGGCTCGAGGATCTCTCGATCTCGCGCACGACCTTCGACTGGGGCGTGCCGGTGCCGGACGATCCGGACCACGTCATGTACGTCTGGGTCGATGCGCTGACGAACTATCTCTCCGGCACCGGCTTCCCGGACCCGGAGGCGCCGCGCGCGCGATACTGGCCGGCGGACATGCACGTCATCGGCAAGGACATCACCCGCTTCCACACGGTCTACTGGCCGGCCTTCCTGATGTCGGCGGGGGTGGCGCTGCCCAGGCGTGTCTTCGGCCACGGCTTCCTGCTCGTGCGGGGCGAGAAGATGTCGAAGTCGGTCGGCAACGTGGTGGACCCGTTCAACCTGGCCGACACCTACGGGGTCGACCAGATCCGCTACTTCTTCCTGCGCGAGGTGCCGTTCGGCCAGGACGGGAGCTATTCTCCCGAGGGAATCGCCAACCGCATCAACGCCGATCTCGCCAACGACCTGGGCAACCTCGCGCAGCGCTCGCTGTCGATGATCGCCAAGAACTGTGACGGCAGGGTGCCCGCCCATGGCGATCTCGCCGCGGCGGACCGCGAGATCCTGGCGGCGGCGGACGCCCTGCCGGAGCGGACGCGCGCGGCGATGGAGGGGGTCGCGATCCATGCGATGCTCGCCGACGTCTGGGCGGTCGTCGGCGACGCCAATCGCTACTTCGCCGGACAGGAGCCGTGGGCTCTGCGCAAGACCGATCCGGCCCGCATGGAGACGGTGCTGTGGGTCACGATCGAGGTGCTGCGCGCCGTCGCCATCGCGGCGCAGCCGGCGATCCCGACGGCTGCGGCGGCGCTGCTCGATCTCCTCGGCATCCCGGAGGATCGGCGCATGCTGGCCGACGTGGGGGAGGGCGGCCGGCTCGCGGCCGGCGCGCCTCTGCCCCCTCCCGCGCCGATCTTTCCGCGCTATGTCGCCCCCGAGACCACGACGGCGTGAGGCGACGCGCGGAATGCTGATAGACAGCCATTGCCACCTCGACTTTCCCGGCCTGGGCGACGACCTCGACGGCGTGCTCGCGCGCGCCGAGGCGGCGGGCGTCGGCCGGATGGTGACGATCTCGACCTTCGTCGAGAAGGTCGAGACCTACCGGGCGCTGGCGGAGCGCGACGCGCGGATCTTCTGCACGATCGGCACGCACCCGCACAATGCGGGCGCGGAGCTGGACGTCTCGCCGCAGACCCTCGTCGATCTCGCGCGCCACCCGCGCTGCATCGGGATCGGGGAGGCGGGGCTCGACTACTACTACGACAAGAGCCCGCGGGACGTGCAGGCGCGCGTCTTCCGCGCCCACATCGCGGCCGCCCGCGAGAGCGGCCTGCCGCTCGTCATCCACGCGCGAGACGCCGACGAGGACATGGTCGCGATCCTCACGGAGGAGATGGGGCGCGGGCGCTTCGACGCGGTGCTGCACTGCTTCTCGTCCGGGCCGGCGCTGGCGCGGGCGGGTGTCGAGCTCGGGCTCTACGTCTCCTTCTCGGGAATCGTCACCTTCAAGCGCTCCGACGAGCTGCGCGCCGTCGCGCGCTCCGTGCCGCGGGAGCGAATCCTGGTCGAGACCGACGCGCCCTACCTCGCCCCACAGCCCAGACGCGGCAAGCCAAACGAGCCGGCCTACGTGGCGATGACGGCGGCCTCGCTCGCGCAGACGCTCGGCATGAGCCCGCAGGCGCTCGCCGAGGCGACGACGGCGAACTTCTACCGGCTGTTCCGCAAGGCGGCCGCGCTCGACGGGATCGAGGCCGGGGAGGGCGCATGACGAGCCTCGGAGCGGGACTGACGGCGACGATCCTCGGCTGCGCCTCGTCCGGCGGGGTGCCCCGCCCCGGATCCGGCTGGGGCAAGTGCGACCCGAGCGAGCCGCGCAACCTCCGCCGGCGCTGCGCGCTCCATGTCGCGCGGCACGGGCCGGACGGCGTCACCAGCGTCCTCGTCGACACCGGACCGGACCTGCGGATGCAGCTGATCGACAACGATATCAAGCACCTGGATGGTGTGCTTTACACGCACGATCACGCCGATCACACCCACGGCATCGACGATCTGCGCCCCATCGTGATCCACATGCGCGCGCGCATCCCGGCCTGGTGCGACGCGGCGACCTCCGCCTCGCTCAACGAGCGCTTCGGCTACTGCTTCCAGACGCCGGCGGGCAGCGACTACCCGCCGATCCTGGAGGAACGGCGCATCCGCGACCGCGAGCCGATCGTCGTGGAGGGTGCGGGCGGCCCGGTGGAGGCCCGGCCGTTCCGCCTGATGCACGGGTCGCAGGAGGCGCTCGGCTTCCGCTTCGGCGACTTCGCCTACGCGCCCGACGTGAGCTTCATGCCGCCGGAGGCCGAGGCGATGCTGGAGGGGCTCGACACGCTCGTGATCGACGCCCTGCGCGACACGCCGCATTTCTCGCACTACAGCGTCGCGGACGCCCTGGCGCTGATCGCACGCGTTCGCCCGCGCCGCGCCGTGCTGACCAACCTCCACACCGATCTCGACTATCGCGCATTGGCCGCGCGGCTGCCCGACGGCATCGAGCCGGCCTACGACGGGATGACGATCGCGGCCTGAGCGACGCGCGGCCGGATGACGGCACGGTCGCGGCCCACTGCGACGTCTCGACCTCGGCGGGACGGGCGGCCCGTTCGGCTGTATGATCGCCGGGACCGAAGGAGGCCGACATGGCGACCGCGAAGATCATCAAGTCCGACGACGGCCAGACCGTCCGGCTGCCGAAGGGGATCTCGTTCCGATCGGACGAGGTCGACGTCTTCCGGCGTGGCGACGAGGTCGTGCTGAAGGAGCAGGTCAAGACGCTGGCAGAGGCATACGACCTGATCGTCCAGCTGCCGCTCGATGCCGACCGCGTCGATCCGCCGCCGCAGGTTAGGGATACGGAGCGGTGACGAGCTTCATGCTCGACACGAACATCTATCCACATCAGGCGTTCGCGTGATCCGAAGATCGTCGAACGGTTCGCGGTGCTCACCGTCGGCGAGGCCGTGATGTCCGTCGTGACCTTCGGAGAGCTGCGGCTGTACGTGGAGAAGGCTGGTGGCGGTCCACAGGAGGAGCGGCTCGCCCGGCTCGTCGCTCTCATCCCGGTCGTCGAGATGAGCGAGAGTGTCGGGACGGCTTACGGCGCGATTCGCGCCGGCCTCGAGCGTCGCGGCACGACGATCGGCGGCAACGACCTCTGGATCGCCGCTCATGCGCTGACGCTCGGCATGACGCTCGTGACCGCGAACCTGCGCGAGTTCGCCCGCGTGCCCGAGCTGCAGGTCGTGGACTGGTCCGCCTGATCCCTCCGAGGATCGATCTCTTGGTTCCATAATATATCTTATGCGCGCGGCAGGCACACCAACTCCCCGCCTTCACTCCCCCGGCTCGTAGCGCCGGCGCAGCTCCGCCCAGCCCGGGGTGGCGAGGCGATCGAGCAAGGCCCGGTCGAGCGTCTCGACGAGCGCCGAGCCGTCCGGGGCCGCGACCGCGATCCGCAGCGGACGCACACGAGTCTCCTCCACCACGAGCCGCCCCGTCACGGCGCCGGAGAGCGTCGGCGCCGCCCCGGCGAAGGCGTCGATCCGCCCGGCGCGAACGGCGTCGAGCCCGTCCTCCACGGACGTGAACGGCTGGACGCGAAGTCCCGCCGCATCGAGGATGGACGCCACGGCGGTGCCCGGCTGCGCGCCGACGTTTCGGCCCCGCAGATCGTCGGGCACGACGAGGCGCTGCGTGCCGTCGCCCAGGCCGGCGAGCGTCACCAGCGAGGCGGTGAGCGCCGCGGAGACGACGAGGCCGACGAGCATCCAGAGCATGGCGACGCTGCGCCCCAGCAGCGTCACCGGCGCCTTGTCGCCATAGCCGATGGTGGTGAGCGTCACCCCGGCCCACCAGAAGCCGTCGCCGAGCCCGCGCACGACGCCCGGCGAGAACTGATCCGCGTTGCGGCGCCGCTCGATCACCCAAACGACTGCGCCCACGATGAGCAGCAGGACGGACAGCGTCGCCACGACGACGAGGAACTGGATGCCGAAGAGGTTTCGGATCACATCGACGATGCCGCCGGACCGAAGCCGCGCGACCCCGACGGGGGCCGCCTCGATGGCGACCGTGAAGTCGAGCATGCGCTCGGCTTGTGCATCAGCGATCAGGGGCAGGGCGAGGTCCAGGCTCCCTTCGGCCACGCCCTGCGCGAGCCCCCTGCCCTCGACCGGCACCAGCCGGTACCGCAGGCCGAGCTCCTCGGCGGTGATCCGCCAAAGATCGACGGCGATGCCCGACCACGCGTCGCCCTCGAGGCGGATCGCCCAGGGCGGCATCTCGGTGACGCCGACGACGAGGACCGGCCGTATCGGCTCGATCGGCTGCTGCGAGGGCGGCTGCTGCGCACGCGCCGGCACGAGCGCGGCGAGGAGCACGATGGTGAGGAGGAGAAAGCGCACGGGATCTCGACGGCTGCGCGGGCCGGTAGCGGCTCGCGCAAACGCGAACCCGCGTGCCGGAGCGGCGGTTCCGGCGCGACAACCCTCCCGGCGCGCCGCCTCACCGCCCCGGCCCCTCCAGCACCAGCACGGTCGGGCGCTCCGGCAACGTGTCCCTCGCCAGGATCACCGAGGCGCTCCCGGCCCGCGCGATCTCGAAATGCGCGCTCGCGGCCTCCAGGAACTCCTCGAGCCGCAGCGGCGAGAAGAAGTGCATCGGGACGACGAGGCGCGGCCCCATGCGCCGCAGCGTCTCGATCATTCCCTCCGTGTCGAGCGTCCAGGAGCCGTCGACGGGCGCCAGAGCCACGTCGACGCGGCCCAGCGCCACGAGGTGCTCGGGCTCCAGCACGTGGTGGAGGTGGCCGAGATGGGCGATGCACAGGCCGGCCGTCTCGACCACGAAGATCGAGTTCTCGTCGTAGGCCGTGCCGCCGCCGGCGCGGATGTTGGTGGTGACGTTACGCACCCGCACGTCCGCCACCTCGAGGTCGTGCGCCGCCGCCCCGCCCTCCGGGTCCCAGCCGCGCAGGACGTGGTCGATGCCCGGATCGGGCGCGAGCGAATAGTGCGTGCGATGCGCCCGGTTCATCGTGGCGATGGTGGGCACGCTCTCTGGGCGGACGTAGTCGTTGTAGTCCGTCGCCACGGTGACGCCCGCCGCGCTCTCGATCACGAAGGTGGCGTGGCCCACGAAGGTGAGCGCCGCCTCGTCCTGTGTCAGGGCGGCGCGATGGATCAGCTCGCCGAGCCCCGCCAGCATCGGCGGGCAGTTGCGCATCGGGTCCGCCGAGGCGCCGGTTGGCGCGCCGAGGCCGCCGGCGAGCGCGATCGCGGCCGACAAGGCGAGCCCGGCGAGCGGGCGGGCCAGGGCTTGGGCGGTGGGGCGAGCGTCCGTCATCCGCACTCTCCGTCGTCGATGGGTCGCCAGGATGCCGTGCGCGCACCGGGTCGCCAATCACGAGGTCGTGCGTGCGACGCTTTGCAGCGCCTGTGTTTCACGGGCGCGCTTGCATGCCTGCAAGCCGCTGCGCGAGGCGACGGCGAGAGGCGTTCGTCGAGACGAACGCTTTCCCGAGACGGTCATGAGAAGACGGAATGATGCGCGAGACGCAGCCCCCTGCCCCGCCGCCCGCCGGCTTTCAGGCCGTGAGCGCCCCTGCGCGGGAACGGGAGAGCCGCCAAGCCACGCCAGGCGCCGCCTCGATCGCCTCGGAGGGACGCAGGCGCCGCCGCTCGCCGGCCTCGTCCACCTCGTCGATCGCGACGAAGCCGAGGATCTGCAGGCGGGCCGCCAGACGCTTGGTGGAGACGTCGTCGGGCGCGACGTCGAGGGCGCCGGACGCGAAGACTGCGTCCATCAGGCGCTTCTGCAGCTCGCGGGACCGCTCGATCAGAGGGATCGACGCGGGCCGCAGCGGGAACGGGATGAGGGTGGCGGAGGGACGCGGGGAACCGGAGGACATGCGCACGCAAACTCGACTTCGACTCGACATCTCGTCAAACTGAGCCGGTCGCGTTAAGGACGGGTGAACCATCAGCCGGAGCCCGTCGTGACACCCTCGCAGGACATCGAGCGCCTCCTCGCCATCATGGCCGCCCTGCGCGACCCGCAGGCGGGTTGCGCCTGGGACGTCGCTCAGACGTTCGAGACGATCGTCCCCTACACGATCGAGGAGGCCTACGAGGTCGCCGACGCGGTCGAGCGCGGGGATCTGGCGGACCTGCGCGACGAGCTCGGCGACCTGCTGCTCCAGGTCGTGTTCCACGCCCGCATGGCCCAGGAGGCGGGCGCCTTCGGCTTCGGCGACGTCGTCGAGGCGATCACGACGAAGCTCGTCCGCCGCCATCCGCACGTCTTCGGCGCGGCGCGCACCCGCTCGCCGGAGGAGATCAAGGCCCTGTGGGGAGAGATCAAGGCGGCCGAGAAGGCGGAGCGGGCGGCGTCGCGCGGGGAGCGCCCGGCGCGCCATCTCGACGACGTCCCGGCCGCGGCCCCGGCCCTGGCGCGCGCCGACAAGCTCACCCGCCGCGCCGCCAAGGTCGGCTTCGACTGGGAGCGCACGCCCGACGTCCTCGCCAAGATCCGGGAGGAGCTGGCGGAGGTGGAGGAGGCGATCGCCGCCGGCAAGAAGGCGGCGGTCGCAGACGAGATCGGCGACCTGCTGTTCTCGGTGGCCAACCTCGCGCGCCATTGCGACGTCGATCCCGAGGCGGCGCTGCGCGGCACCAACGCGAAGTTCACCCGACGCTTCGCCGCGATCGAGGACGCGCTCGCCGTGGACGGTCGCACGCTCGCCGAGGCGAGCCTCGAGGAGATGGAGCGGCACTGGGTGGCGGCCAAGACCCGCGAGAGCGAGCGCCGCGAGACCACGGCGGGCGGTGGGCAGGAGGGCTGAGCGCCCCCTACCCCGCCAGATGCGCCGCGACGACGTCCGCCCGCGCCTCCGGCGTCGCCCGCGGCAGCTCGACGAGGGCGTAGCCGAGCTCGGCATAGATCGCGCGCAGCCGCGCGCCGAAGGCCCGCGCCTCCTCGTAGCTCATCCTGCGCTCGTCGTCGGTCGCGTAGATCTCCGGCCAATCGGGCGCGACGAAGGCTTGGGGCGCATAGCGGTAGGCCTGTGCGGCGCGGCGGTAGGGCGCCGTGTCGAGGCCGAAGAGTTCCGCATAGGCGATCATGTCCGGCACGCCGCGGTCGAACAGGACGGGACCGGGCGCCTCGCGATGGAGGCCGTGAAAATGCAGGGCGCGCGAGAGCATCAGCTCGACGAACAGCCGCGGATCGGTCGCCGGCACGCCCGCCCCGCCGAAGCGCCGCTGCTCGGCCAGGATCTGCCGCGCCGGCTCGTGCACCACGGCGAGCCCGCGCGCCTCCAGGAGGCGCGCGAGCGTGGACTTGCCGGCGCCCATGGCGCCGGTGAGGAGGATGTGGGTGTGCATGGGAGCCTTTGACGGGGGAGAGACGACGACGCGCACGCGCGCCGTCCGGCACGCCCGGGCCCACCCCCTCCCCCGTTCGGGAGGCCCGATCAGATACGGCCCTTGAGCGCCGCGCGTCCGGCGTAGATCGCGCTCGGGCCGAGCTCCTCCTCGATGCGGATGTGCTGGTTGTCCTTCGCCGTGCGGTCGGGGCGGGCGAGCGGGCCGGTCTTGATCTGCCCGCAATTGGTCGCGACCGCGAGATCGGCGATGGTGGCGTCCTCGGTCTCGCCGGAGCGGTGGGACATCACGGCCGTGTAGGCGGCGCGGTGGGCCATGTCGACGGCGGCCAGCGTCTCGGTCAGCGAGCCGATCTGGTTGACCTTGACCAGGATCGAGTTGCCGACGCGCTCCGCGATGCCGCGGGAGAGGCGCTCGACGTTGGTGACGAAGAGATCGTCGCCGACGAGCTGGCAGCGGTCGCCGATCGCCGCGGTGACGGCGGCCCAGCCCTCCCAGTCATCCTCCGACATGCCGTCCTCGATCGAGCGGATCGGGTAGTCGGCCACGAGCTTGGCGAGGTAGTCCGCCTGCTCCTGCGGCGAGCGGCGCTTGCCGCCCTCCCCTTCGTAGACGTAGGCGCCGTCCTTGAAGAACTCCGTCGCCGCGCAGTCGAGCGCCAGCACCACGTCGTCGCCGGGCGTGTAGCCCGCCTGCTCGATCGCCTTCATGACGAAGTCGAGCGCGGCCTCGGCGGAGGGCAGGTTCGGGGCGAAGCCGCCCTCGTCGCCGACGTTGGTGTTGTGGCCCGCCTGCTTCAGCCCGGCCTTGAGCGTGTGGAAGATCTCCGAGCCCATGCGCACGGCCTCGGCGAGCGAGGGCGCGCCGACGGGCATCACCATGAATTCCTGGAAGTCGATCGGGTTGTCGGCATGCGCCCCGCCGTTGACGATGTTCATCATCGGGACGGGCAGCGTGCGCGCCTGGGTACCGCCGACGTAGCGGTAGAGCGGCAGGCCGCAGGAGATCGCGGCCGCCTTGGCGACGGCGAGCGACACGCCGAGGATGGCGTTGGCGCCGAGCCGCGCCTTGTTGGGCGTGCCGTCGAGGTCGATCATCGCCTGGTCGACGGCGACCTGGTCCTCGGCGTCCATGCCGGCGATCGCGTCGAGGATCTCGCCGTTGACGGAGTCCACCGCCTTGAGCACGCCCTTGCCCTTGTAGGCGTCGGCGACGCCGTCGCGCAGCTCCACCGCCTCGTGGGCCCCGGTCGAGGCGCCCGAGGGCACCGCCGCGCGGCCCATCGCCCCGTCCTCCAGGTAGACGTCGACCTCGACCGTCGGGTTGCCGCGGCTGTCGAGGATCTGGCGGGCGAGGATGTTGGCGATGGCGGTCATGCGCGTCTCTCCGTTCGTCGGGGCGATAGCCGAGGGCCGTGGGCGCACTTACGCCGCACGCGTCCGGCTTGCAAGACGAGGATGCGCGCTCCGGCCGCTTTGCGGCCCGTGTCGCTTCAGCGCCGAAGGCTCGTGTCGGGCTGCGCCGCCACCGTCGCGAAGGGGCCGCCGCGCACGAAGCCGGCGGCGGGCTGGTCGGGCGAGGCGAAGAAGATGCCGACGAGCTGCGTGGGCGCCTGCCCGCCCGTCTGCCCTCCCCCCTGCGCGACGCCCTGCGAGGCGGCGGGCACGGCGCCCGGCAGCGAGGCGTTCACGGCCGTCGGCTGGGCGGTCGGCTGGGCGGCCGCGAGGGCGCTCGGGCGTGCCGGCGGAGCCGGGAACGCCAGGGTCGCCGGCGCGGGGGCGAAGGCGGGGGTCGGCGCGACCGGGCGGTCCGCCGCCGCGAGCGGGGTCCGGTCGACCTGCGGCACGCCGCCGGCGGAGGCCACCTGCACGGAGGGCGCGCCCTCGATCGGCATCTGCGCGATCTGCCCGTCGGTGCGCAGCGTCGCCATCAGGATCTCGTCGTCGCTGCCCTCCGTCGAGGCGGGCCCGACATAGTCGACCCGCACCCGGGCCACGCCGGCGCCGCGGAAGGCGAGCGTGTCGGCGACGGCGCGCGAGACGTCGACGATGCGGTTGCCGTGGAACGGCCCGCGATCGTTGACGCGCACGATGATGGAGCGGTCGTTCTCGAGGTTGGTGACCCGCGCGTAGCTCGGCAGCGGCATCGTCGTGTGCGCCGCCGAGAGGGCGAAACGGTCGAACACCTCGCCGTTGGCGGTGCGCCGGCCGTGGAAGCGCGCGCCGTACCAGGAGGCGAGGCCCTCGGCGGAATAGTCGGGGTCGTGGCGGGGCACGTAGGTGCGCCCGGCGATGGTGTAGGGCCGGCCGATGTGCGCGCGCCCCCCGCCCTTCTCGACGGCGTCGCCGGCATCCGCCACCCGCTCGCTCGGCGAGACGCCGAGCTTCGGGTCGATCGAGACCCGCGTGCCGCAGGCCGCGAGCGTCAGGGCCAGGGTACTCACGGCCGCGATCCGGATCAGCTGCCCCGCCGCGCGCGTCATTGCCACCATGTCGTCGGCCCCGTTGTCGCCACCCGTCGCACCGGGCGATCCTCGCCTGCGCGACTCGGACCCTCGTCCTCGTCGCGGGGCGGCACGATTTCGGCGGACTATGCCCAGAATGCGGCGGGGATGACAAGCATTCGCCGCGTTTCCGGCCGGGAGGCGGTCCGTTCACGACATTCTCGCGTCTTGTTCCGCAATGGTTCGCACCACTAGCGGGATCGCGACGGCAGGAAGCCGCGCCCTGTCGCTTTCCTGCAACAACCGGCCCGACGCCGCGGCCGCCCGCGGCCCACAGCGCGCTTTTCAGGCGCGGGCGGTCGCGCTAGGACTGGCGGGCCGGAAGGGTGGCCGAGTGGTTTAAGGCAGCGGTCTTGAAAACCGCCGTGGGTGCAAGCCCACCGTGGGTTCGAATCCCACCCCTTCCGCCATTTTTGCGTACAAGTGTTTGATTTCGCTAGTTTTTTCCTTGTTCGCGCAGATCAACCCACGGCTTGACCCACGAGATGCAAACGGGCCACGTGGGGCTGATCTCAGGCACCCTGCCGCTGGCGCGCCCGCGCCATGAGGCGGCCGATCGCGCGCACCGCCTCTCCCCTGTCGAAACGGGTCGGAAGCCGCTCGGCGATCTTCTTCGCGAAGGCGAGCGCGGGCTCGCGCGGCCGGGCGGCGAGATCTTCGACGAGGATGGCGAAAGCGGCCGCGGCGAGATCCCGGGTCTCCGGGATGCCCGCGCCCTTCAACTGCTCGCGATAGTCGGACTGGTACTTGCGCTGGCGCTTGAGCCGGCGGCGGTAGCGGCGGGCGTCTTCGCCGTCGAAACGATCATCGGACATAGTTGCCTCCCTCGTGGTGAGGCCCCTCATTCTCCCGCGATTCATGAAAGCGACAACGAAGCGGCGGCGATTTTTTCTCCGCCCATCCATCGGCCGGCCGGGACCGGCACGCGCAAGGCCGGTTCGCCGTGTGCTAACGCCATTTCACCGGGGTAGCCTGTAGGAGCGCGCACCGTTTGCTCACGCCGAGAGCACACGGTGGGCTGACGAGATCGACGACGGTTCGATGAAGGCGGTTCTATAACGGCTCGATGTAGGTGAAACGAAAGACGAACTCCGGCTTCCGCATTGAGCCATCCATCGTCATGCTTTGCTCGGCGATGCAGTCGGTCTCGCCGGGCAGGAAGGTACCTGCGAAGCGAACCCACTGGCCCTCGCTCAGAGTCATAGCGGAGTTCATCACCGCAGAGCCGGGGGTGAGCAGCGTATTGGACCCGATGTCGGAGAACGAGTTGTTCCACGTTCCCGCCCAGACGTCATCGCCAATGCGAATCGTGAGGACCCCTTTGCCTTCGCTGTTCGATGACAGTTCGGAAACCTCGCCGGTCCAGTCCGCTACCTGCCGAGATCGCAGCGCCTTGCAGATCGCGTTCGCCCGCTGTGGACGGGTCGCGCCCCGCGCCATGTCGTTCGCCGCCGATCGATAGGCTGAACGTGCATCGGCCACCGCCACGAGCAGCGCGACCTGGTCCGCGGGCGGCTGGCGGAGTGCCTGTAGCTCTTGCTCCCGCGCTTCCTGCTCGGCGCGTCGCTCGGCCTCGACGGCGGCGGCAGCTGCGCGTTCCGCTTCCTCGGCAGCGGCGATCTGCGTACGGTGCGCGCGCCACGCCTCAGGGTCCGTGAAGCCGGCCTCTTCGGCTCGACGCATGTCGGCAGTGCTCTCGTATCCGGCGGACTTCGCGCGCTCGGTCTGCGGAACCGACGCTGCGCCCAAGGCGACAAACAGCGCCACGACGAGGCCGATGGCGCCGCGTCTGCGGCGGCCTTTCGTGAACAGCCACTTCAAGGAAAACGCGGCGCCCGCGAGCGCGGCGACTAGAACGAACGGCCACATCATCAGCCCCCATAGTTGCGACTTGCACGGTGCCGCGACATGTGGACGGCGTCAACGGAAGCGCGACCGCTCGCGTGTTTCACAAGAGGAAAACTCCACCAGGGAGAGCCCTGCAGGGCTGCATCGTAGCTTCCTGAGGGGGGGGGGCGATCCTAGATCAGGCCCGCACGCCGCAGCGCGAGGGCAAGGCGCCAGTACGCGCGGCGAGCGATGATGGCGGCGAGGCGCATGGTCCGGCTCCCTCACGCGGCGTCGCGCGACGCTTGCTGCTCCAGATCCTTCACGGCGCCCGTCGCCGCGTCAACAAGACGAAGGACCCGAGCGCGATCCGCTTCGTCGAGGCCGTCGTCGTGAAGGTGCGAGACGATCCGAACGAGGCGAAGGATCTCGGCGACGTCGCCGAGCGCGAATGCGGTGGCGTCCGTGCAGATGGCGTCCTCGATCGCGCCGAGTCGCCGATCGCGCTCGTCGAGTGCGGCTTCGCTCTCGTCGTCGGTGTCCAGGTCGATGGTCGCCAGCTCGTACCGCGCTTTCTCACGTTCCCACGCCCGGACAAGCGCGCCGATGCGCGTCTCGCCCGGCTTCGCCGGCAGACTGGCGAGATCGAACGGGGCGGCGACGAAAGCGGCGATCGGGGTTTCGGTCTTCGTCTGCATGGCGGGGCTCCTCTTGCCTTCAAGCTGATTTTTCGGTACAGGAAATTCATGAGCACGTCAATAAGCGGTACCGCAAAAAGATCGCGAGGGCGCCCGCCGAAAGAGGCGACGTCGCTTCACGTCCGCGTGCCGGCCGCCGAGATCGCGGCCCTCGACGCGGCGAGCGCGGCGCAGCCGGACGCGCCGTCGCGTCCCGAGATGGTCCGCCGTGCGCTCGCGGAATGGCTTCGCGAGCGGGGCTTCCTGGACACGAGAGGGGAATGACCATGATCCGCACACTGGCCGCGCTCGTGGTACTGGCCACGGCCGCGCCCGCGGCGGCGCAGGGGTTCGGCGATCGGATGCGCGCCATCCAAGCGAATCTGCCCTTGGTCGAGATCACCAAGGCCGAGATCATCCCCGGCGGCATGCTTCCGGGTGTGCTTGTCGAGGTCGTCAACAAGGGCGATCACACGTTCCAGATGGTGAACGTCTCGTGCCGCGTTCTCAAGGGTGGCGAGACGGCGATCGTGGTGGACGTGCCGCTCACCAACGTTCAGCCCGGAGACGTCGCCGCGGGCGAGGGCTTCGCGATGGATGCCGGGCGCATGGCCGGCGCCGACGACGTGGCCTGCCGGATCGCCGGCGGGCTCTAGTCGGCCGCACGCGCCCGAAGGTCGAGCGCTTTCTCGCGCAGCTCGCGAGCCTCGGCGATCTCCGCACGGGTGAGCCCGGCGCCGGCGGATAGGAGCGCCTCCAGCCGCGCGCGATCGGCGGCGTCGAGGTAGCGCAGCGCGTCGTAGAGGTCCAAGAGCCAATCCGACACGCGGGGTGCGTCTAGGCGCGCGCCGTGCGCGCTCGCCAGCCTCACGGCTCCACCTCGCGCAGGGCATCATGCGGGATGACGACGCGCGCGCCGTGCACGCTGACTTCCAAGCGATCACGGCCGCGCACGCCCTCGGCGACGCCCTCCAGGCCGGCGAGCGGTCCCTCGAGGATGGCGACAGGCTTCCCGACGATCGCCGCCATGCGCTCGCGCAGCGCCTCGGCCTCGGCCTTCACCAGGTCGACGTCGCCGCTCGCCTCGGCCGCGCGCAGCCTGTCGAGATCGGCCGCGAGGCGTGCCTGTGCGGCGGGATCGGCACGAATGACGGTGAGCGCATGCCGCACCTGGTAGAGCGGCGTCGGCGGGAGGCGGTCCGGATCGAACCCGACGAAGACGTATGACGGGAAGGCGGGACCCGTGACGGGCTCGCGCCGCTTGCCGAGCTTCGCCCGCAGCCGGCGAGGAAGGTCGCGCCAGACGGTGAGCATGGGGAGGAATCCATGGTAGCCGAGCGCCTCGAGGTCCTCGGCCGCAGCGCTCTCGCGACCCGTCGACACGAAGAGCAAAGCCCATTCGCGAGCCTCCGGCTTGTCGCCGTCCGGCCACGGGTCCGCGCGGCGCGGGCGTGCCTGCGATGGGCGCGGCGCTTGGTAAAGGTCGGGACGGCTCGGGAAGGCTGTCACGTCGTCGCGCTCCGTCGAGAGGAAGGCGCACCCGACCACGCGCCGGGTGCGCCTCGCATCTCCCGCCGCGGGCGCGACGGGCGAAACCGGCGGGCTCTGGAGGCCGACATCGAGATCCCGATATCGGAACTCGTGCACTCCCACCGTATCGTCGAGCGTGCCAGCGCCCGACAATCGAAAGGGCCGCCCCGCGCCAGGAGGGAACGCGAGGCGGCCCGACCGGCGCGCCATGACGCGGCCGGCAACGCGCGACGGTCAGCACCACGGCCGCCGCGCGATCTCGTGCCTCAGCCGGCGAGGCGGATTCGGGGCGCTTCGCTGGCGAGAGGCTCGTGACGGACCCGGGCCGACTCGGCGTCCGCATCGCCGGTACGGCGGCGCTCGTTCTCGCGAGCGGTGGCGAGGGCTCGCCGCGGGTCCGCCCCGTAGTCTTGCGCCTGCCAGTAGGGCGGTGCGCCGGCGAGAGCCGGAAGGGAGGCCGCGGCGTAGATCGGCACCCCACGCTCGACGGTGCGGGCCGGGACGAATGTGATCTCGCGGAAGGGCACGAGCACAGCGTACTCGATGCGCTCGACGCCGTTGGACGCCGTCGCGTACTTGATCCGGCGCCGGCCGCTGACGGCGGGCTCGAGCTGGCGTTCGTCGATCGTGCGCGTCGTGCCTTCATAACACCACAGCTCGACCGTCCGCTCTCCGATGATCCGCTCCTCGGTCGCGGCGCGCCGGCCATCGATCACGTCGGGGATCGCGAGCGGCGCCGCGCCCTGCGGCAGTGCTTGGTTCGCCGTCGTCGCGGCCTCGACCGCCTCGGCGGCCGTCGTGAGGAGCGCCGTCATCTCGCCGGCGAGCGCATCCCAGCGCTTGGCGAGCGCGGCCTCCGCCCCCTTCAAGGCGGCGCACGCGGCGTCGTAGCGCTCGCGCCGTCCGGCCTCGGCTTCGCGCGCCTCGGCGCGGGAGAGTGCCACCTCCAGTGCCTCGACGGCGACGATCAGTCGCTCGGCCTCGAAGTCCGCATCCGCGATCTTCGCTCGTGCCGTCTTCACCTCGGCGGCCGGGGTGGTGGGGTGCATCGCGCGCTCGCGCAGCTTCGCCTTGAGCCCGGCGAGCCGGGCGGCCTCGCCACGGGCCTCGCCGAGGATCTCGCGCACGGCCGAAGCGGCGGGGGAAGGATCGGTGAGGGTGGCAGCGATGCGGTCGGAAACGGTGGTCGTGGCCATGGTGGTCGTGCTCCTGATGACGGTTGATCAGTTCCGCTTGGCGAGGCCGGCGGACGAAAGGGCGCTGTCCCAGCCCGAGGCGGCGGGTGCGGCGTCGTGCCCCTGAGAAAGGCCGGCTCCAGCGAGCGCGCGATCCCAGCCGTTCCCGGCCGGCGCGGCATCGCGGAGGGCCGTCATGGCGCCTTCGATCGCCGCCCACGTCGTGGTGATCCACGAGAGCGCAGCCTCCTGGCCCGCCCATCCGGCTTCGATCTCGGCGGCGTTGCCGGCGAGCGTGTAGACGCCCATCCGCATGGCGTCCCGCTCGGCCTCGAGCTTCGTCGAGATGCGGGCGTGCGCCAGCTCGAGGCGGTGGCGGACGTCCTCGGCCGCCTTCCGGTTCGCCAGGGTCGCGAGGTCGCGGGCGATCGGCTCGAGCTCGGTCGCGATCGCGGGCGGGATCGCCTTCGGAAGCGTGCCCAGCTCGGCGAGATCGGCGAACGTGATGCGGTCCGCGGCGGGCGGGCGGACGCTGTCCGTGAGCATCATCTTGCGGCCGATCGTGAAGCCGTCGCGCAGCACGCCGCACTCGTCGACGGCCTCGGCGGCAGTGGCAGTGGTCCCATCGGGGCGGGTGTACATCGTGATGTCTCCTCAGGCGGCGAGCGCCGCGGGCGTGGTGGGGCGCGCCGCGTCGTAGGCGGCGGCGAGGGCGGGAAGGGCGTCGGTGAGGGTGCGGGCGCGCCACGCGAGCACGTCGGCGCGGACGCGGGCGCGAGCCCGGAAGGCATGTTCCTCGGCCTCGTCGGCTGCGAGGCGGCGATCCTGCGCGGCGCGCCTGGCGAGATCCTCGGCCTTGAGGCGAACGGCTTCCGCGAGGTTCGCGATCTCGACGGTGGAGAGGCCGCCAGCGACGGCGAGGGCGATGCGCTCGGCGAGATCCTTCGTCATGGCCGGCCTCCCGTACACCGTGCATCGTGCGTCGTAGTCTGTGCTTCGTGCATCGTCGCTTGCATGGGCGTCGCTCCCGATAATGCGTGAAATCGTCAGTGAACCCGGGCCGCGCCGGGCGGGGCGAAATGCGCCGCCTCGGTCGCGTCCGCGACGCCCTCAAGGTAGCCGGCGGCGTACTCCAGGAAGGGCCGCTCGTCTTCGCGACGGGCCACAGTGGCGGCCGAGATGGCGTCGCGCATCAAGAGCGCCAGCGCGATCGTGCGGCCGGGATCGGCCTCGCGTCGAATGCGGGCTGCGAGCGCGCGCAGCTCGGCCGCGTTCTCGGGAAGGTCGAGCGTCATCATGAGCCGCCACCCCACTCATGCCGGCGCACCTCGAACCGCACGGACTGGGCCATTGCGCCGCTGTCGACGAGCGTGCGCGCGGAACCCTTGCGCTCGATGGTGACGGGCGAGAGCGCGGGCGGCATGTTGGAGCCGATCGTGTTCTTGACGTCGCTCTCGGCCACGGCCCCGAGTCGGGCGAGTACCGCCGGGAGCGAGCTCGTGCCGAGCAAGAGCCCCTCGGCCTGGTGGCTGAGGAAATCGAGGTACTTGCGGCGATTGTCCCGCATCGTGTTCCGCAGGAAGGGCCGCTCTGGGATTGGCCCGCCCCATCCACCGCCCGACGCGCCGCCCTCCGTGCCGAATTCCTGGTAGACGGCCTTCTCGAGCTGCTCGGGATCACCACCACGGGGATAACCAACCGCGACCGCGTTCTTGTCCCGCGTCATCGCGCGCATGCGGCGCACGATCTCCTCGCTTCCGCCGTTTCGGATTGCCCGCCGGACGCGGGCTGAGACGCGGATCATCTCTTCCCCCTCATGGCGTGTGCGGGTTCGCGGTTGAGCCGAGCGCGCGGAGAGCGTCGAGCGCGCCCGCGCGCGTGCCGGAGCGGACCTGATCAGCGGTCGACTGCTGGCCGCTGAAGGTCTGGTGGAACGTGAAGCTGTTCGTCTGTGTGTTGCCGCTGTTGACCATGCCGCCTGCCGACGCGCCGGCGGCGAGACCGGCGGAGGGTGCAGCGGAAAGGGGGGCGGCGGCGCCGAGAGCCGCCGGCGCCGCGCCGCTCATGCCGCTCACGTTCTGGTCGAGCGAGTCGAGCGCATCCGAGACGAAGGGGATGCGGATGCCGCCCTCCGGAAGGCCGATCGCGGCCCGAACCGAGGCCTGCAGGTTGCCCAGCCCGTTGATGAATCCGTCCCGGATCGCGGCCCCGATCCTCACGCCTTCCTGGAACCACGGCAGCGCCATGATCTCCTCTCGGAAGGCGACGAGGAGCGCGACGCCGATGCCGGCGAGGATGACGGCCCAGCCCGCAGGCGTGGTCAGCGCGGCGAAGGCCAGCGCAAGCGCGGATGCGGGCTTGAGAAGCGCGAGGCCGGCGACGCCCGCGACGATGCCGGCGAGCACTTCCGCGACCGACTCGCCCACGTTGAGTAACTGGCCCAACGCGTCCGCCAGGCGCCCGAAGGTGCTCTCGGCGCCCTCGCGGTAGGCCTGTATGTCCTCCAGCGCGAGCACGATCGCGCCGAGGGCGAAGGCGACGGGGAAGGCCCGCCACATGATCGCCGAGAGGAAGGCGATGAACGGCGTGCCCGCGCTCTCCAGGTTTGCCCACTCGGCGATGTCACGGCCGAGACGGGCCAGCCGGCCGAGCGAGTCCTCTACCTGCCGCGCGACCGCAACGAATGCGTCGCTCGTCATCTTCGCCCAGCGCGCGAGCGTCCCGTCTGCCTCGAGCCCCTTCAGCCAATCCCGGAGCGCCGAGACGCGGCCCTCGACGTAGGCGAACCACCCGCTGTCGGCGACGGTCTGCTTCCACTCGATCCACATGTCGCCGAGGTTGGTGAAGATGCCCCGGAGCGTCTTGGACTGGCGCTCCATGGCCCCCGAGAACCTCCTTTCGAAGATTTCGGTGAGCGCCTTCGTGATCGCAGCGCCGTCCTTCTCGACGGTCCGACGCATCGTCTCGCCGTTCTCTTGCCAAGCGTAGGTGATCTGGTTCCCGGCAACGCTGGCCTGGATGCCAAAAGCTTTGAGACGTTCGTGCTCGGCCCGGGTCGCGTCGGCGATTGCTTCGACGCCGTCCATCAGCTGGAAGCCCATGGCGGACGCGGCGTTGCCCACGGCCTTGAAGCTGCCGTCCATCGGGTTGAGGCCGTTCGCCCGCATCCGCACGAACGCCTGGGAAACGGCCATCAGGTCGAAAGGGGTCTGCTTCGCGAACTCCTGGACCCACGCGAGGGAGCGCTGCGCACCTTCGGCCGATCCCTCGACCGTCTCCAGCACGGCCGCGAGATCTTGCGTCGCCATGCCCTGTTCGATGACGGACTTCGCGAGCCCGCCGGCCATGGTCGCGAACGCCGCGCCCGCAACGGCGGCCATCTGGCCCGCCCTCTTGGCGAAATCGTCGACCGCGCGGCCGGCGCTCGCCATCCCCTCACGGAACCGGCGGACGTTCTGTTCGCCCTCGAGCCGGATGCCGAGGATGGCCACGATCTCCTCGAGGATCATGAGCGGGCCTCCTTGGCGATCGTCGCGCCGGCCTCGGCTCGCGCTCGGGCCACGGGCTGCACCGGCCGGCGGGCGGCGACGATGGCGGCGATGGCGCCGCGGGCGACGTCGACCTGTTCGGAGGTGGCAGCGCTCTTCGGCGACGGCGCCAAGCCGTGCGCCCGTCCCATGCTGTCCTGAGCGACCGTGCTCCACGGGCCGGCCGCAGCGGCGAGGGCGACGGCGAGCGGGGCGTGCCGCGCGCCGCAATCGCAGCGGCCGGCGCGGGCCTTCTCGCAGGACGTGACGCGCCCGGTGAGCGTCGCCCCGATCTCGGCGAGGGCGGCATCCGGGAGGCTCGCCAGGGCCACGACGGCGCCGAGGAAGCGGCGGGCCTCGCTCGGGCGGTGCCGGAAGCCCACGCCGAGGATCGTCACGGGCTCGAGGATCGCCGCCCCGTCGACGTGGAAGGCCGCTGGCGCCGCGACCGAAAGCGCCTCACCGCATGTCGCCAGCTCGAGCCCCACGGCCGGAGCGTCCGAGCCGATGCCGAGCGCCTGGCGCTCGTCTCGGGTGACGTCGCGGGCGCGGGTCCGGTTGAGGATGCCGCGCTTGCGGGAGGAGATGAGGAAGCCGGTCACGCCGCCACCCCGTCGAGATCGTCGAGGCCGAGCGCGGCATCGTCGGCGAGAACCACGGCGAGCCGTGCGTCACGGCGCCGGGCGATGCGTGTGCCGGTCTCGGCTTCGGCCTCGCGGGCGGCGATCTCTTCGGCGATCTCCAGCGAGGCCGCTTCGAATGTCACGGCGATTAGGCGCGAACGGATCGCGTCCAGGTCGTCGAGGGCGGTGGGGTCATGAGGGTTCGTCATGGTCCCGGAAAATGCCCGTCCGCTTTGCCGACCGCACCACTTTTGCAGACTTTGCAACGCTGCCTACTTCAGGTCCGGGTCGAGTACGTCGGCGATCGTGCGCCAGGCGATCGGGCGCACGCCGGCCGCGGCGAGCAGCGCGAAGGCGTCCGCGAGATCTTGCGGACACGGACCGCCGGCGCGCCACTCCACCCATGCGCCGTGGATCGCTTTTGCCGCAGCCGAGCGGCTTTCGAACGGGAACGCGGTGCGCGCTACCTTGCGGAGCGTCGCCCGCCGCACCGCCTCCAGCTCGGCGGCCGTCATCGGCGAGAGACACGCTTCGATCCATGCCGCCGCGTTCGGCGCGCCGTTCTTCCGGGCGATGATGGCCGCGACGCGCAGCTCGGTTCGGAGATCGTCGCGACAGGCGGACTCGGTCATCGCCGCGGCTCCCCATGTGGGTTCGTTTGTGGGTTCACAACGAGGGCGCTTCCGCAGGGCATGCGCGGACTAGGGTCGGAGCGGAGAAACCCTCCGTCGAATTCGAAACGCCACACTCTTGAGGTTGTCCTCTGGCATTCGAAGCAATGACGATGGCGAGAGGCCGGCCGGCTCGGGACGCATTGGTTTTGTTGAATGTTTTTCAAGGCGAGGACCGGCCCTAGTCCTCGGCAGGGTGCCGTGCGTTCGGAGACGGCCGAGCGGGCCGCTTGGATGGCGTTCTCGATGTGAACATTTGACAACAGGCGAGTGGCTTGCTGCCTTGCTGTTTTCTCGCTGTAGCCCGCCCGGATGGCGGCGGCGATCTGAGGTTTTCTGAGGTCGCGCGCGGCCGGTGCGAGGTCAACATTCGTCAACATGCGCCGGACCCGCCCGACCTTAGCAAACCTTATCATCCGCCCGGCCGGCTCAACCTCAACAAACCTTAACATCTCGCGCCCGGGCGGCCGGCGGCTCCGATGGCTATTCCGAGCTATGTTTTGCCGTCCGCCGGGGATTTCCGCTGATTGGTTTATCGAACGGGCCACGGTGTGCCCCTGCTCCACCTGCTCCACCCCACCACCCCTTTGTTTTGCTCTGCTCCACCACCCCCCCACCCCCATTAGGGGGGTGGTGGTGGAGCAGGTTTGGCGCTCCACCTGCTCAACCTTGCTCCACCCGCCTTTCAGGGTGGGTGGAGCGCCTCTAGTCGTCGGCCACCTCGCCCACCTCGACGAACTTCCGCATGCGGCGCTTTTCGTCGTGGGCCTCAACGACAACGAGTGCTCCGCTCGCCGTCCACATCTTGAGCATGGCGACGATCTTCGCCCGGGCGGACCTGCTCTCGACGTCGAGGCCGAGCGCCTGCGCGACGGCGTTCCCTACCCACGCCTTCGCCTGGACGTCGGCGCGCCACTCCCCGGCGGCTACGTTGGCCTGGACCTTTCGGAGATCCGCAACGGTGACGTCGGCCGTCTGGTTGGGCCATTTCCAGGCCGTGACGACACCCACTTTGTCGCCGTCCGTCCCGAGCGGGCCATTGCCGAGCGGCACGCTTTCGAGCTTGAACCAGGTGGACCCCTCAGGCGGCGGCGTCATGCTCGTTTTCCCGTCGTCGACACGAAAATGAAGCCGTGGCCGGTCTACCCCCGCTTTCGCCCCCTCATCCTTCGTCATGGCGTTGAGAGCGCGCCCGGACCGGGCCTTTGCGAGCAACGATGAGCCGCCGCGCGCGTCTTCGATTGTCACCTCGCCGCCCATCGTCTTGCGACTATGATGGACAAGCTCAATCGAGCATTCGCATTCGTCCGCGATCTCCGCCCATTTTGTCGCGACCACGTTGACGGCCATGTTATCATTTTCACCTATTCTGTGTGAAGAAACGAACGGGTCGATTATCATGACATCAATTGAATTGTATTGGATTGTACTAGATATGCTCTTCAGTGTTGGAATTGCGATCGTTACACCCTTCGGCGTCTGTTCTGCAATTATAATCTCGCTTGTACGTCCGCTGTCTAGGAACAACCACCCCTCAACATCCTCGCGAGATAGACTATAATACTTCATAGCCGCGATGACGCGCCGTTGCAGCTCTTCGATCGGGTCCTCTCCATTCCATAGCCAAACCCGGAAGCGCCCTTGCGGTTGGACGCCGAGAAGATCCCGGCCGGACGCCATCGCCAGGGCCTCGACGATCGTGAGGGACGACTTCCCGACTCCGCCCGGCGCGACGGTCACGCCGAGAAACTTGCGGATGTAGTGCCCGCCATAAAGCCAATCGCGCTGCGGAATGGTCGTGGGTTCGCACCATACGAAGGGCGTCGCCGATATCAGCGGCGCGGGCTCTTCGCCCTTCCGGCCGGCGAGGATCGCGCTTGCGATCTGCGTGCCGAGCTCGTCGCGTTCCGACCCGCCTGCAACGTCCTTCCAACCGATCGCCGCCGGGTCGACGCCGAGCCGTCGGCATAGCCACAGGAAAGCCTCGCGCTCGTTCGGCGCGCCGCCGTGCTCAACCACGAGGTCGACGGCCGTGCGCTTGCCGGCGCGCGTGTCGCCGAGATCGTGCACCCCATAATCGACGATGCCGAGCGGCGTGATCGAGAGATCTTCCTCGAGGTCGCGGCCGAGCGCCGCCGACGTCACACGATAGCCGCCCGTCCCCGGCGCCGGACGCGCAGCCGATCCGAACAGCTCGGGGACCCACGCAGCGAGGTTCGAGAGGGCGCGGTCGTTGATCGCCCGGAAAGGGCTCGCGCCGGTCGTACGGGCCACGGTGGCGGCCGGGGGCGGCGTCGGCTTCGCGGCCTCTGCGCGAGCCCGTAGGAGCGCCAGCGTCTCGGGGGCGGCGAGGATCGCGGATGGCGTCTGCCACAGGTGCGCCCCGGTGATAGTGACGAAGCGCGAGCGCCCGTAGATCTCGACGCCAGCGCGATCGGCCTTCAACGCCGCGTCGACCTTGCCGATCGCGAGAAGGCGCAGGCCGCGCCCGCTCGGCGAGACCTCGGCGTAGGTCTCGCCGAGGTCGATGATCTCCTGCGCCCACGGCTCGAGCGCGCCCGTCTCGGGATCGCGAACGTTGTCGAGATCGATGCCGGTGAGGTTGTCGTCATCGGAGAGCGCGAAGCCGACGCCCGGGAGCCCGAGGCGCGCCGCGCAGGCCTCCGCGTCGTCGAGGGTGCCCCACGTGGCCGGTGAGGTCGACGATCCGTTGCGGCCCGTGTGCGGGTCGACGGGGACCTTGCGGGCCTTCTTCCCCGGCGCATCCTGGACGCTCTTCCACGCTACCCACTGGCGAAAGCCGCGCAGGTGGTTGATGGCGTCGAGGTCCGGGAGCGCTCCCGCCGGCGGGGTTGAGAGCGCCGTCATCGGCCGCGCTCTTCTTCGGGCGGCTGCGGCTCTTCGTATTCGAACACCATCTCAGCGCCCGCTTCCCGCTGCCAGCGCAGTGCGCGCGATATCGCCTCCGATCGCCGCATGATCCCGCGATCGTTGTTGGCCTCGACGAATCCGCCATCTCCCGCGACGACGGTCAGCATCGCGCCCGCCTTGCGCAGGTAGAGCACGACGACGGTCGGCGGCGGGCGACGGCCGCGGTACTCGTCGGGCGACGGCGATCGGGGAAAGGTCGTCGGCGGAATGTACTTCACGACCGCACCTCGCGATGCGACGCGCGCGCGAACGCTTGAAGTGCATGGGTTTCGAGGTTATCTTCCGCGACGATCACGCTTGCCGGCCGATCAATCCGCGGAAGCCCGTCGCGCACCCACGCGGCGGGTTTTCCATGGGGGATCATGCGACGGCGAGCGCTCCCGAGTGGGACGACGGGCGGGCGGATCGCGTGGGCTCGACGTCGCGCTCGGCGAGCCGCGCAGCGCGCCACGCCTGGACTTCCTCGGCGACCCATCCGCGGGCCTTCGGCCCAAGTCGGATCGGACGCGGGAAGAGGCCCTTATCCATGTGATCGTACAGGGTCGAGCGGCGGTATCCCGTCTCGGCGAGCACCTCGGCGATGCGCATGATGCGCTTCTCGGGTTTGGGCTCCCTACTCGGCTTCGGCATCGGATCACCTCCTTGAAGATGATCCGATTATGTCCAAAGCGACCGATACAGCTATTCAGTTATATTGAATTATTCTGGACTTGCGCACTCCGCCATTGCATCAAGATAATAGTTGTATCTCTCGAATATAGATGTGCGGCTTAGGCTTGGCTTGCAGCCTTGTTCTACGTATTCGTTCACAGCTGCACTCTTTGAAAGTCCGCCGTCAACGAATTCATCTACCTTACTGCCGATCTCATACCAATGGCTTGGTTGAGGCTTCTTGTCGAGGCGTGGCCTGCCTCTTCGCGCGTGATTTCCCAGGCCATCTAGTTTTCGCCAAAGTACAGCCAACGATTTCGAGAACGTAGCACTGCTATAGCCTTGTTCTAATCTAGAAAGAGCGAGCGCTTTCGCTTCTTGCAACCTATTCTCGCTCATCAAATGATCCAGCTCTATGGCGGCCACGTCCAGTTCGGGAAGCTTAGCCATCACACGGCCTCCCGGATCGCCTGGACGTTGCCCCCTGCCCTCTCGGCGGGACGCTCGCAATGGCGCGCCCACTCGGCCATCAGCCGCCGGCGCTTCCCGAATAGGTCGCCGCGCCGGTATGCAGCCTCGACCTTCGATTCGATCGTGTGAGCGAGCGCCATCTCGGCCACCTCGGCGGGGTACGCGGTCGCCTCGGCCGCCCAGTCCCGGAAGGTGGAACGAAAGCCATGGGCCGTCAGCTCGCCGCGCCCCATCCGCCGGAGCGTCGCGAGCATGGCCATGTTCGACAGGCCGGCGCCCCGCTTGCCGCCGATGAACACGAACGGATTGCCGGCCTCGCGTGGCGCGTCGGATAGGATCTCGGCGGCTCGCGGCGAGAGTGGCACGCGGTGCTCGCGGCCGGCCTTCATGCGCTCGCCGGGGATCGTCCACACGCCGGCCGCGAGGTCGACTTCCTCCCAGCGCGCGCCGATCACCTCGCCCGTCCGGGCGGCCGTGAGGATAGCGAACTCCAGCGCCCGCGGGCTCACGCCTCCCATGGCGCGCAGCTCGCCCATGAAGGCCGGCGCGTCCTGCCAGGGGAGCGCAGCGTGGTGCTTGACCTTCGCGACCTTCCCGCGGGCGGGTAGCAGCTTGTCGAGATGGCCGCGCCAGCGCGCCGGGTTCTCGCCGGCTCGGAAGCCGCGCGCCGCCGCCCAGTCGAGGACGAGCTCGACCCGCCCGCGGACGCGGCCCGCCGTCTCCGGCTTCTCATTCCAGATCGGCTCGAGCGCTCGCATCACGAGGCCGGTATCCACCGCGGCGACGGGGAGCGCGCCGAAAACTGGGTTCACATACGCGGCGATCGTCGCGCGCCACTGCGCCCGGTGCTTCGGGTTCCGCCATGTCGCTTCATGGGCGGCGATGTAGCGCTCGGCGCACTCGGCGAAGGTCACGGCCTTGGCCGCCTCGACCTTGGCCGCTGTGCGCTCGGCCCGGCGCTCGGCGATGGGGTCGAAACCGGCGAGGATCTTCCGGCGCTCGTCGATCGCGCGCTCGCGCGCCATGGCGAGCGTCACGAGCGGATAGGCGCCGAGGCCCATCTGCCGGGCCTTGCCTTCGCGACTGTACCGGAGAGCCCACGATTTCGTGCCGCTCGGCGACACCTGGAGCCACAGGCCGCCGCCGTCGCCGTAGCGCCCCGGCTTCCTCATCGTCTCGACTTGGCGCACCGTGAGTTTCGGCATGATCGGGCTCCTCGAAAGGGCCAACCCACAGGTCAACCCACAAGCACGAGCCGGATTAAGCCGGAACTGATTGGACGTGTCTAGACACAAAATCCAAGCTACGCACAGGTTCAACGCCAATCTTGGACCTGATCGGACCCCATTGGATTAGGCGGAGACGGACACCCCTTCCGCCACCTTTCGTGACCGGATCGAAAGCCGGCACCGGTTCGCCTCCGCCGTCTGGCTTCTTGCGCCGTGTCGAAGATGTCCAGATCGATACGGCATCGGTGTCGCGGTGGACATCGTCTTCTCGCTTTGCCGGCCATCGAGATAAACATTCTGCCATTGCTGGAGACGTCCGTTTGCTTGCCTCGAAGGCCGGCATTCTCTGGCACGCCGCAGGCGAAGGGTTCAATCCCGCCTGCGGGGTTGCGGTCTATGGGCTACCGTGTCGGCAGGTCGGTTGTGCTTTCCGGTCTCACAGCACTTAGTCGTCACCAAAGCCGCCGAACATGCCGTTGGTATTGGCGAGGTTCTCTGTCGGGACGGCCTGGATCACGTCCCAGTGCTCGACCATCTTGCCGTCGTCGACGCGGAACAGGTCGTAGAAGGCGTGCGTCTGGCCGCCCCATTCGCCCTCGCTCACCGTCAGGACGAAATTGCCCTCGCCCAGCACGGCGTGAATCTCCGTGTACACGAACATGTTGTTCTGCGCCGTCAGTGCCTCGACGGCCTCGAGGAGCCCGCTCAGCCCGTCCGCGATCATGGGGTTGTGCTGGGCGTAATTCTCCGCGCTGATGTAGTCGGTGATCCTGGCGGGGTCCCGGCCCATCAGGACGTCCTCGATCAAGGACACCGCCAGGGCCTTGTTCGCCTCGGTTTGGTCCAGATCGGTGATCTCGGTTTCGCCATCGACCATGCTTCGCCCGCTGACCGTCTCGGTCACGAGCGGCTGGATGGCGTCCCAATGCTCCACCGCCTGGCCGTCTTCCATTCGGTAGATGTCCATGGTGACGACCTCGGGTGCGCCGAATGCCTGGGCATTCGAGAAAGAGTTGTGCATGACGACAAAGTCACCATCCTGCAGGATGCGATGATTGGTCCAGGTGATCCCCGAGGCTTCGAGAGTCGGCAGGAAATCGATCAGCGCCTCGCGGCCGGTGGGCACGAACGGATTGTGCTGGATGATGTCCTCGGCGATGTACGTGCGCACACCTTCTTCGCTGTAGTCCGTGAACAGCGCCTGGAGGGCACTGAGGGCGGCGTCCTTGAGATCCGCGCCGTGGCTGTCGGCGAAGGCGCCGGTCGAGGTCAGCGTGGCCGCGACCGCGGCGAGCAGGGTCTTGTTCATGGTCGGAGTCCTTCTGGGTCGGTTGGAGGCGTGAGGGATGGTCGCCAGCGGCTCGCTGGCGTCGGGCGTCCGACGTCGGCACCGCCCGCGGCGATGCCGTGCCTGCTCGGTGGCTGCTTCGTCGGGCAAACACGGTCCGGATGGCCCGACGTCATCGAAACGCCGGATCAGACGTTGCGGCACGCGACGCTTCCGTCAGTCGAGATACGCTTCCGACAGCGAGACCTCGACCGAGGCCACCCGGAAATCGGGGTTGCACGGATCTGCCACAGGCCAGTCAGACGTCCGCGCCGCCGAGCACGGCGTCGAGCTGCAATTCCTTCAGCAGCGCGTCCTGTCTGGGCTGGGTGAATGCGTTCACTTCGTCGACGCCCCAGGTGATGCCGACGACCGTGCGGGTGGGCCGCCGGCCAGATGCCGCATCGGCCAGCGCGAGATAGGCGTCGATCACGAGGCGCGGGTCGGGGGCGGCGTCGCTCGCCAGCATGTCGGCGAAGCCTGCGACCATCGCCGCGGGGACGTTGCGCAGATCGCCGTAGGAGGCGAGCACGTCTTCCCGCGCAGGCGGCTTGCCCGCCGCCAGCAGGTTCGACGGAAACGGGCCCGGCTCGACGAGGGCCACGTCGATGCCGAACGGAGCCACCTCGTAGCGCAGGCTCTGGCTGTAGGCTTCCAGCGCGTGTTTCGTGGCGCAGTAGGTGCCGAAGAAGGGAACGGAGACCCGGCCCGCAAGTGAACTGGTGTTGATGATCAGGCCTGAGCCTGCCGCGCGCATCGCGGGCAGCACGGCCTGCATCGCGCGGATGGCGCCGAAGTAATTGGTGTCCATCTGTTCTCGAGCCTGCGCGACGCTGTAGGCCTCGGTCATCCCGATATACATGATGCCCGCGTTGTTGATCAGAATGTCGATGGGACCCTCGGCGAGGATGCGGGCGAAGCCACTGGCCACCGAGGCATCGCTGGTGACGTCCATCTCGGCGATGGCGATGCGGGGGGAGTGCGCCTCCAGCTCGGCCTTCTTCGCAGCGTTCCGCCCCTCGGCATCTCGCATCGTGCCCCAGACCCGGTCTCCCCGGTCGGCGAAGGCGCGGACCGCCGCCGCGCCGAAGCCGCTGCTGGCTCCCGTGATGACGACCGTTCGTCCTGTCTCCGCCATGGTTCGCTCTCCTGCTTGCAGGCTGTGTTACCAACTGGTACGAATATCTGCGGCATGCCGTCAAGATATAAAATACCGATTGGTAACAAAATGAGCGACAGCAACCCCAGACCCGCTCGCGGCCGTCCGAGGACGATGGACGCCGGGGAGGTGCTCGACGTCGCCGTGACCGCCTACTGGAAGGGCGACCCCGCCGATGTGTCGGTCAACGCGATCTGCCAGATGGCGGGCATTTCCAAGCCGTCGCTCTATCGCGAGTTCGGAAGCGAAGACGGGCTGAAGCGCGCGGCCCTCGACACCTACGCGGAACGGGTGCTTGCGGACATCTTCGCGATCCTGCACGGCGGCGAGGGGCTGCGCGAGACGCTCGATGCGCTGATCGCCTTCGCCAGCGCGGACCCGCGCATGGAGACGGGGTGCCTCTTCTACAAAATGCGTGCCGGCCGGCACCGCCCCGGGCCGGGGACGCGGGGCCGGGGTGGCG
>JBNPEA010000156.1:0-6197 GCA_051117315.1 Salinarimonas sp. | reverse complement strand
AAAAATGGTCGAGCAGGGAGCGGGACGGCGAGGGCGCGGACATGGCGGGCTCCGAATCGAAGGAGCCCTCTAGGAATCATGCGGCGTCAAGAGATGCACGCTCGTTAACCTGAAGCGATTGCCCTGCGAGGGCGCCCTCCCCCGTCGACACGCGCCGCGAGCCGCGTATGATCCGGCGCGACGCCGAGACGAACAACGACAACGAGGGAACGCCATGCCGGAGCGCCGCCGCATCACCCCGTCCGAGCTGCGCTCGCGCCTGTGGTTCGACAATCCGGACAACCCGGGCATGACGGCGCTCTACCTCGAGCGCTACCTGAACTACGGCCTCACCGGCGAGGAGCTGCGCTCGGGCAAGCCGATCATCGGCATCGCGCAGACGGGCTCCGACCTCGCGCCCTGCAACCGGCACCACATGGAGCTCGCCAAGCGCGTGCGCGACGGCATCACGGCGGCGGGCGGGCTCGCGCTCGAGTTCCCATGCCACCCGATCCAGGAGACCGGCAAGCGCCCCACCGCGGCGCTCGACCGCAACCTCGCCTACCTCTCCCTCGTCGAGGTGCTCTACGGCTACCCGCTCGACGGCGTGGTGCTGCTGACGGGCTGCGACAAGACCACGCCCGCCTGCCTGATGGCGGCGGCGACCGTCGACATACCGGCGATCGCGCTCAACGTGGGCCCGATGCTCAACGGGTGGATGGACGGCGCGCGCACGGGCTCCGGCACCGTGGTCTGGGCGGCGCGCGAGCGCCACGCGGCCGGGGACATCGACTTCCAGCAGTTCATGGACATCGTCGGTTCCTCGGCGCCCTCGAACGGCCATTGCAACACGATGGGCACGGCGTCGACCATGAACGCGCTCGCCGAGGCGCTCGGCATGTCGCTGCCGGGCCAGGCGGCGATCCCCGCGCCCTATCGCGAGCGGGGGCAGATGTCCTACCTCACCGGCAAGCGGATCGTGGAGATGGTGTGGGAGGACCTCAAGCCCTCCGACATCCTCACCCGCGAGGCCTTCGAGAACGCCATCGTCGCCTGCTCGGCCATCGGCGGCTCGACCAACGCGCCGATCCACCTCAACGCCATCGCCAGGCACATCGGCGTGCCGCTCGACTGCGACGACTGGGAGCGGGTCGGCTTCGAGATCCCGCTCCTCGTCGACATGCAGCCGGCGGGACGCTTCCTCGGCGAGGAGTACTTCCGCGCCGGCGGGCTACCGGCCGTCATGGCCGAGCTGATCGAGGCGGGCAAGATCCACGAGGGCGCGCTCACCGCCAACGGCGCCACCATGGGCGAGAACTGCCGCGGCAAGCACAGCTGGGACCGCGAGGTGATCCGGCCCTTCGCCGCGCCGATGCGCGAGAAGGCCGGCTTCCTGCACCTGAGGGGCACGCTGTTCGACTCGGCCATCATGAAGACGAGCGTGATCTCGGACGACTTCGCCAAGCGCTACCTCGAGAACCCGGACGACCCGCTCGCCTTCGAGGGGCGCGCCGTGGTGTTCGAGGGGCCGGAGGACTACCACGCCCGCATCGACGACCCGGCGCTCGGGATCGACGAGGACACGATCCTGATCATGCGCGGTGCCGGCCCGATCGGCTACCCGGGCGCCGCCGAGGTGGTGAACATGCAGCCGCCGGGGGCGCTCATCAGGCGCGGGATCCGCGCCCTGCCCTGCATCGGCGACGGGCGTCAGTCGGGCACCTCCGCCTCGCCCTCGATCCTCAACGCCTCGCCGGAGGCCGCCGCCGGCGGCGGGCTCGCGCTGCTCGAGACCGGCGATCGCATCCGCGTCGACCTGAACCGCCGCTCGGCCGACATCCTGCTCGCGCCCGAGGAGCTGGAGCGCCGCCGGGAGGCGCTCGCCGCCAGGGGCGGCTTCCCGCATCCCGCGAGCCAGACGCCCTGGCAGGAGATCCAGCGCGGCATGGTCGACCAGCTCTCGCAGGGCATGGTGCTGAAGCCCGCGCCGAAGTACCAGCGCATCGCGACGACGTTCGGCGTGCCGCGGGACAACCATTGAGGCCTCGACACCGCCCCTCGACACCGCCCCTCGGGGCGGTCGGCGCCCGCAGGGCGGCGGGTGGGGGGCGAGACGCCGGCGGCTCGCCACGACCGATCGCCCCCACCCGGCCGCTGACGCGGCCGACCTCCCCGATGGGGAGGTGGCCTCTGCGGGGAGGCGGCAGGGTTGCGTCCGCGCCTCGTGCGTGATCTCCTGTCGCCACGCCAGCGCAGGAGCCCGCCCATGAGCCTCGAATACCTCGTCACCTCGATGATCGTCATCCTCCTGCCCGGCACGGGCGTGCTCTACACGCTGGCCTACGGGCTCGGGCGGGGCTGGCGGGCGAGCGTGCTGGCGGCGGTCGGCTGCACGCTCGGCATCGTGCCGCACATCGCGGCGAGCATCGTGGGGCTGGCGGCGCTGCTGCACACGAGCGCGGTCGCCTTCCAGGTCGTGAAGGTCCTCGGCGTCGCCTACCTCCTGTGGATGGCCTGGTCGATGCTGCGCGAGGGCGGGGCGCTCGACGTCACGGAGAACAAGGCGCCGACGCCGGCGCTGACGATCGTCACCAGCGGCTTCCTGATCAACATCCTCAACCCGAAGCTGTCGCTTTTCTTCCTGGCCTTCCTGCCGCAGTTCGTCCCGGCGACGGCGCCGGCACCGACCCTGACGATGCTCGGGCTCGCCCTCGTCTTCATGGGGCTGACCTTCGTCGTCTTCGTCGGCTACGGCGCCTTCGCGGCGGCGACGCGGGCCTACGTGATCTCGAAGCCCGCAGTGGTGACCTGGCTCAAGCGCGGCTTCGCCGGCGCCTTCGGGCTGCTCGGCCTGCGGCTGGCGCTGGCCGAGCGCTGAGGCGCCTGCGCCCGCCGTCTCATCGCGACGGACGCGGCGAGCCGGCGGTGAGCCCGGCGCGGCGCTCGCCGGGCAGGCCGAAGAGCGCGGCCAGGATCGGCCAGGCGACGAGGAAGCCGCCGACGAGGGCGCCGAGCGCGATCAGGGCCATGGCGACGAAGTCGATCGACGCGATCACGTGCCCGTGGCCGGCACCCGTCAGGCCGGGGGCCAGCGCCAGGGCGGCGATAGCCGCGAGGACGCCGACGCCGAGCGCCCAGCGCCGGGGCGCGCCGCGGAAGGGCGCACGGGCGAGCACCAGGAAGCCGTAGAGCACGACGAGGCCGGCGAGCGCGAACAGGCCCACCCAGAGCCAGATGCCGAAGGTCTCCTGCGCGATGGCGAGCAGGGTCTGCGGAGCGAAATCCTTCATCGGTCGTCCTCCTCAGGCGAGCCCACGCAGCATGGCGTTGTAGGTGGGCAACAGCGCCTTCTCCTCGATCACCCAGGCGACCCAGCTCTCCTCCAGCGGATCGATGAAGGGAAAGGACGGGGTGAGGTTGTTGTCGTAGTCGAACTCCACCAGCATCGCCGTGCCGACCCGGGTCACCAGAGGGCAGGACGTGTAGCCGTTGTAGGTGGCGGTCGGCTCGCGCTCGTCCAGGAAGGCGACGAGGTTCTCGCAGGCCACCGGCGCCTGCCACTTCACGCTCGCCGCAGTCTTGCCCTTCGGCACGCCGGCCACGTCGCCGATGGCGAAGACGTTCGGGTAGCGGGTGTGCTGCATCGTGTGCTTGTGCACCTCGACCCAGCCGTCCGCCGCGAGCGGCCCCTCCCGCCAGGCGAGCGCGCTGTCGCGCACGGGACGCGGCGCGCGCATCGGCGGCACGACGTGGATGAAGTCGTAGTCCGCCTCGACGAGGCCGTCCGGCGTGCGGTACGTGGCGCGCTTGCGGCCGGGCTCGATCGCGGTGAGGACGTGGGACGGGCGCCAGGAGACGTCGCGCGCGGCGAAGATGTCCTCGACCTTGGCCGCCACGGGCGGCACGGCGAAGAGTCCCTGGTTGTGGGCGAAGTAGGTGAGGTTCGACCGCCCGCGGGTGCCGGCGCCGCGCAGGCGATCGTCGGTGAGGAGCGTGTACTTGAGCGGCGCGCCGGCGCACTTCATCTCGGTCGCAGGGCGGCCGAAATGGCCCTCCCCGCCGGTCTCGACGAAGGCCTGCATCGCCTGCCAGGAGGCCTCGGCCGCCTCGGGCCCGGCATAGATCGAGGCGATGCCGTCGCGGCCGATCAGGTCGGGGCTCATGCCGTCGATCGAGTCGTAGGCGAGCTCGAGCCCCGTCGCCACGACGAGGACGTCGTACGAGACCGCCTCGCCGGTCGTCGCGACGACGCGGCGCGCCTCCGGGTCGATCTCGGCGACGTCCGCCTTGATCCAGGCGACGCGCTCGGGAAGGAAGCGGGCGTTGCGGTCGACGGTGCGGCCCGGCGCCCAGACGCCGGCGCCCACGAGCGTGAAGCCCGGCTGGAACCAGTGCGCCTCGCGCGCGTCCAGGATGGTGATCGTGGCGTTGGGCAGGAGCGCCGCGAGGCGCGCCGCGGCGGTGAGCCCGCCGGCGCCGGCACCGACGACGACGATGCTCGCCCGCGCGGCCGAAACCCGCGCGTCCTGCGCAGTCGCCTGCGCGAGCGGCAGCGCGCCGATCGCGGCGGCACCGGCGAGCGCCTTGAGCACACCGCGCCGGCTGAGGCCCTTCGGGCCGGCGACAGGGTCCGGGTCCTTGATCCTCATGACGTCCCTCCGGCTCGTTATCTATAACATTCTAATATTCGCATGTTACAGAGCCGGGGAACAGTGGGGGATGATCCGGATGGCCGGACGCGCCGTCCCGGGCCGCCCACGCGGCCGGGACGGCGAGCGCCTCAGCCCTGGTTGATCGCCGCGAACACCGCCTGCGGCGTCGCCGGCATGTCGATGTGGCCGATGCCGCAGGCGCGCCAGAGCGCGTCGACGACGGCGTTCATCGCTGCCGGGGCGGCACCGATGGTGCCGGCCTCGCCCGCGCCCTTCAGGCCGAGCACGTTCGTGGTGCAGGGCACGTTGCGGGTCTCGAAGACGAAGCTCGGCACGTCCGCCGCGCGCGGCAGCTGGTAGTCCATCAGCGAGGCGGTGACGAGCTGGCCGCCCTCGTCGTACACCACCCGCTCCTGCAGCGCCTGCCCGATGCCCTGGACGACGCCGCCGTGCACCTGGCCGGCCAGCAGCGAGGGGTTCAGCGTTACGCCGAAGTCGTCGACGACGACGTAGGCGACGATGGTCACCGTCCCCGTGTCCGGGTCGATCTCCACCTCGCAGACGTGCGTGCCGTTGGGGTAGGTCGCCGACGGCGGCTTCCAGGTATGGGCGGCGGAGATGGGCTCCGGCGCGCGGGCGGCGAGGGCGGCGAAGGCGATCGAGCGGTCGGTGCCGGCGATGCGCACCGCGCCCTCCCCGATCTCCAGATCGGCGACGGAGGCCTCGAGCGCCTCCGACGCCAGCGCCTTGAGCTTGCCCGCCATGAGCTCGGACGCGCCCGCGACCGAGGCGCCGCCGACCGGGATCGAGCGCGAGCCGCCGGTGCCGCCGCCGGTGGCGATGTCATCGGTATCGCCCTGGACGACGCGGATGCGCTCGAGCGGCAGGTCGAGGTGCTGGGAGACGAGCTGGGCGTAGGCAGTCGCATGGCCCTGCCCGCTCGATTGTGTGCCGATCGCGACGCGCGCGCTGCCGTCCGGCTCGATCGCGACGGTCGCGGTCTCGGGACCGCCGCCGGCGCAGGCCTCGATGTACGAGGCCATGCCGATGCCGCGGATCATGCCGCGGGCGCGGGCGGCGGAATCGCGCGCCTCGAAGCCGTCCCAGCCGGCGCACTGCATGGCGCGGCGCATGTGGTCCTCGAACTCGCCGCTGTCGTAGACCCGGCCCGTCGCCGTGCGATAGGGCATCTGCTCGGGCCGTACGAAGTTCAGCGCCCGCAGCGCGTCCGGCGTCGTCCCGATCTCGCGGGCGACGTGGTCGACGAGCCGCTCGACGACGTAGGCCGCCTCCGGCCGGCCGGCGCCGCGATAGGCGTCGACCGGGAGCGTGTTGGTGTACCAGCCGCGGATGCGGGCGTGAACCGCGGGAATGTCGTAGCTGCCCGGCGTCATCGTGGCGCCGCCGGTGGGGATGAAGGGCGCGAATTGGGAGAGGTAGGCGCCGAGATCGGCGTCGATCGTCACCCGCATGGCGAGGAAGCGGCCGCCCTCGTCGAGCGCCATCTCGGCAAAGGTGCGATTGTCGCGCCCCTGGGCGTCGCCGAGGAAATGCACGGTACGGTCC
>JBNPEA010000075.1:0-29591 GCA_051117315.1 Salinarimonas sp. | reverse complement strand
GGCAGAGCCGCAAAAGCCGCTTCGAACCAGGACAAGGACATCGCAAGCTCCATCACAACGATAGAGCCACTCAAGAATCGATTCTACCCCGGCGCACCAGACCGAATTCTCAAATGCGATTCCCCTGTCTCATTTGTTAGTGTAATCCCCCGACGCGGCAGGGCGAGCCCGACACCGCGGGCGCGGAGTGCTCACAGCCGCGGCATCCGCCGCACCCGACGCCCGTTGCCGGGCCGGCGCAGGGCGCTGGCGAGCGCGGTGGCGAGCTCGACGAGCTTGCGCCGCACCGCCGCGTCCTCGATCGTCGAGAACGCGTGGATCAGCAGGCGGCCGTCCTCGGTCGAGAGCAATCGCTGCGCCTCGATGGCGGTCTCGTAGGCCGGGCCGGTCTCTCGGAACTGGCCACGCGGCTCGAAGAAGCTCGAGATGTCGCAATGCAGCGCACCGGCGATGGCATAGAGCCGGCTGGCGCCGACGCGATCCGTGCCGTTCTCGTACTTCTGCACCTGTTGGTAAGAGACCCCGATCTGCTGAGCGAGACTCTGCTGGTTGAACCCGAGATCGGTTCGGCGCTGCTTGATTCGCCGGCCGACCTCGCGATCGACGTCGTTGGGGTGCTTCTTCATGTCCATCTTCGGTTCACCGCCCGACATACGCCTGCCTCCACGATGTGTCGCCCTGCCGGGCCGCTGCCGGCGACCCCGCGCGTCGATGACGCTGCCGATTGTCGCCGCGGGCCGGACACCGACGTCGCCTACGTCCGGGGGATCGGGCACGCTCCGGAGCCGGTGCCGTGCTCCCGTTCGCCCCGCGAACACTCTTTGTTCCGGTATTTCTGGCGCGGCAATCTTCGCGTGTCAAACGAAAACGAGCATTTTTGCGCGGCGATCGTGATTGTTTCTACTTCTGTTTGAGTACACCACGACCAATCGTATTAGCTGCATCGATCGATACGTCCAGCACGGGAATTCCTTCGACGCGGTCTCATCGATGGTTGAACTATCCTGCACTTGGCAGCAAGGAGGACTTCAACTGAAGAAAACTGAGCAACGGCCGCGACAGAGAAAATTAATCTGTGACGTGTCACGTTACGTCACTCTGTTGCGCTACGTGACACATGATCGACGACCCGACCCTCGCCTCCGCGGCCCGAGACGGCGCCCGATCCCGCCGAGTGCCCGGCGCGGCCGCGCGGCGCCTGCGCACGATCCTCGCCGAGATCCCCTTCGGTGTCGTCGAGCTCGACGCGGAAGCGGACGGATCGCTCAGGGTGTCGCGAATCAACCCCGCCGCGGGCAGGACGCTCGGCCTGAACCCGCAGCCGCTCCTCGGCCTCTCCTTCGAGGATGCCTTCCCGCGCGTCGAAGCAACGGACCTCGTCGCGCGACTGCGACGCACCGCCGTCCACGGCGAGACGCTCGGCACCATCGAGGTGCCCTATGACGACGATCGCCTCGGCGGCCTCGTGGAGATCACGGCCTTCCAAAGCGGCCCGCGCACCGCCGCGGTCTTCGTGCGCGACGTCACGAAACGCCGGCACGCGGAGCAGCGCGTCGCGCGCAGCGAGCAGCAATGGCGGCGGCTGTTCGAGCATTCCGGAGACGCCATCCTGATCGCGCGCGGCGGGCGCTACGTCGCCGCCAACAGGCGCGCGCAGCAGCTCTTCCGGGCAGGAGCCGACGACATCGTCGACCTGCCCATCGGCGCCCTTTCCCTGGCGGACTTCGACGTCACCCGGCTGCAGCTCGAGAAGGCGCTGGGCGTCGCCCGGGCGCAGGGCTCGTACGAGACAGAGCGCGAGTTCCGCCGGCTCGACGGCACCACCTTTCCCGGCGAGGGCACGATCACCCTGATCGACGGGGAGGAGAACGCCTTCCAGCTCTCGGTGCGCGACATCTCCGAGCGGCGCGAGGCCGAGCGGCTGCGCTCGGAGGCGACGGCGGAGCTGGAGCGGCAGGTCTCGGTCCGCACCGCCGAGCTCAGCCGCGCCCTCGCCAACCTCGAAGCGACGCAGGATGTCCTGATCCGCCGCGAGAAGCTCGCCTCCCTCGGCGACCTCGTCGCCGGCGTCGCCCACGAGATCAACACGCCGATCGGCATCGGCGTCACCGCCGTCACCCATCTGCACACGCAGGTGGCGGCGCTTCGCGCTGCGCTCGCGGACGGCACGCTCGGGCGCATGCGGCTGGAGCAGGCGCTCGCGGAGGCGACGCGCTCGCTGGAGATCACCCACGCGAACCTCGCCCGCGCCGCGGACCTGGTGCGCAGCTTCAAGCAGACCTCCGTCGACCAGTCGAGCCAGGCGGTGCGCGGAATCGTGCTCGGCGACTATCTCGGAAGCGTACTCACGAGCCTCGAGCCGACGATCAAGCGCGCCGGAATCTCGGTCGCGCTCACGGTCGAGCCCGACGGCGAGGTGATCACCGATCCCGGCGCGCTGGCACAGGTCATCACGAACCTCGTCTCGAACGCCGTCGCTCACGCCTTCGAAGGTCGAGCCGACGGGCGTATCGCCATCGTCGCCGCGATCGGCCCGGATCGCCTCGAGATCCGCTTCTCCGACGACGGGGTCGGGATGCCGCCGGAGGTGACGGCTCGGATCTTCGACCCGTTCTTCACCACGAAGCGTGCGAGCGGCGGCACCGGACTGGGCCTGCACATCCTGCACAATCTCGTCACGGCACGGCTCGGCGGCAGCGTCGCGGTCGAGAGCGCGCCGGGGTCGGGCACGACCTTCGTCATCACCATGCCGATCCGAGGAGCCGAGGCATGATGGACTTTCTCGTCGACGATTCCGCCAGCGAGGAGATCGCGGCCGGCGCGACGCTCGCGGACGGCCCGCACGGCGCCTGGCACGTGCTGATCGTCGACGACGAGCCGGGCGTGCACGAGGTGACGCGGCTCGCGCTGTCGGATCTCGCGCTCGCCGGGCGCGGCGTCGTCTTCCATTCCGCCTACTCGGCGGGACAGGCCCGCGACCTGATCCCGGACCTGCCGCAGCTCGCGGTCGTCCTGCTCGACGTGGTGATGGAGACCGACCGCGCCGGCCTCGACCTCGTGCGCTGGATCCGCCGCGAGCGCGGCGACCACGCCGTGCGCATCATCCTGCGCACCGGCGAGCCGGGACAGGCGCCCGAGCGCAGCGTGATCCTCGACTACGATATCAACGACTACAAGGAGAAGGCGGATCTCACGGCCCAGAAGCTGTTCTCGTCCGTCGTCTCCGCCATTCGGGGGCACCGCGATATCGTCGCGCTCGAGCGCAACCGGGAGGGGCTGCGCACGGTGATCGAGGCCTCCGCCCGGCTCTACGAGGCGCGCTACCTCGAGCAGTTCGCCCGCGGCGCGCTGGAGCAGCTCACGTCGCTGCTCTACCTGACACCGGAGGCGGCACTGATGAGCGCCCGCAGCGTGGCCGCCTCCCTCGAAGCGGGCACGCCGCAGGTGCTCGCGGCGATCGGCGCGCTCGACGGCGCGCCGGACGTGAGGCTCGAGGACGTAGTCCCGGCAGACCTGCTGGCGCGCTGGATGACGGGGGCGCTGGACGGGCGCGTCGTGGTCGCCGACGACCACATCGCCGTCTGCACGCGCCGCAGCGCCGAGACCCGTACGCTCCTCTACCTCGCCAACCCCGCGCGCCATCCGATCTGCGACGAGGAGCTCGTGCGCCTGTTCGCGCGCAACATCACGATCGCCTTCGAGAACCTCTCCCTGCGCGGGGAGATCGAGGCGACGCAGGCCGAGATCACCGCGATCCTCGGCGGCGCGGTCGAGACCCGCTCGCAGGAAACCGCGCACCACGTCACCCGCGTCTCGGCCAGGCGGCCGAGCTCGGCCGCCTGGCCGGCCTCGACGACGCGCAGCTCGAGACCCTGCGTCTCGCCTCGGCGCTGCACGACGTCGGCAAGATCGGCGTTCCCGATGCCGTCCTCAACAAGCCGGGCCGGCTCGATCCCGACGAGTGGGAGATCATGAAGCGCCACACGCTCGTGGGCGAGACGCTGCTCGCCGAATCGAGCCGCCCGGGGATCCGCGCCGGGGCGATCGTCGCCGGCCAGCACCACGAGCGTTTCGACGGGCGCGGCTACCCCCGCGGCCTGTCCGGCGATGCGATCCACCTGTTCGGGCGCATCACCGCGATCGTCGACGTCTTCGACGCGCTCGGCGCCAAGCGCTGCTACAAGGAGCCGTGGCCGCTCGATCGAATCGTCGCCCATTTCGAGGCGGAGGCTGGCGCGCAGTTCGACCCGGACCTGACTCGGCTCTTCCTCGACAACCTCGAGCGCTTCCTCGAGATCGGCCGGCGCTACCCGGACACGGGCGCGGCGGCGAGCGCTGCGCCCGCATCCGCGGCGGCATAGGCGGGCTCAGCGCGCGGCGAGGAGCCCGAGGACGGCATCCAGGATCGTCTCGACGGCGAGCGCCGCGAGGACGAGGCCCATCACGCGGCTGATGATCGCCGCACCGGCGTTGCCGAGATACTTGTGCAGCTTCGTCGCGGCGAGCATCAGCCCGAGCACGATGGCGAGCACCACGAGCATCATCCCCGCCGTCAGGGCCTGCTCCACGATCGGACGCGAGCGATTGTCGGTGAGGAGCACGACGCTCAGCATCGCCCCGGGCCCGGCGATCGAGGGGATGGCGAGAGGATAGACCGCGAGCTCGCTGTCGGATTTCTCGACGAGGGCGCGCTCCCGGTCGGGCTTCGATTCGCCGAAGATCATGCTCAGGGCGAACAGGAACAGCACGATACCGCCCGCGATCTGGAACGAGACGAGGCTCACACCCACCGCCTCGAGGAAGATCTGCCCGACGGCGATGAAGCCCAGCAGAACCAGCGCTGCGATCAGGATCGCGCGCAGCGCCACCGCGGCCCGCCGCTCGGCGGCGATCCCCGCGGTGACGGCGAGGAAGACGGGGATGGTGCCCACGGGATCGATGACGGCGAACAGGACCGCGAATTCCTGCACCAGTGCGGTGATGTCGATCGCCCCCATACCGGTCCCGGACCTTTCCCATCGGCCCATGGCCGAGCTTGCGCACGGCGTCCATGTAGCCCACGCGCAAGCGCGGCGGCAAGCGGGTGACGACGTCGACGAGAAGACGCGGACGAGGAGGGGCGGAGCTCGCCCGTCACGCCTGGACCTCTGTCGCGACGAGGCGGGCAGGCTGCAGGCCGCGAAGCGGTGAAAATGGTCGGAGCGGCGGGATTTGAACCCACGACCCCTTGTCCCCTATCACGGTCCCATCAACCGAGCCGAATGGGCTGCCCTCAACCCAGAGCCGCCCGATGCTTCGCGTCATCAAAATCAGCTTCTTCCGGCGGCGTCAATAATTCCCATAAGTTGACGGGCAAGCATGTGCTTGATCATCTCTTCCATTTGCGACACATCGTCTGCGCCATGTGCGCCAGCTCCGTCAGCTGCTTCAAGCGCCTTTATGTACAGTGTCTTGTCTTCTTCGATTTGAGCCGGGATCGTCGGAGAACCGGGCAGTATATATCCTATCTTGATGCAGAGTATTGCGTAGGAAATAGCACGAGATGTTCGACCGTTTCCATCTGAATAGGGATTAATCCAATTCAGGCGCCACATTGCGTAGGCAGCGAGATGAAAAGCTGTCTTTTCATGCCAATTATTGTTTATATAATCACAAAATTCAACAAGCAGATGATTTATGAGATGAGGACCCGGGGGTACATGTGCACTGTGCGTGATCCGAACCTCTGTTGTCCTCAGGTGTCCGGCGCGTGCTTCGATGCCCTCGACCGCCTCGCGTTGTAATTCGTCGATCATGCTTCGACGGAGGGCGAAAGAATGCCCTCCGTCGAGGTAGAAAGCAGCCATTTCCAGGCAGCGATCGAACTGCCTAAAGCCGTTCTCAACTTCGAGTTCGTCATGATCGGCGGCTAGAGGCATGCGCCTTGCTCACCGTATGGCTTACCGTGCGACCCGCTGCGCAACGCGCTCGACCATCTCTTTCGTGATCTTCGCATTTTCAATTTTCGTGTTGCCATACACGAAACTGTTGCGCTGCTCGGTCCGCTGCTGCTCGCTCATTTGCACCCGCTTCGCCATCTCGACGAGCTGCGACAGGCTCGCATTCATCACGGCACCCTCCTCTTTGATTCTTATGGTATCTCACGACTAGACGATACGGTCAGATTTGCCTAGTTCGCAGACGACACACCCTTTCGGCACGTTACTCCGATGCGGTTAACGCGACGCTGCCGAGATCGGTTCGATAGCGTCGGCATCTCGCTCCAGAGAGCAAACGGCACTTATCCACAGAAGATAATAGCACGCTTTTGGACACCGCCGATCATAGTCGCGTGTCCCCTGTGAGCCCCCGAACGAAAAACGGCCTCGCCATGCTCGGCGGGCCGTCACGCATTTCCCAATGATGGGAAGAGTCGATATGGTCGGAGCGGCGGGATTTGAACCCACGACCCCTTGTCCCCCAGACAAGTGCGCTAACCGGGCTGCGCTACGCTCCGACGTGAGGGGGAGATAGCCGGTTCGTGCGGTGCGCGCAAGAGCCGATGCGCGCGAGAGAGCCGCTGATCACGCCATCGCCGTGGCGCCGTCCGTGGGCTCCTCGGACCTCGGCGCTCGCCGCCCCCTCAGGCCGCCGTACGGGAGAACCGGCGGCGATAGGCGTTGGGGTTCGTGCCGAGGCGCTCACGGAAGTGGTGGCGCAAGGTCGCCGCGGAGCCGAAGCCGCAGGCCGTCGCGATCGTCTCGATCGGCTGCGGCGTCGTCTCCAGGAGCTCGCGGGCCCGGCGCAGGCGCTCCTCGACCAGCCACGCGCCGGGCGTGGCTCCCGTCATGGCCTTGAATCGGCGCAGGAACGTCCGCTCGCTCATCCCGACCGCGGCCGCCATCGCGCCGATCGTGTGCGGACGATCGAGCGCCCGACGCAGGCGGTCGAGGAGCGGCGAGAGCCGCGCCCCCTCGTGCGGCAGCGGCACGGGCTCCTCGACGATCTGCGCCTGGCCCCCGTCGCGATGGGGTGGCACCACGAGGCGCCGGGCCACCATGTTCGCGGCCCGCGGGCCGAAGTCCCGGCGCACAAGGTGGAGGCAGAGGTCGATGCCGGCCGCGCTCCCCGCCGCCGTCAGGACCTGCCCTTCGTCGACGTAGAGCACGTCGGGCACCACGCGGATGTCGGGATGAAGCCGGGCCAGGACGTCGAGATAGCGCCAATGCGTCGTGGCGTTGCGGCCCGAGAGGAGCCCCGCGGCGGCGAGGACGAAGACGCCGGAGCACAGCGACAGGACCCGCGCCCCGCGGGCATGCGCGTCGCGGATCGCGGCGGTGATGGCATCGGGAACCGGCTCCTCGGCCCCGCGCCAGCCGGGAACGATGACGGTCCCCGCCTCCCGCAGCAGGTCCGCACCCCCGTCGACCGCGACGGTGAGCCCCCCCGTGGCGCGCAACGGCCCGGGCTCGAGGCTCGCCACCGCGAACCGGTACCAGCCCGGCCCCATCTCCGGCCGGGGTAGCCCGAAGATCTCGACGGCGACGCCGAGCTCGAACGTGCAGAGGCCCTGGTAGGCCAGGGCCACGACGAGGCCGGGATCGGGCGGGGGCGCGCTTGGCATGATCTTGACGCTAATCGTCGCGCGCGGCGATATCAACCGGAGGCATGGACCGGCACTCTGGGGCCCTGGACCACGAGGGACCATCCATGACGACACACGTGACCGACACCCCCCCTGCCCCGTCCGCCGAGGCCGAGGCCCACTTCGCCCGCCGGCTGGCGCTCGAGACCGATTGCGACGACGTCCACGTCGACATGAGCTCCGGGCAGCCCGGCTTCGTCCTCGTCGACGTCCGCGGCCCCAACGCCTACGCGAGGGCGCACGTCCCCGGCGCGATCAACATCCCGCACCGGGAGATCACGGCGGAACGCCTCGCGTTCGCCTCCGCCGATACGCTGTTCGTGGTCTATTGCGAGGGTCCCCACTGCAACGGCGCGGACAAGGGAGCGCTGCGGCTCGCGCGCCTCGGCCGGCCGGTCAAGATCATGATCGGCGGCATGCTGGGCTGGCGCGAGGACCACTTCCCGTTCTGGCACGGGACCGCGCCGGGCAGCGTGGAGGAGGCCGAGGCGAAGGCGAAGCGGGCGTCGCCCCCCGCGGCCTGACGCGCAGGCCACCGGTCCGAGCCCGTCGACGTCTCGCGCGATCGTGCGCGGGCGAGAGCGGGCGAGAAAGCGGCGGAACACCGGCTCGAGGCCGGCGGCACCCGCGTCGTGGTGTCGCCGCTCATCGGCGAGGATCGGCGCGCCGAGACGATCGTCGCCGTCGGCGAAGCGCCGGCATGCCGGGTGCGGCGGCGTGCACGACGGGGACGACTGACCCGCTCATCCCGCACCCGGTATGTTGCGGAGTTGCGCGGCTGGGTACGAAGGCCTACCTGTCGATCATGATCCGCGCGTCCACCGGCCGTCTCGGCCGCGTTACCCTTCTGCTCGTCGGTCTGCTGGCGCTCTTCGTCGCCGGCACGGCGGGAGCGCGTGCGGACGCGGATGCCTGCATGCTGGCACAATCCAACGCGGCGGGGACCGTGGCGGTCCTGGCCATGACGGCGAGCGACGCCTGCCCCGGCTGCGAGGGCGATCACGGCAAGGGGGGTGCGGCCTGTGCCGTCGCCTGCCTGCTTCAGCTCGTGCCGTCGCCGCCGCCTCTGCTACCGGCGGCCCAAACGGCCGACGATGCACGCCCGGCACCGCTGGCGCTGCCCGGCGGCCGCACCCTGCGTCCGGATTACGAGCCGCCGAGGCCGGCGACGCTCGCCTGAGCCCGCGGCCGGTCGGCCGGCGGGCTCGTCGAAGCTCGTCCGCCATCCGGAACCGCATTCATGACCCGCATCGTCTCCACGCCTGCGCTCACGCGCCGGTCGTTTCTCACGCGCTCGGCGGCGTTCGCCGGCGCCCTCGCACTCCCCACAATTCCCGCCCGCGCCGCCGCAACCCGCGACTTCACCCTGACACCGGCTCCGGCGACGGCCGCGCTCGTCGGTGCGCCCCACCCCGAGACGGCGGTGTGGGCCTACGACGGGCGTGTTCCCGGCCCCGAGATCCGCGCCTCCCAGGGCGAGCGGCTGCGCATCACCGTCGAGAACCGCCTGCCGGATCCGACGACGGTCCATTGGCACGGGCTGCGACTGCCCAACGCCATGGACGGCGTGGCGAACGTGACGCAGCCGCCGATCGCACGCGGTGAGCGCTTCGTCTACGAGTTCGATGCGCTCGACGCCGGGACCTTCTGGTACCACCCGCACCATGCCAGCGCCGAGCAGCTCGAGCGCGGCCTCTCGGGCGTGCTCGTCGTGGAGGAGCCCGAGCCCCTGCGCGTCGACCGCGACCTCGTCTGGGCGCTCGACGATTGGCGGCTCGACCCCGAGGGGGCGATCGTCGAGGATTTCGGCAACGGCATGGACATGAGCCACGCCGGGCGGCTCGGCAACACGGTGACGCTCAACGGGCGCGTCCCGGAGGCGCTCGCCGTCGCGCCGGGCGAGCGCCTGCGGCTGCGGCTCGTCAACGTCGCCAACGCCCGCATCTTCGCCCTGCGCTTCGAGGGCCACACGCCGATGGTCGTCGCCCGCGACGGACATCCGGTGACCCCGCACGAGCCGCCGGAGGGCATCGTCCTGCTCGGGCCGGGCATGCGGGTCGACCTCGTCCTCGATTGCGGCGGCGATCCGGGCGCCCGCGCGTCCGTCGTCGACGTCTTCCCGCGCGAGCCCTACCGGGTCGTGGACCTCGCCTACGGCGAGACGCCTTTGCGCGAGAGCCCGCTCGACGCCTCCCTCGTCCTCCCGCCGAACCCCGTGCCGGAGCCGGACATCGCGTCCGCCGAGCGGCTCGACGTCGTCTTCGAGGGCGGGATGATGGGCGGCATGCGCGGCGGGCCGGGCGCCATGCGCACCATGATGATGCGCGGCCTCGCCTGGGCCGTGAACGGCGCCGCCGACGACGGCAGCCACGCCCTGCCGCCGTTCCTCACGGTGGCGAGCGGGCGCTCGGTCGTGCTCGACCTCGTCAACGAGACCGCCTGGTGGCACCCGATCCATCTGCACGGTCACGCGTTCCGCATCCTCGAGCGGGACGGTGCGCCGGAGCCGCACACGCCGCTCGCCGACACGGCCCTGATGGCGCCGCGCGAGCGGATGCGGATCGCCTTCGTCGCGGAAGGCGCCGGCGACTGGCTGCTGCATTGCCACGTGCTGGAGCATCAGGTCGGCGGCATGTCGGCGCTCCTGCGCGTCACCTGAGCCGACAACCAACGAAGGAGATCTCGCCATGCGCGTACAGCAGGGATGGACTGATCACATGAACGGCTGGATGGGCGACGGCATGGGCGGCTGGATGTGGGGCATGGGGCTGTGGGGGCTCCTCCTCGTCGTCCTCGTCGTTCTCGTGATCGCGGCGCTGATCAAGTATCTGCGCTCATGAGGCGGACGACGGCCATCATCGCCGCGGCCGCGCTCGCCGCCGTCGGCGCCGGGGCGATCGCCTGGTCGCTCGCCGACGACGGCGACGCGGCCGCGCAGGCGGCTCGGGTGGCGCAGGGGCGCACGGTCTATGCGGCGTACTGCGCCTCCTGCCACGGCGTCGATCTCGAGGGCCAGCCGAACTGGATGGAGCGGCTGCCCTCGGGCCGCCTGCCCGCGCCGCCCCACGACGAGACCGGCCATACCTGGCACCACTCGGACCGTCAGCTCGTCGCCATCATCGAGCACGGCCCCGGCGCCCTCCTCCCCGGCTACGAGAGCGACATGCCGGGCTTCGCCGACGTGCTGAGCGACGAGGAGATCGAGGCGGTTCTCGCCTTCATCAAGAGCACCTGGCCGGAGCGGGAACACACCGTCCAGGCCGAGCGCTCGCGTGCCGACCCGGGGTGAGCCGCGCCGCCGATCGCTTGACCCTCCCATGATGGGAAAGTCGAGCGTCGACGTGTTCGACAGAGGAAGAACCCAAGCGATGACCGAACCGAACCACAGGCACCACCATCCCGAAGGCGAGGCGTCCGCGCCGGGTGACGCGAGCATCGCCGCCCCGTCCGTGCGCGAGACCGACCCGGGCGCTCCGCACGGGCAGCACGGCGGGCACGGGAACGGCGGCCACGGCGGCCACGGCGGCCACGACCACGCGGCGATGATCGCGGACTTCCGTCGCCGCTTCTGGATCACGCTCGTCCTGACGCCGCCGATCCTGCTGCTCTCGCCGATGATCCAGGAGTTCCTCGGGCTCGCGGACACGCTCGCGTTCCCCGGATCGACCCTGGTGCTCTTCGGCCTCTCGACGATCGTCTTCTTCTACGGCGGCTGGCCCTTCCTGACGGGGTTCGTCTCGGAGGTCGGCAACCGCAAGACGGGGATGATGACCCTGATCTCGCTGGCGATCACGGTGGCCTACGTCTACTCGACCGCGACCGTGTTCGGGCTCGCCGGCGAGCCGTTCTTCTGGGAGCTGGCGACCCTCATCCTGATCATGCTGCTCGGGCACTGGATCGAGATGCGCTCGGTGATGGGCGCCTCCGCGGCGCTCCAGGCGCTGGTGGCCCTGATGCCGGCGACGGCCGACCGGGTGCGGCCCGACGGCACGACGGAGGAGGTACCGGTCTCGGACCTCCGGCCGGGAGACCGGGTCCTGGTGCGTCCCGGGGCCAAGGTGCCGACCGACGGCGTCGTCGTGGAAGGTCGCTCCAGCCTCGATGAATCGATGCTCACGGGCGAGTCGAAGCCGGTCGAGCGGAGCGAGGGCGAGGTCGTCATCGGCGGCGCCGTCAACGGCGAGGGCGCGATCACAATCGAGATCCGCAAGACCGGGGACGAGACCTACCTCGCCCAGGTCATCGAGATGGTGCGCCGGGCGCAGGAATCGCGCTCGCGCAGCCAGAACCTCGCCGACCGCGGCGCCAACATCCTCACCTACAGCGCGATCGTGGTCGGCATCGTCACGCTCGTCGTCTGGCTCGCCGTCGGCGCGGCCTACGAGTTCGCCATCGCGCGGATGGTGACGGTGATGGTGATCGCCTGCCCTCACGCGCTGGGGCTCGCGGTTCCGCTCGTCGTCGCGGTCAGCACGCGGCTGAGCGCCACGAGCGGCCTGCTCATCCGCGACCGGGCGAGCTTCGAGCGCGCCCGCAATCTCGACGTCGTCGTCTTCGACAAGACCGGCACGCTCACCGAGGGCCGTTTCGGCGTCAGCGACGTGATCCCGCTCGGGGCGCTCCCGGCGGATGCGGTGCTCGGCTGGGCCGCCGCGCTCGAGAGCCAGTCCGAGCACCCGATCGCGCGGGGCGTCACCCGCTCGGCGCAGGAGCGGGGCCTCGCGGTCGAGGCCGTGCGGGACTTCCGCAACCTGCCCGGAGAGGGAGCCGAGGCCGCCGTCGCCGGCCGGAACGTCAAGGTGGTCGGTCCCGGCTACCTGCGCCGGCGCGGCATCGAGACAGGGCACGCCGACGTGGAGCGCGTGGCCGAGCAGGGCAAGACCGTCGTCTACGTCCTCCTCGACGAGGAGGTCGTCGGCGCCATCGCCCTCGCGGACGTCGTGCGGCCCGAATCCCGAGAGGCCATCGCCAAGCTCAAGGCGATGGGCATCGAATGCATGATGCTCACGGGCGACGCGCAGGCCGTGGCCAAGAGCGTCTCGGCCGAGCTCGGGCTCGACGACTACTTCGCCGAGGTGCTGCCCGACCAGAAGGCGGACAAGATCCGCGAGGTGCAGGCCCGGGGCAAGACCGTCGCCATGGTCGGCGACGGCGTCAACGACGCGCCGGCGCTGGTCCAGGCCGATTGCGGCATCGCCATCGGGGCGGGCACCGACGTCGCGGTGCAGTCGGCCGACATCGTCCTCGTGCGCAACGATCCGCGCGACGTCACCGCCATCCTGTCCCTGTCACGGGCGACCTACCGCAAGATGATCGAGAACTTCGTGCTGGGCGCCGGCTACAACGTCGTCGCGATCCCGTTGGCCGCCGGCGTCGCCTATTCCTGGGGCGTCGTCCTCACCCCCGCCGTCGGCGCGGCCCTCATGTCGCTGAGCACCGTCGTCGTCGCCATCAACGCCAAGCTGCTCGAGCGCCGCCGCAAGGACATCGCGGCGCTGGGGCTGGCCCAGAGCTGAACGCGAACAGGAGAACACGGCCATGTCGGACCATCCGCTTCCGCCCGTCGCCCCCGAGAGCGCCCTGCGCCGCTTCCTGCGCTCGCGGGTCAACCTCGCCGCCTGCCTCGCGCTCGCGGCGCTCGGGGTCTACCTGCTCGCCACCCACACCGGCCACGTACTGGCGGCTGTGCCGTATCTCGTGCTCGTCGCGTGCCCGCTCCTGCACCTCTTCATGCATCGCGGGCACGGCCATGGGAAATGACGACCGGGGCGCGTGGCTCGGCGGGCTGCGCCGCTACCTCGCCGTTCTCGCGCTGGCGAGCCTCGCCTGGGAGATCGGCCACACGCCGCTCTACACGATCTGGTCGGAGGCGAGCCCAGGCGAGATCGCCTTCGCCATCGCGCACTGCACGGCGGGCGACGTCCTCATCGGGCTCTCCGCCCTCGCGGCCGCCCTCGTCGTCTTCGGCGCGGCGGGCTGGCCCGGCGAGCGGTTCGGTGCGGTCGCGGCGGCCACGATCGTCGTCGGCATCGCCTACACCGCCTTCAGCGAATGGCTGAACATCGTCGTGCGCGAAGCCTGGGCCTACACGGACGCGATGCCGACCGTTCCCGTCGGCGGCTTCGAGCTCGGCCTGTCGCCGATCGCGCAGTGGCTCGTCGTGCCGGCGCTCGCCTTCGCCGCCGCGCGCCGAGGCATCTCCTCGACCCGCACCGCCCCGACCCGCACCGCCCCGACCCGCACCTCCTCGACCCGCACCTTCACGCTCCGCCGGCCGTCGCCGGCTCATCGGGAGAACGCATCATGACCCGCATGACCCTCGTCGCCGCCTCCGCGGCCTTCCTCGTCCTCGGCGCCGCCGGCGCCTCCGCCGCACCGGGCGCGGCCATGATCGTCCACAAGGACCCGAATTGCGGCTGCTGCGGCGCCTGGATCGACCACGTCCGCGCCGCCGGCTTCGCCGTCGAGGTCCGCGACACGACCCGGATGGACGAGATCAAGGCCGCACTCGGCGTGCCCGACGACCTGCTCTCCTGCCACACCGCCGAGGTCGGCGGCTACGTCCTGGAGGGGCACGTCCCGGTGTCCGCCTTCGAGGCCGTGCTCGCGCAGCGCCCCGGCGTCGTCGGCGTCGCGGTCCCGGGCATGCCCATGGGATCGCCCGGGATGGATGCGCCCGGCATGGCGGCCGAGCCGTACGAGGTCGTGCTCTTCGCCGAGAACGACGTCCGGCATCCGCTCGGGACCTTCGTCGGCGCGCAACGGGCGGATCGCTGAGCCGTGCCGCGCAGCCGCTCCCGTCCCGCGAGGAAGGGCGCCGCCGCCCCGCAGCCCAGCCCGGCGCCGCCGCCGGGCGGCTCCGGCGGGTGGCGCGGCGCCCTGCTGATCGGCGCGGTCGTCGCCCTGGGAGCAGCGGCGCGCGTCTGGGTCCGGCCCGGGCCGTCGGCGACGGTGATCGAGGTGGCCGTGCCGGCGCTCGCGGCGCGGGCCGAGCGCGGGGCGGCCGCCTTCGCGGCGAGCTGCGCCGTCTGCCACGGCGCGAACGCCGCCGGCTCGGAGAGCGGCCCGCCGCTGGTCCACCGGATCTACGAGCCGGGCCATCACGCCGATGGCGCCTTCCACATCGCCGTCCGGCAAGGCGTCCGCGCGCACCATTGGGGCTTCGGCGACATGCCGGCGCAGCCGGGCGTCACCGACGCCGAGGTCGCCGACATCGTCATCTACCTGCGCGAGCTGCAGCGCGCGAACGGCATTCGCTAGGCGACGGAAGGACACCGTCGTCCGCCGCCTGCGAGCATGCGCGCCGGATCCTCCGGCGTGCAGGAAGAACGGCTCCCGCGAGGAGCCGACAGAGAAGGAGCACACCATGGCCAGAACGATCGTCACTCTCGCCGCCGGCGCCGCACTCCTGGCGGCCGCCGCGTCCGCCCACGCGCAGACCTCGCCGCAGGGGCAGGCCCAGCCCGGCCGGCCGGGCGCCGGCATGCCGATGATGAACCAGGAGCAGATGCAGCAGATGATGCAGCAGGGCGGCCAGGGCATGGGCCCGGGCCAGGGCATGGGCCAGGGCATGGGCCCCGGCATGGGCCAGGGCATGGGCCCCGGCATGGGCATGGGTCCGGGCATGATGGGCATGGGCCGAGGACCCGGGATGGGACCCGGCATGATGGGCGGCGGCCAGGGCATGATGGGGCACGGCCCGATGATGCGCATCATGTTCGCCGTCATGGACGCCGACGGCGACGGCACGCTGTCGCTCGAAGAGGTCCAGGACTTCCACGCCCGGATCTTCCGGGCCGTCGACGCCGACGACGACGGCAGCCTGACGCAGGCGGAGCTGCGGGGGTTCATGACCGGGGCGCCGACCGACACGGGCACGAGCGCGCAGTGATGCGGGCTCGACGGCCCCGCTGATACGGTGACGGGCCGGCGCGCGGACGCGTCGGCCCGTTGGCCGCCGGTCCCGCGCGGGTGCGGCGTTCCAGTCGCTTGTGCGGAGGCTCGGACTGGGTAGACTTACCTAGGTGTTGATTCGGAGTTGGTCTTGCGCCTCCTGAGTGCCCTCGTCGCATTGCTGATCGCCCTGTCCGTCGTGGTGGCTCCGCTGCCCGGCGCGTTCGGCGCCGCGCATGCGGGTGCGGGGCACGCCGAGCGCGAGACGGGCACGGCGCCGTCCGAATCCGCATGCGTCGACGCGACAGCCCGCGATCATGGCGGCACCAAGGCGCATCCGGTCGCTCTCGGAGACCTCTGCGCCGACGCGGGGGATGCGGCGGGCGGGCCCGACCGGGCCGGCTGCTGCGACATGGCGACGTGCCAGCCCCTCGTGGTCGCGCGCGCGCAGGACGCGCATCTCTCGCCCCCGGTTGCCATCGCCGCCGCCTGGTGGATCGAGACGCTCCTGATCGACGCGCGCTCCTCCCGGATCGAGCGCCCGCCGAGAGCCTGAGGCGCGGGCCGACGCCCGCGCGGGCCGCTCGCGCCCCCTCCGCCTCGACGCTCTCTCAACGCGACGACGTCCGGCCGTCCCGGCCGGCTCCTCGCCTCGATCCGGAACCAGACCAGACATGCTCAAGCCCGTCTTCGCGACGGCGCTGGCGCTCGGCCTCACGGCCTGCGCCACCACGCCGCCTGCGCATCTCGTCCGCGCGGCCGATCCGGCCGCCGCCAGTGCCCCCGTGCGCTACACCGCCGTCGATGCCGGCACCGTTTCCTTCCGCCCGGTTCAGCCCCTCGACTGGGGCGCGGTGAACCGGCGCGTGGCGCCCCGGGAGGTGATGCCGTGATCCGTAAAGCTGTCGTTCTCGCCAGCGCGGCCTTCCTCGCCGGCTGCCAGACCCTGTCGCCCGACGGCGGCATGAGCGCCGTCCAGGAGATCGTCCGCACCGAGCTCGCGGCCGATGTCGAGCGCATCGTCGCGCCAGACGAGGTCGCCTCGGCGGAGGCGCGCGCCGACGCCCTGCTCGCGCGGCCGCTCGGGCCGGACGCCGCCGTGCAGGTGGCGCTGCTCTCCAATCGCGGCCTGCAGGCCTCGTATGCCGGGCTCGGCGTCGCCGAGGCGGACTTCGTCCAGGCGAGCTTGCCGCCGAACCCGAGGGTCGGGCTCGCGCGCCTCGTCACCAGCGGCACGCTCGAGATCGAGCGCCGGATCGTGGCCAGCCTGTTCGCGCTCGCCACGCTTCCGGAGCGCACGGCGATCGCCCGGGAGCGCTTCCGCGCCGCCCAGCTGCAAACCGCGCAGGAGACGCTCGCCCTCGCCGCGGAGACGCGCCGGCAATACTTCCGCACCGTCGCGGCGAACCAGCTCGTGACGTTCCTCTCGGACGCGCGCGAGTCGGCCAAGGCCGCCTCGGAGCTGCTCGTCGGGCTCGGCGAGACCGGCGGAGCGACCCGCCTCGCCCAGGCGCGCGAGCACGCCTTCACCGCCGAGACGAGCGCGCAGCTCGCCCGGGCGCGCCTGCAGCAGCGCGTCGAGCGCGAGGCGCTGACCCGGCTGCTCGGCCTGTGGGGCGCGGACGTCGCGTTCCGTCTGCCGGACCAGCTGCCGCGGCTTCCCGGCCACCTGCACGGGCGTGGCGACATCGAGCAGGAGGCGGTCGCGCGCCGTCTCGACCTGAGGATCGGGCGCCTGGAGCTCGAGGCGCTCGGCCGCTCCCTCGGCCTCGCCGACGCGACCCGCCTCGTCCAGGACCTCGATCTCGTCGGCATCGCCAACACCGAGCGCTCGCGCAGCGTCGAGGACGGCGTGATCGAGAAGGACGTCGATCAGTGGCGCGGGATCGAGGTCGAGCTCGAGATCCCGATCTTCGACACCGGCGCCGCCCGGGTGGCCCGGGCGGAGGCCGCCGTTCTCCAGGCGGCGAACGCACTCCAGCAGAAGGCGGTCGAGGCGCGCTCGCAGGCCCGTGAAGCCTACCAGACCTATCGCGGGACCTTCGAGATCGCGCGCCTCTACCAGGACCAGGTCCTGCCGCTCCGGCAGGTGATCGAGGAGGAGCAGATGCTCCAGTACAACGCGATGATCGCCGACGTGACCGACTTCATCACCGACGCACGGCTGCGCATCCTGAGCAACGCCCAGGCCATCGAGGCGCGCCGGGACTTCTTCATCGCCGAGACCGATCTCGGCTTCGCCCTCGTCGGCGGCTTCGGGGGCGGTGCGCCCGCGGGCGGCGCCGTGATGGCCGAGGCCGGCGGCGCCGCCCCCCATTGAGAGCCGGAAAGAGGAGATCTCCCATGACCGACTTTTCGCGTAGAGCCTTCCTCGGCGCAGGCGGCGGCCTCGCTCTGGCCGGCGCGTCCATGGTCTCGGGCCGCGTCCAGGCCGCGAGCATTCCCGAGGCGCCGACCATCGCCGACGCCGCGACCCGGCCGCCGCTCGTCCCATCGAGCGGCGTCGACTACCAGCCGGTGGTGACCCTCAACGGCTGGACCCTGCCGTGGCGCATGAACGGGGACTGGAAGGAATTCCACCTCCTCGCCGAGCCCGTCGTGCGGGAGCTCGCGCCCGGCATGAACGCCCACCTCTGGGGCTACAACGGCCAGTCCCCAGGACCGACGATCGAGGCCGTCGAGGGCGACAAGGTCCGCATCTTCGTCACCAACAAGCTGCCGGAGAGCACGACCATCCACTGGCACGGCCAGATCCTGCCCAACGGCATGGACGGGGTGGGCGGCATCACCCAGCCGCACATCCCGCCGGGCAAGACCTTCGTCTACGAGTTCGAGCTGAGGAAGTCCGGCACCTTCATGTACCACCCGCACTCGGACGAGATGGTCCAGATGGCGATGGGCATGATGGGCTTCTTCGTCGTCCATCCGCGCGACCCCGCCTTCCGGCGCGTCGACCGCGACTTCGTCTTCCTGCTCAACGCCTTCGACATCGAGCCCGGCGCCTACGTGCCGCGCATCATGACCATGCTCGACTTCAATCTGTGGTGCTGGAACAGCCGCGTCTTTCCGGCCATCGACCCGTTCGTGGTGGCGAAGAACGACAAGGTGCGTATCCGCTTCGGCAACCTGACCATGACCAACCACCCGATCCACATGCACGGCTACGACTTCAAGGTGTCGTGCACGGACGGTGGCTGGGTGCCGGAGGACGTGGCCTGGCCGGAGGTGAGCATCGACGTCGCGGTGGGCCAGATGCGCGCCTTCGACTTCGTGGCGGAGCACGAGGGCGACTGGGCGATCCATTGCCACAAGTCGCACCACACGATGAACGCCATGGGCCACGACCTGAACACCTGGATCGGGGTGGACAAGACGGCGGCGGCGGCGCGGCTCCGCAGGCTCGCGCCGGACTACATGCCGATGGGCACGAGCGGCATGGGCGAGATGGGGACGATGGAGATGCCGCTTCCCGACAACACGTTGCCGATGATGACCGGCTGGGGCCAGTTCGGCCCCATCGAGATGGGCGGCATGCTCACCGTCGTGAAGGTGCGCGAGGGCCTGGCGGCGAACGACTATGCCGACCCCGGCTGGTACGACCACCCGGCCGGCACCGTCGCCTACGAGTGGACGGGCGAGGCCCCCGACGCGGCCCGCGCCGACGCGCCCGCCCCCGAGACGGCGGAGTTCCGCGTCGTCGATCCGCGCACCCGCCGCGACGCGCCCGCGTCCGGCGGTCACCACGACCACTGACCCCAGACAACCAGACCAGACAACCAGACGAGACAACCAGGAGACAACCGAATGATCTTTCGTGGATACACGCTCGCGCTCGCCGGAGCGCTGACGCTCGCCGGCGCGGCGGCATTCGCCGGACCGGGCGCCAAGGGACACGCCGACGACTACGCCTTCGGCCGCGAGGGCGACCCGAGCGCGCCCGCGCGCGTCGTCGAGGTCGCCATGCTGGAGGGCCAGGGCACCATGCTGTTCGAGCCGGCGCTGGTCGAGGTCGCGCGTGGCGAGCAGATCCGCTTCGTCCTCGCGAACGCCGGCGCCCTCGAGCACGAGTTCGTCATCGGCACCGTCGAGGAGAACCGTAAGCATGCCGAGATGATGATGAAGTTCCCCGAGATGGAGCACGACGACCCCAATGCGCGGCGGCTCGACGCGGCGCACCGAGGCGAGCTGCTCTGGCAGTTCACCGAGGCCGGCACGTTCGAGTTCGCCTGCCTGATCCCCGGGCACCTCGAAGCGGGTATGCGCGGCACCATCGTGGTCCGCGACGCCGCCAGCACTGGAGAACGGTCATGACACGCACGACCTGGACTGCCGCGCTCGCAGCGCTGCTCCTCTCGACCGGCTTCGCGGCCGCCTCGCCCACGGAGGGCGAGATCCGCAAGATCGACGACGCCGCGGGCAAGCTCACCGTGCGTCACGGCCCCATCGAGAACCTCGGCATGGACGCCATGACCATGGTGTTCCGCATGCCCGAGACGGGAATGGCCTCCGGCCTCACCGTCGGAGACCGCGTCGTCTTCGAGGCCGACCGGGTGAACGGCGCGCTCACGATCACCCGGATCGAGAAGGCGAACTGACGAGAGACGACCGACGGCCGCCCCGGGCCTCCCTCGTCGGAGGCCCGGGGCGCGCCGTCACGAAGCGCCGCCCGCCATGCCGCATCGTCCGACACGAGCTGCCACAGAGCACTCCCGGCGCCGACCCGTCTTCTCTAAGTGCTTGATTTCGTGGTGAGCGCGCTGGGACTCGAACCCAGGACCTACAGATTAAAAGTCCGTTGCTCTACCAGCTGAGCTACGCGCTCCCCGAGGGGCACTGGTTAAGCGGATCGGGCGCGCGGGTCAACACGGATGCGCGGGGCGGGACGCGAGCCGGGAGGGGATCGCGTGAAGATGGCCCGGCGGCGCGGCACCTCCCGGGGGTTGCGCACCTGGACGATCGTGTCATGATGCCGTCGCGGCACGCAGCGGGGGCGGGCATGGCGCGGATCTTCGTCAGCCATTCGAGCAGGGACAACGCCCAGGCCAAGGCGCTGGGCGACTGGCTCGTCGCCGCCGGCTGGGACGACCTGTTCCTCGACTTCGAGCCCGAGCGCGGCATCGCCGCCGGCGAGCGCTGGGAGCGGGCCCTGCACGAGGCGGCGGACCGCTGCGAGGCCGTCGTCTTCCTGGTGAGCCGCAGCTGGCTCGCCTCGGACTGGTGCGGGCGCGAGTTCGATCTGGCGCGCAAGCTCGACAAGCGCCTGTTCGGCGTGCTGATCGACGACCTGCGCCCGGGCGACCTGCCGCCGCGCTTCTCCGCCACCTGGCAGGTCACCGACCTGTGCGCGGGCGAGGACCACGAGATCCACCGCGTCGCCGTGCCGCCGGACGGCCGGGAGGCGCACGTCACCTTCTCGCGTACGGGCCTCGCGCGGCTGAAGGCCGGCCTGACCAAGGCCGGGCTCGACCCGCGCTGGTTCGCCTGGCCGCCGGAGGGCGAGCCCGACCGTGCGCCCTATCGCGGCCTCGCGCCGCTGGAGGCCGAGGACGCCGGCATCTTCTACGGGCGCGAGGCGGCGCTCGTGCAGGCCCTGGACAGGCTGCGCGGTCTCGCCGAGCGCGCGGCGCCGCGGCTCCTGGTGGTGCAGGGCGCGTCCGGCGCGGGCAAGTCCTCCCTGCTGCGCGCGGGGCTGATGCCGCGGCTGGCGCGCGAGGATCGGCTCTTCCGCCCGCTGCCCGTGGTGCGCCCCGCCGGCGCGGCGCTGTCGGGGGCGACCGGGCTCGTCGAAGCGCTGGTCCGGGCCTTCGCGGACGCCGGCATGCCGATGGCGCGCGCGGCCCTGAAAAACCTCACCGATGACCCGGAGGCGCTCGCCGGCGCGCTCTCGGCGCTGGCGGAGGCGGTCGCGGTGCCGCCGCTGCCGGGCGAGGCGCCGGCGCTCCCGCCCGTGATCGTCCTGCCGGTGGACCAGGCCGAGGAGCTGTTCCAGGCGGACGAGACGGGCGAGAGCGCGCACTTCCTCGGCCTGCTTCGCACGCTGCTCGAACAGGACGCGCCGGCGGGCGCGCGCGGTGCAGCGCTGCGCGTGCTGGTGCTGGCGACGATCCGCACCGACGCCTACGCGCCGCTGCAATCGGCACCGGCGCTGGAGGGGATCGCGCAGGCGACCTTCAGCCTCGCGCCGATGCCGCGCGGCGCGTTCGAGACCGTGATCGAGGGCCCCGCCCGCCGGCGCACGGCCGCGACCCGCAGCCCGCTCGTGGTCGAGCCGGCGCTGACGGCGGCGCTGCTCGAGGACGTCGAGCGCGACGCCGGCCCCGACGCGCTGCCGCTCCTCGCCTTCACGCTGGAGCGGCTGTATCGCGACTTCGGCGCCGCGGGCCGGCTGACGCTGGCGGACTACGAGAGCTCCGGCCGGCTCGGCGGCGCCATCGAGGCCGCGGTGGCGCGCGCCCTCGCCGCGGCGGACGCCGACCCGGAGGTTCCGCGCGATGCCGCCGCCCGCCTCGCCCTTGTGCGCCGCGGCCTGATCCCCTGGCTCGCCGGCATCGACTCGGCCACCAGGGAGCCGCGCCGCCGCGTCGCCCTCGTCTCGGAGATTCCCGAGGAGGCGCGCCCGCTGATCCGCCGGCTGGTCGATGTCCGCCTGCTGACGACCGACGTCGCCGGCGAGACCGGGGAGCGGGTGGTGGAGCCGGCGCATGAATCCCTTTTGCGGCGATGGGGGGCGCTGCGCGGCTGGCTCGCGGAGGATGCGGGCTCGTTGGCGGCGCTCGAAGGCGTGCTCCAGGCGACGCGGGACTGGGAGGAGGCCGGACGTACGGACAGCCGCCTCGCCCACACGGCGGGCCGGCTGGAGGACGCGGAGGCGCTGCGCGCGCGGAGGGACCTGGCGGCGCGCCTCGGCGAGGCGGGGACGGCGTATCTCGCGGCCTGCCGTGCGGCGGACAACGCGCGGCGGGACCGGGAGGTAGCAGCGGATCGGCGGGCACGCCGGAGGCTCGTGGCGGGGCTGGTCGCGTCGCTGGTGCTGCTGATGGTGGCGGTGGGCGTGGGGGTGTATGCGATCGGGCAGCGCGACGCTGCCGTCGCAGCCAACGACCGTGCGCAGGCCGCCTTGAGGGATGCGACGCAGGCCGCGAACACCCTTGTGTTCGAGCTGGCCATCCGCTTTCGAAACAGCGGCGTTCCTGCACAGACGCATACCATGATTGTCCAGGAGGCTCGGGAACTGCAGGATCGCCTGATCCAATTGTTTCCAGACGATCCCGAACTTCAGCGAAGTCGAGCGGTCGCTTTAAGCCGCCTTGGCGACTTGTATATCTCGAGTTTTGATGTCGATTCGGCGCGGGATGCATACGAAGAGAGCTTGTCGCTCTTTGAGACCTTGAGCCAAGAATATCCAGAGAATCTTATTTTGGTGTATGATTTCAGTATAGTTTTCGCGAAGCGAGCGGACATGAAGCGTATGCTGGATGACCTGCCAGGAGCTTTCGCCGATTACAGAGCGTCATTACGTCTGATGGAAAAGCTCGTGAGCGCAGAGCCATCGAACGCGGATTGGCAACGCGGTGTTTCGGTCGGCCACGCACGGATTGGCGATCTATATGTTCTTGATGAGAACATTTCTGCGGCTCTTGAATCATATAGAAAAACTGCCAGCATACAGGAAGTTATTATGAAGCAATATCCAGAGAATAAGGAAAGCGCCCGAGATTTAGCGATTACATACTTCAAGATTGGTGATACTTTGCGGCAAATGCATGATCCTCAAGCTCTCGGCAACTTACAACGTGGCAACGAGTTGATACGGGAATTGTTAGAATTTGACGCGCATAATACACTTTGGCAACGAGATTTGTCGATAGGATATTCGATGATCGGTGACTATCTCGCGGCTACCGATCGGCGGCAACACGCACATGGTGCTTATCAAAGAAGCCTAGATATCGTTCGTTTTCTTTCTGATGCCGACGAAACGAACGTTATTTTACAGGTTGATTTGACAATAAAGCTCCTGAAGATTTCCTCGGTCTCCAGCAACGAAACCGCTGCAGCATTTCTTAATGAGGCTCTTGCTGTCGTCGAGCGGCTCGAAGCGCAAGGAAAGCTACCGGCTGCGCGGGCAGACTTCCCAGATCTCATCCGCGCTCAGCTCGACGCCCTCGACTGACACCCCCGCTTGACGAACCGCCCCGCCCCCCGCATCTCCCTCCCGCGCCCCCTCGCGCTTCGGAGACCCGCCCCCGTGGACCGCCTGAAATCCTTCGTCGAATCCCGCATCGTCGAGCGGGTGATCATGGTGCTCATCCTCGTCAACGCGGTCACGCTCGGGCTCGAGACGGTGCCGGCGGCGATGGAGCGGTTCGGGGCCGTGCTGCTGGCGCTCGACAAGGCGATCCTCGCCGTGTTCGTGGTGGAGATCGCCGCGCGGCTCGCGGTGCACCGGCTGCGGTTCTTCACGAACGCCTGGAACGTGTTCGACTTCCTCGTCGTGGGCATTGCGCTGGTGCCGGCGACCGGGGCCTTCTCCGTGCTGCGGGCGCTGCGCGTGCTGCGCCTGCTGCGCCTCGTCACCATCGTGCCGTCCCTGCGGCGCGTGGTCGGGGCGATGGTGGGGGCGCTGCCGGGGATGGGGTCGGTGATCGTGCTGCTGACGCTCGTCTTCTACGTCTTCTCGGTGATGGCGACGAAGCTGTTTTCGGCCTCCTTCCCCGAATGGTTCGGGTCGATCGCGGCCTCGGCCTACACGCTGTTCCAGGTGATGACGCTGGAGAGCTGGTCGATGGGCATCGTGCGCCCGGTGATGGAGGTCTATTCCTACGCCTGGGCCTTCTTCCTGCCCTTCATCCTGGTGACCACGTTCACGGTGCTGAACCTCTTCATCGGCATCGTGGTCTCGGCCATGCAGGCGGTGCACGAGGAGGAAACCAAGGAGGAGCGCGCCGAGGCGCTCGCCGCGGAGAAGGCCGCGAGCGTGGAGGTCGTCGCCGCCGCCGGGGCGATGCAGGAGGTGAACTCCGTCCTGCTCGACGAGATCAGGGCGCTGCGGCGCGAGGTTGCGGCGCTGCGCGACCACCGCGGGCGCAGCGACGCCGCGGAGTAGTCGGCCTCACAGGCCGTGGAAGGCGCGCTCGCGATAGACCAGCGCGCGCGCATGCCGGCCGACCCGCACGTCCACCACCTCGCCCACCGCGACGTGGTGCGTGCCGACGATCTCGGCCGAGACCAGCCGGCAGTCGAAGGCGACGAGCGCGCTCTCCAGCACCGGCGCGCCGGTGGCGAGCCGCGTCCAGCGGCCCTGGGCGAAGCGCGCGTCCCCGCGCAGCTCCGTGCGCCCGGCGAACAGACTCGCGAGCGGCTCGTCGTCCCACGAGAGGGTGTTGACGCAGAAAATCCCGCTTTCCACGAGCGCCTGCGTGCTCTCGCTCCCGGCATTGGCGCACACGAGCAGCGACGGCGGATGGTCCGAGACGGCGGTGACGGCGGTCGCCGTGAAGCCCGCACGCCCCTGCGGCCCGCGCGTCGTCACCACGTGGACCGCGCCGGGCACGCGGCTCATCGCCTCGCGGAAGGCGACGGCATCGAGGGCCTCGGGGTCGGCGGCGGCATCGGGGCGGGCGCTCAAGGGCGATCCTTCTCGCGGGTTGTGGGCGCGGGCGCGCGGAACCTGACGGACGTCTCATCCCTCAATATGGCTTTCCCGCCCGCGAAGGGAAGCCTCGCGGCTGCGCGCGATCGCGCGGTCAGTCGAGGGCGAGCACGCTGTCGCGCGAGGAGAACAGCTTCACCGACCTGTTGCGCACGAGCGCGTAGACCAGCGCCTTGGCGCCCTCCGTCGCGCCGACGAGGGAACGCGCCCGGTCGGCGTTGGTGCCGCGGATCGCCTCCGCGCCGCCGATCTCGTAGAGATGCAAGAGCGCCGCGCTCGAGATCAGCGACAGGTGCGTGAAGGCCTGGGGAAAGTTGCCGAGGAAGCCGCCGGTCGTCGGGTCGATCTCCTCGGCGTAGAGCCCCACGTCGTTCGCCCGCGCCAGCAGCCGCTCGAACAGCGCGCGCGCCTCCTCCCCGCGGCCGACGGTGAGATAGGCCTCCACCAGCCAGAAGCTGGTGATCATGAAGGCGCCCTCCCCGCCCGTCAGCCCGTCCTCGCCGCGGTAGCGGTAGACGAGGTCGCCGACCTTGAGGTCCGCCTCGACCCGGCGCACCGTCTCCGCCAGGATCTCCGTGTCGATCGGCAGGCCGAGGAGCGGCACCTGCAGGAGCGCGGCGTCGACCGCATCCGTGCCGAAGGCCTGGGTGAGGTAGGGCGGGTCCCCCGCCGTGCCCTTCTCGAGGATGGCCGCGAGGATGGCCTCGCGGTTCTCGCGCCAGAGCGGGCGGTCGCCGAGGATCTTGGCGGCGCGGTCGAGGGTGACCCAGGCCATGGCCTTGCCCTGCACGAAGTCCTGCGGCCCGGAGCGCATCTCCCACAGCCCCTGGTCGGGCAGGTGCCAGGTCAGGCAGACGTGGTCGGCGATCGAGCCCATCAGCGCCCGTTCGTCCGCGCCGAGATCGGCGCCGAGCGCGAGCCGAAGGTCGGCCCAGTCGAGCACCTCGCCGAAGACGTCGAGCTGGCGCTGCTCGGCCGCCTCGTTGCCCGTGCGCACCGGCCGCGCGCCGCGATAGCCGGCGAGATCGGCGCGCTCGCGCTCGGGCAGGAAGGGCTGGCCGTCGATGCCGTAGACGATGCGCATGGTCGAGCCCTCGCGCAGGCAGCGCCGGGTGAGGAACTCCGAGAATCGCGCCGCCTCGCCGCTGTAGCCGAGCGCGGAGAGCGCGAACAGCGCGAAGCAGGCATCGCGCAGCCAGGAGAAGCGGTAGTCCCAGTTGCGCCCGCCGCCGAGTTCCTCTGGCAGGGACGTCGTCGCCGCGGCGACGAGCGCGCCGGAGGGGGCGTAGGTGAGGCCCTTGAGCGCGAGCGCCGAGCGCGTCACGTGCTCGGCATAGGGCCCGCGATAGCGCACGTAGGAGGCCCATTCGCGCCAGAAGGCGCAGGTTATGGCGAGCAGGTCCTCCACCCGCTCACGCGGGTCGAACAGCGGCATCACGTGGGTGAGCACGGTGGGTACCACCTCGCCCGCCGCGATCTCGTGGCGGATCAGCGCCGCGCCGTCGCGCTCGGCGATCTCGCCACCGCACCAGAGCATCAGCCCGCCCTTGGCGGCGATGCGGCCCTCCTCCGTCGCGAGCCGGAGCGGCTCCTTGGAGAAGCCGGGGCCGCGCGGGGAGAACCGGGTGGTCACGCCGACGCGCCCCTCGGAGCAGGCGAGGCGCCGCACCAGCCAGCCCGGGGCGTTCAGGTCGACGTAGTCGTGCACCTTCGCCGCGCGGGTGCGTCCCACGGGCATGAAGTCCGTCACCTCGAGCACGCCGGTCTCGCAGACGAAGGTGGTGCGCAGCACGTTGGTGCGCTCGACATAGGCGCGACGCACCTCCCGCACGCCGTCCGGCAGGATCTCCCAGGCGCCGCCGCCGTGGTCGCCCCGCTGGCCGCCGTCGAGCAGGCGGAAGAAGGTCGGGTCGTCGTCGAAGCGCAGCAGCGCCAGCCAGTCGATCGCACCGGCGCGGGAGACGAGCGCGGCGCCGTGGCAATCGCCGATCAGCGCATAGTCCTCGATCGGCGGCTGGACGTAGTGCGGGGCATCGGCGGCCATGCGCTCTCCTCGTTCGCGAGACGCGGGGACAACGCACGGCGAGCGTGGCCGTTCGCCCGTAATCGGCCGCGAGGGAGGCGAGACGCCGCAGCGCCCTCGCGCGGGGCGGAGCGGCGCGCTATGTCGCGAGGCATGCGACCGATCACGACCGCCCTCCTTGCCACCACCCTGGCCCCGACCCTGGCCGCCATTCTGGCAGCGTCGTCGGCCGTTGCCGCGCCCACGCCCCCCGCCTTCGTGGCGGGCACGGTGACGGACGCCCCGCTCGTCGGCACGATCCGCGACGCCCGCACCGGGGCCGCGCTGACGCCAGAGGCGCTCGCGGCGCGGATCGCGGCCGCCGACATCGTGCTGCTCGGCGAGCGGCACGACAACCCGGATCATCACGCGCTCCAGGCCTGGGCCGTCTCCGTCGCCGCCGCTGACGCGCCCGCGGGCGGCCTCGTCCTCGAGATGGTGCGCCGAGACGAGGCGGCCCCCCTCGCCGACGCGACCGCCGGGACTGACGCAGCGGCACTCGGCGCGGCGCTGCGCTGGGAGGCGAACGGCTGGCCGGACTTCGCCATGTACGCGCCGATCCTCGAGGCGGCGCTCGACGCCGGCTGGAGCCTGCATGCCGGCGATGCCGCGCGCACGCAGATGGCGGCGCTGGCGCAGGGGGACGCCGCGGCGCTGCCGTACGACGAGCGCGCCCGCCTCGCCCTCGACCGGCCGCTGCCGGAGGAGGGCCGCGCCCGGCTGGAGCAGGCGATCGTCGAGGGACATTGCGGGCTGCTCCCCGACGAGGCCGTGCCCGGCTTCGTCGTCGCCCAGCGTTTGCGCGATGCGAGCCTCGCAGACGCCCTGCTCGCGGCGCCCGCCCCCGCCGTCCTGATCGCCGGTGCCGGCCACGTCGGCGACGAGGCAACGCCGTTCTACCTCGCCGAACGCGCGCCGGAGCGCGACGTCCTCGCGATCGCCTTCGTCGAGGCGCCCCCGGGCGGCGACGACCCCACGGCGCTGGTCCCGGGCTTCGGCACCGCGGAGGCGCCCTACGACGTCGCCTGGTTCACGCCGGGCGTCGCGCGCGGGGACGACTGCGCCGAGTTGCGGGGGCGCTTCGGCGGCGGCTGACGTGCGCCCGGCCGGCGCCCGTGTCGGCGGATGCATGGATCTGCCGCGGCCCTGCGCGCCCTCGCACCGGCGATTTCCCCCGCGGCGCCATGCGACGCCGCGGCCCCGGGCCGATGCAGCCTCGAGCCAGCGCGGCCGTTTCTTGCATTCTCATGGTTCGCACGTAGGATGCCCCTCCCGCCGGAGCGCGACCGATGCGGGGCCGGGGCCCGCGCCCGCACGCGACGGGATCCACGACCAGAACGACGAACCGGGAGGGACGCATGACCGCACGAGAGACGCTCACCGACCTCGCCGCCGGGCTGGCGAGCGGGTCCATTTCCGTCGTCGACCTCTCGGCCCCCCTCGGACCGGACACGCCGGTGCTCTACCTGCCTCCCGAGATCGGCGTGAACACGCCGAACGTCGAGATGCACGAGATTTCCTGGTACAATGAGAAAGGCCCCTACTGGGCCTGGCGCTGGCTCAAGCTCGGCGAGCACACCGGCACGCATTTCGACGCCCCGATCCACTGGATTTCCGGGCGCGACCACGCCACCGACGGCGCGACCGACACGATCCCGCCGCGCAACTTCGTCGGCCCCGTCAACGTCATCGACTGCTCGCGGCAGGCGGCCGAGGACCCGGACTTCCTGCTCACCGCGGAGGGCGTCAAGGCCTGGGAGGCCGAGCACGGGCCGATCGAGCGCGACAGCTGGGTCCTGATGCGCACCGATTGGCATCACCGCAACGGCAGCGCCGAGACCTTCCTGAACGCCGACGAGAACGGGCCGCACTCGCCGGGCCCGTCCGTCGACTGCATGGAGTACCTGGTCTCCAAGGGCATCCTGGGCTGGGGCACGGAGTGCGTCGGCACCGACGCGGGCGCGGCCGCGGGCATGAACCCGCCCTTCCCCGCGCACTACCTGATGCATCAGGCCAACCGCTACGGCCTCGCCAGCCTCGCCCATCTCGACCGCCTGCCGCCCAAGGGCGCGATCCTGGTCGCCGCGCCGCTGAAGCTCGTAAACGGCACCGGCAGCCCGGTGCGCGTCCTCGCCTTCGTGCCCGGCTGACGGGCGCGGGACCGGGGAGGCGCACGCGCGTGGACGAGCCGACGACGAAGCCGCAGGCGCGACGAACCAAGCGGACGCGCCGCGGCCTCGAGCGCACGGTCCTCGCGCGCGGCGCGCCGGCCCGGGCGCATCCGCCGCGCATGGGCGAGAGCGGGCTCCCCTCCTTCGCGCCACACCTCGGCACACGCATCGCCGCCCGCCGGAACACGG
>JBNPEA010000173.1:0-29854 GCA_051117315.1 Salinarimonas sp. | reverse complement strand
CTGGTTGGAGAGGACGGCATGCGCGAGCATGTTGAACGAGCCGCCGACTGCGGCGTCCGTCGCCTCCGAGAGGAGGCGCTCCTGGTCGAAGCCCCGACGCGGGGGCGGCTCGGGCATCGGCGGCGGCACGAAGGGTTCGGGCTCGTCGAACGCGAGTGCGTCCGGCTCGGGCTCCTCCTCGAAGGCCTGCATCTCGGGCTCGGGGAGCGCGTCGAAGTCGGGCTCCGCCGCGTGGCCGGCTTCCCGGAAGTCGATGTCCTCGTGGTCGAGATCCAGCGGCGACGGCTCGCGCGGCGGCTTCGCCACCGGTTCCGCCACCGAGCCGAGATCGAGCACCTCCTCCTCGTCCTCCGGCTCCTCCTCGGGCTCCGGATCGTCGCCGAACATGTCGTCGACGGCAGACTGGGAGTTGCCGGCCGACGCGTCCTCCTCCGGCTCGCTCGCGGCGGGCTTGGGTTGGGGCTGGGGCTTGGGCTGGGGATCCGGCTCGGGCTCATCAGCCGGTTCCTCGCCGGCCGCCTGGTCGTCGGCGATGATCCGGCGAATGGAGGCGAGGATGTCCTCCATCGTCGGCTCTTCGGACTTGGCGGTCTTGGGGCTGGCCGGGCTCATGAAGGCACTCACCGATCGCGATTCCACGCGCCGAGCATGGGTCGGCATGGTCAACGAAAGCTTAACGCGGCGCGATGCGGCGGTGCAAAGCGAGATCTGCCGTCATCCACCGCTGCGTGGACCGCGCGATCACTGTCCGGAGGGGATCTGCGTGCCGTACCAGAGCCCGTCGACCTGCTCGAAGTGGACGGACGGGTCGTAGACCTGGACGTTCAGCGCAAGCCGCGGCGGCGTCAGCCGGCCCATCGCCTGGACGACCGAGTAGCCGGCGACGACGCGGTCGCGCTGGGCGGTGATCAGGTTGACGCGGGCGTTCAGCAGTTCCTGCTGGGCGTTGAGCACGTCGAGCGTGGTGCGCTGGCCGACCCGCGCCTCCTCGCGCACGCCGGTCAACGCGGTCTCGGCGGCGGAGACCTGGGCCTGTGCCGCCACGATCTGCGCCGTCGCGGCCTCGTACTGCCCCCAGGCGGCGATGACCGCGGCGCGCACCTGATCGCGGACGAACTCGACGTCGAAGCGCCGCTGCTGGGCGATCTCCTTGGCCTGGCGAACCCGCGCCGACACCTCGCCGCCCTGGTAGAGCGGCACGTCGAGACGGGCGACGACCTGCGCCGAGGTCGTGCGGTCGCCGGCGATGCCCGTGCTGTAGCGCTGGTTGACGGAGGCCTGGACGCCCAGCGAGGGAAGCAGCTCGCCCTCCACGAGGCGGACCTGCGCCTGCGCGGCATCGAGCGCGTGGCGTGCGGCGATGATGTTGGGGTTCTCCGCGAGCGCCGTCTGGACCGCGCTGTCGACCGTGCCGGGGATGAGACGCTGCGGCACGCTGCCGGGCTGGAGCTGGCGCGGATCGACGCCGACGACGCGGCGATAGATGGCGATGCTCGAACGCAGGTTGGCCTCGCCGAGGCTCACCTGGGAGCGCGCGGCGGCGACGCGCGCCTCGGACTGGGCGACGTCGGTGCGCGTCACCTCGCCGACGTCGAATCGGTCCTGCGTCTGGCGGAGCTGCTCGCCGAGGACGTCGAGGTTGTTGCGCTGAAGGTTGAGGATCGCCGTGTCGCGCAGGACGTTCATGTAGGCCTGCACCGCCTGGAACAGGACGTCCTGGACGGACGCCTCCAGGTTCTGGCGGGCGGCGAAGACCTGGCTCTCCGCCTGGCGGACCGAGGCCGCGGTGCGGCCGCCGTTGTAGATCGACTGATCGATCTGGAGCCCGATCCCGCGCGGCGTGAGCGCCGATTCGGTGCGCACCCCGCGCAGATCCCGCTCGCTCCAGGTGCGGCCGATGTCGGCGCTCGCGCTGATGCGGGGACGGTAGCCGGACAGCGCCCGAGGCACGTTCTCGTCCGTGGCCCGCACGCTCGCCCGCTCGCCGTTGATGACGGGGCTCGCGACGTAGGCCCGGGACAGGGCCGATTCGAGCGTCTCGGCCAGAGCGGATCCGGGGAGCGCGGACGACAGGCCGAGCGCGGCGGCGATCAGCGCTGCGTTCCATCCGGGGAATCTGGCACGAAGCATCTGGACTTCCCTGAAGTGGCCCATCCCGCGAGGCGTGCGGTCGTCTCGCGGACAGCGGGCAGAACGCGGTGTCTAACAGCGGCCGCAGAATACGAGCGTCGCGGGGTCGAGCAATCCCGAAGGAGCGTTTCCTGCCATTTCGTGGACGTCCGTTGCCGCAAAACCACGATCGGACGGCACCGAAGCGGCGATTCCGAGGAGACCGCAGCAGGGTTAATGATCAGAAAACAAAACTCGGCTCCTCGCGGAACGGCGCCAGCAGGGGCGCCGCGGCGTCGAAGATGGCGCGCGAGCCGACGGTGTCGCCCGAGCGCACGAACAGCGTGGCGCGGCTGGTGCGGCTGCCGTCGCCGACGATCGTGCCCAGGCGCCCGTCCTCCCCCAGAACGTCGAGCAGCGTCTGCGGGCGCGTCTGTGCCGCGCCGTTGAGGTAGACGACGTCGAACGGTCCGGCGTCCGGGCAGCCGGCGTCGAGCGGGCCGATTACCACGGAGACTTCCGGCGCCCCCTGCGAGGCGAGGAGCTCGCGGGTGCGCGCGGCGACGCTCTCGTCCGATTCGAGGATCGTGATCCGCGCGCCGAGGCGGTGCATCACCGCCGCCTCGTAGCCGAGTGCGCTCGCGACGACGAGCGCACGCTCGCCGGCGCGCAGCTGCAGGTTCTGGAGCAGGCGCCCGAAGATCATCGGCGGCAGCAGCCACCGCCCGCCGTCCCGCGTGTCCGCGACGTGCAGGCTCTGGTCGGAGTAGGCGAGCGCCGTCGCCTCCTCGGGAACGAAGGCCTCGCGCGGGACCTCGTTCATGGCCGACAGGATTCCGAGATCGGTGATGTCGTAGGTGCGCAGCTGGTGATCCACCATCATGCGGCGCACGCGGGCGAAGTCGATCATCGAAGCCTCTCGGATCACATCAGCGTCGGCGGGATCGTGAGGCTTTTGGTGGATCGGTTCGCAAAAGGCAAGCGGCGCGCACGGCGCGCTCGGGCTTCCACCCGTCGCCCGACGACTCAGAGCGGCCTCTCGTCCGACGGGTCGAGTTCCGCGCAGGCGACGGGCACGGCCTCCTGTGCCGACAGGCCCTCGGGGGCATAGACGGTCCGCGGCAGCTCGGTGCCCTCGGCGACACCGTGGATCAGCACCACCCGCCGCGCCAACGCGAGCGGGGTTCCATGGCGCTCGCGCAGGGCCTCGCGCAGCTCGTCGAGCCGGGCCAGCGTCTCGAAATCGGCGACACCCCAGGTGCCGGCCTCCGGGAAGTACGCGCTGTCGTAGGACAGGGAGACAGTGTCGGCGGTGAGCGGGATCAGCGCCTCGCCGGCCACGAGCCGCGCCTCGGCGAGATCGACCCACCCGTCCTCGTTGATGTCGGCGCTCTGCGTCGGGCAGCGCGCCTCGCGCGGGCGGTCCCCGGGAAAGCCGTAGACGAGGGTGCGGTGCATGCCGGGCTCGAGCCCGCGGGCATAGACGGCGATCTCCAGCCGGTCGGCGAAGGGCACGATCCGCACCTCGCCGTGCGGGTCCTGCATCGTCGTCTGCGCGTCGTTCAGCGGCGCGACGCGACCGAAGACGGAGAGCATCGCGTCGTCCTGCGCGGTGTCCTGAGCGGTGTCCTGCTGAGCCGGCACCTGGGCGAAGGCGGGCGCGGAACAGAGCAGGAGCACGGCGGCGGTGGCCGAGAACGGGGCGTTCGTCGTCTTCAAGCGCGGGCTCCTTCCGGCTCGGGTGAGCCTGTCGGGAGCGAACGGGAAGCGCGACGGTCCGTTCCCAGGGCGGTCGACGGGTCGCAGGCCGGCCGCACGGCGCACGAAGCCGGCGGCGTCCTCGGTCCGGTGCCGATCGCACGAGGCGTGCCTTGGCTGGGCTGAGCTGGCGCAACGAAAAAGCCGCGCCCTCTCGGACACGGCTCGAATGCGCTGGAACCTTTTGGAGGCCTCGCCCGGAATCGAACCGGGGTGCAAGGATTTGCAGTCCTCTGCGTAACCACTCCGCCACGAGGCCCCACCCGCGGCGTTTCCGTCGCGGGAGATCGTCATATCAGCGCCGCGGGCGCGTTTGCAAGGGCCATTTCGGCCGGAGTCGGCCGAATTCGCCCTGCCCCGCGCGGCCCGCGGCACCGTGCCGAGTCAGGCCTTCTCCTTGAGCACGCCGCGGCGGATCTGGTCCTCCTCGATCGACTCGAAGAGCGCCTTGAAGTTGCCCTCGCCGAAGCCGTCGTCACCCTTGCGCTGGATGAACTCGAAGAAGATCGGGCCGATCACGGTCTTGGTGAAGCGTTGCAGCAGCACCTTGGTGAAGCCGCCCTCGAGAACGCCCTCGCCGTCGATGAGGATGCCGTCGCGCTGGAGCCGGGCCACGTCCTCGCCGTGCTTGGGCAGGCGCTTGTCGATGCGGCCGTAGTAGATCTCGTTGGGCGCGGGCATGAACTCGACGCCCTTGTCGATCAGCGTCTCGATCGTCTCGTAGAGGTCGTGGGCGCCGAGCGCGACGTGCTGGATCCCCTCGCCCTTGTACTCCTTGAGGTATTCCTCGATCTGGCCCGACTCGCCCGCGTCCTCGTTGATCGGGATGCGGATCTTGCCGTCCGGCGAGGTCATCGCGCGCGAGTGCAGGCCGGTCATCTTGCCGGAGATGTCGAAGTAGCGGATCTGGCGGAAGTTGAACAGCCGCTCGTAGAAGCCGGCCCACTCGTCCATCCGCCCGCGATTCACGTTGTGGGTCAGGTGGTCGATGTAGTGGAGCCCCGCGCCCTGCGGATGGACGTCGCGCTCGCCCGTCCAGACGAAGTCGACGTCGTAGATCGAGCCCTTGGCGCCGTAGCGGTCGACGAAGTAGATCTGCAGGCCGCCGATGCCCTCGATCGCCGGGATCGCGAGCTCCATCGGGCCGATATGGGTCCGCGCCGGCTTGGCGCCGAGCGCGATCGCGCGCTCGTACGCGTGCTTGGCATCCACCACGCGAAACGCCATGGCGGGGGCGCTCGGCCCGTGCTGGGCGGCGAACTTCGCGGCGAAGCTCTCCGGCTCCGAGTTGAGCACGAAGTTGATGTCGCCCTGGCGGTAGAGCGTCACGTTCTTCGAGCGGTGCTTCGCCACGGGCGAGAAGCCCATGCGCTTGAACAAGGCGTCGAGCTTCTCCGGCTCCGGGTGGGCGTACTCGACGAACTCGAAGCCGTCCGTGCCCATCGGGTTGTCGTCGGTGATCTTCGGCGGCGGCGCGTCGTGCGGAAAGGGACCCATTCCATCCTCCTCGTGATCTCGTTCGTATTCGCGTTCTTGCGACGCGGGTCAGGACGCGTCGGGCTGGTTCTCGGGCGCGGCCGCGGCGAAGGCGGGATGCGCGGCGCAGGCCTCCGTGACGGCGCGGATCTTCGGGAACGCCTCGAGCGGCACCGAGAACCGTCGTGCGTTGAAAACCTGCGGGACGATGTGGAGATCCGCCATGCCGGGCGTCTCCCCGAAGGCGTAGGGGCGCGGCTCGATCAGCTGCTCGATCGCCGCGAAGCCCTCGGCGATCCAGTGCGCGTACCAGGCGTCGACGGCGGCCTGGTCGGCGCCGAGACGCTCCTTCAGCCAGCCCAGCGTCGCGAGGTTGTTGAGCGGGTGGATGTCGCAGGCGACGATCGCGCACACGGCGCGAACCCGCGCCCGAGCCAGCGCGTCGCCGACCGGCAGGAGCGGCGGCCGCGACCAGCGCTCCTCGATCCATTCGAGAATCGCCGGCGACTGGATCAGCGTCTCGCCCTCGTCCGTCTCCAGCGCCGGCACCCGGCCCTGGGGATGGCGCGCGCGCCATTCCGCGCTGCGATGCTCGCCGCGCACCAGATGGACGAAGGCCTGGTCGTAGGGCACGCCCTTCAGGTTCAGCGCAATGCGCACGCGATAGGCGGCGGAGGAGCGGAAATAGCCGTAGAGCTTCATCGTGCGACCTCCGATGCGTCGGCCGGGTCGAGATCCGGCACGAGGCTGCGCATGCGTGCGTCGAGCCGGTCGATCAGCCCGAACAGCGTCTCGCGCTCGGCCTGGCTCAGCCCCTCGAACACGGCGCGCTCGAAGGCCAGCGCCTCCGGCGCCACCGCCTCGTAGATCCCCCTGCCCTGCGCGGTGAGCGCGAGCAGCTCCTCGCGCATGTCCGCGGCGTTGGGGCGGCGCTCGACAATGCCGCGCTCCGCGAGGGCGGCGACCGCGCGGGAGACCGTGGACTTGTGCATCACCGCGTGCGCCGCGATGTCGCGCGCGGTGCGAGTCTCGAACTGGCCGAGCGTCGCCACGATGCGCCATTGCGGGATCGTGATGGCGAAGCGCTCGGCGTAGATGCGCGCCAGGGCGTTCGACACCGTGCTCGCGAGCACGTTGAGGCGATAGGGCAGGAAGCGCTCGAGCGTCAGCGGCGCGGGTCCGTCGCCGGCGGCGGTGCCGCCTGCGGCCGATACGGGTGCGTCGCTGTGGGCGTCTTCGCGCATGTCGTCGGGGGATGACCGCATCGTTGACAGAAATCGGTTGCTGGTGCAACCATTATGCCCATCATGGCCTTCTTGGCAAGGCCGCCTTGGCGAGGCCGCCGCTGCGACCGGGACCGCGCCGACAGGGAACGAGAGAGCCCCGCGCAGAAGACGGCTCTCGAGGAGACATCCATGACCGTCCACCAGACCACCGGCTTCACCAGCCCCGACCTCCAGGGTCGCGAGACCGCGATCAAGCGCGACTACATGTCCGGCTTCGGCAATTCCTTCGAGACGGAGGCTCTGGAGGGCGCGCTGCCGGTCGGCATGAACTCGCCGCAGAAGATCAATTTCGGCCTCTACGCGGAGCAGCTCTCCGGCTCGCCCTTTACGGCGCCGCAGGCCACGAACCAGCGCTCCTGGCTCTACCGCATCCGCCCCTCGGTGAAGCATTCCCACCGCTACGCCCGGGTGGACAAGGGCTTCATTCGCACCGGCCCCTGCCGCGAGGACACGGAGACCGCCATCGGCCAGATGCGCTGGAACCCGGTCGCGATCCCGGACGAGGCGCTGACCTTCGTCACCGGCCTTCGGACGATCACGACCGCCGGCGATTCGGACACCCAGGTCGGCATGGCCGCGCACCTCGCCTTCGTCACGCGCTCGATGGAGAACGAGTACTTCTTCAACGCCGACGGCGAGTATCTCGTGGTGGCGCAGGAGGGGCATCTGCGCTTCAAGACCGAGTTCGGCGTGATCGAGTTCGGGCCGGGCGAGATCTGCATCGTCCCGCGCGGCGTGATCTTCAAGGTCGAGCTCGTCGACGGGCCGGCGCGCGCCTATGTCTGCGAGAACTACGGCGGCCAGTTCACTCTGCCCGACCGCGGGCCGATCGGCGCCAACTGCCTCGCCAACCCGCGCGACTTCCTCACGCCGGTGGCGGCCTACGAGGACGTGGAGGAGGAGAGCTTCCTCTACGTGAAGTGGGGCGGCGACCTGTTCATGACCAAGATCGAGCAATCTCCGCTCGACGTGGTGGCGTGGCACGGCAACTACGCGCCCTACAAGTACGACCTACGGCGGTTCTCGCCGGTGGGGGCCCTGCTGTTCGACCACCCGGACCCGTCGATCTTCACAGTGCTGACCGCGCCGACCGAGACGCCCGGCTCGGCCAACATCGACTTCGTCATCTTCCCCGACCGTTGGATGGTGGCCGAGAACAGCTTCCGGCCGCCCTGGTACCACCGCAACCTGATGAGCGAGTTCATGGGTCTCGTCTACGGCGTCTACGACGCCAAGCCCGAGGGCTTCGTGCCGGGCGGCTTCTCGCTCCACAACCAGATGATTCCGCACGGGCCGGACATGCAGGCCTTCGAGCACGCCTCCAACGTCGATCTCGGGCCTGTGAAGCTCGAGGGCACGATGGCCTTCATGTTCGAGACGCGCTTCCCGCAGCGGGTGACGCGGTATGCCGCAGGGCTCCCCGAGCTGCAGGACAGCTACATCGATTGCTGGCAGGGCCTGAAGAAGCACTTCGACCCGAACCGCCGCGAGCCGAAGTGACACCGGCACGAGCGACGCGAGGCGACGTGACGCGAAACACGCCTAGGTCCATCCTCGCGGCTCAGGACGTGCCACGTCGGGGAGCTGGTAGGACGACGCCGGCGAACCCTGTCCTTCCCTGTAGGGGAAGGTGGATCGGCGCGCAGCGCCGAGACGGATGGGGCGCGCGGCACGCGCGTTCGGCGCAGCCGAAACGGACGGTCGAAGCCGGACACGGCGGCTTCCGCTTCGCGGAACGCGTCGCATCGCGCCGCGCCCCATCCGTCGTCGGCTTCGCCGGCGACACCTTACCCTACGGGGAAGGAGAGCACCGGCGTCCGCCGCCGGTGCGTCCCCAACGCATGCGCTTACCCGCGGCCGCGGGTGCGGGCCATGAAGTTGTCGAAGGCGAGCTCGTTCACCGGCCACCACAAGAGCGCGTCGTCGCGGAAGGCGCGGTAGCTGTCCCAGGATCGCTTGAAGGCCTCGTTCGCCGCCGCCGTCTCGTCGTAGTAGGCGTTCGCCGCCGTGAGCGCCGCCTCCATCACGTCCTGCGGGAAGTAGCGCAGCTCGGCGCCCTTCGAGACGAGCTCCTTGAGCGCGCCGGGGTTCACGAAGTCGTACTTCGCCAGCATCCAGTTGTTGGCCGCCTCGGAGGCGTGGCGGACGATCGCCTGGTAGTGCGCCGGGAGCGCGTTCCAGGCCTCGAGGTTGAAGGCGGCGTGCAGCATCGCCCCGCCCTCCCAGAAGCCCGGCGCGTAGTAGTACTGCGCCACTTCGTGGAAGCCGAGCTTCAGGTCGTCGTAGGGTCCGACGAACTCGGTCGCGTCGATCGTGCCGCGCTCGAGCGCGGAATAGATGTCGCCCGGCGCGATCTGCTGCGGAACGACGCCGAGCCGCGCCATGACCTGTCCGCCGAGCCCGCCGATGCGGAACTTCAGGCCCTCGAGGTCGGCCAGCGAGTTGATCTCGCGGCGGAAGAAGCCACCCATCTGCGCACCCGAATTGCCGCAGGCGAGCGAGATCGCGTTCATCGGCGCGAGCACCTCGTTGATGATCTCGGCGCCGCCGCCGAAGTGCCACCAGGAATGCTGCTGGCGGGCGTTCAGCCCGAAGGGCACGCCGGTGGCGAAGCCGAGCGCCGGCTCGCGGCCGAAGTAGAAGTACAAGGGTGTGTGGCCGGCCTCGATCGTGCCGTTGGAGACCGCGTCGAGCACCTGCAGCCCGCCGACGATGTCCCCGGGCTTGAAGGTCTGGATGGTGAAATTCCCGTCCGTCGCCTCCGACACGTAGCGCGCGAAGGTCTCCATCGTGCCATAGATGGTGTCGAGCGAGTTCGGGAAGCTCGACTGCATGCGCCAGGTCACGGAGGGCTGGGACTGCGCGATCGCCGGGGCGGCGACCGTGGTCGCGGCGGCCGCGGCGCCGGCGCCGAGACCGGCGGTCTTCAGGAACGCGCGTCTGTTGGGATGGGTGGTGGCGGTCATGGGCCGGTCCTTCTCCTGTCGTTTCCCCTGACGCTGAGACAAGCACGAAAGGTGCGCGCAACGCCATGAAATTAGCCTCTCTGAAGCACGGTCGCGACGGCCGTCTCGTCGTCGTCTCCCGCGACCTGACGCACGCGACGGACGCCTTTCCCGTGGTCGCCACGCTGCAGGCGGCGCTGGACGACTGGGAGCGTGTGGCGCCGCGTCTGGCGGACCTCGCCGAGAGCCTGGAGCACGGCGCGGTGCCGTCCTTCCGCTTCCACGAGCACGACTGCGCCTCCCCCCTGCCCCGCGCCTACCAGTGGGCGGACGGGTCGGCCTACGTGAATCACGTCGAGCTGGTGCGCAGGGCGCGCGGCGCCGAGATGCCGGAGAGCTTCTGGACCGACCCGCTGATGTACCAGGGCGGCTCGGACGCCTTCCTCGGCCCGCGCGACCCGATCCGCATGGCCGACGAGGCATGCGGCATCGACTTCGAGGCGGAGATCGCCGTCGTCGTCGGCGACGTGCCGATGGGCGTCTCGCCCGAGGAGGCGGCCCGCGCCATCCGGCTCGTCATGCTGGTGAACGACGTCTCGCTGCGCAACCTGATCCCGGGCGAGCTCGCCAAGGGCTTCGGCTTCTTCCAGGCCAAGCCCTCCTCCGCCTTCTCGCCCGCGGCGCTCACACCCGACGAGCTGGGCGAGGCGTGGGACGGCGGCAAGCTGCGGCTGCCGCTGCTCAGCTTCGTCAACGGCAAGCCCTTCGGGCGCCCCGACGCCGGCGTCGACATGACCTTCGACTTCCCCCGCCTGATCGCCCACGCCGCACGGACGCGCCCGCTGTGCGCCGGCACGATCATCGGCTCGGGCACGGTGTCGAACCGCGACGAGGGCGGCGGCCCCGGTCGGCCGGTCGACCAGGGCGGTCTCGGCTATTCCTGCATCGCCGAGATACGCATGGTCGAGACCATCGAGTCCGGCGCGGCGAAGACGCCGTTCCTGCGCTTCGGCGACGGCGTGCGCATCGAGATGAAGGACGCCGCCGGCCATTCGCTGTTCGGCGCGATCGAGCAAGTGGTGGAGAGCAGCGCGGCGTGAGGCCGCCAATGAGACCCTCAGGGAGCAGCATACGATGTCGAAGAGCTTCGCCTCCACGGGCGATACGACCGAGAAGACCATCACCTTCGCCGAGATCGGCCCCGACCTCTTCGCCTACACGGCGGAGGGGGACCCGAACTCCGGCATCATCGTCGGCGACGATTGCTGCATGGTGATCGACGCACAGGCGACTCCCGCGATGGCGCAGGACGTGATCGCGCGGGTGCGCAAGGTCACCGACAAGCCGATCAAGTACGTGCTGCTGACGCACTACCACGCGGTGCGGGTGCTCGGCGCCTCCGCCTACGACGCGCAGGGCATCATCGCCTCGGACCTGACGATGGCGCTGATCCAGGAGCGGGGCCAGCAGGACTGGGAGAGCGAGCTCGGCCGCTTCCCGCGCCTGTTCCGCGGGGCGGATTCGATCCCCGGCCTCACCTGGCCGAACCTCGTCTTCGACACGGAGATGAGCGTGTTCCTGGGCAAGCGGGAGGTGAAGCTCTACCACCTCGGCGCGGGCCACACGGCGGGCGACGTCGTCGCCTGGGTGCCGGACGCGGAGGTGATGTTCTCGGGCGACCTCGTCGAGTACCACTCGGCCTGCTATTGCGGCGACGCCCATCTGCGCGAGTGGCCGGAGACGTTGAACGGCATCCGCAACGCCGATCCGAAGGCCCTCGTGCCGGGCCGCGGCGACGCGCTCGGCGACCGCGCCACCGTGCGCGAGGCGATCGCCATGACACGCGACTTCGTGCAGACGCTCTACTCCCAGGCCGAGCTGTCGGTCGCCAGGGGCCGCAGCCTCAAGGAGACCTACGACGCGACCCGCGCCGTGATGGACCCGAAGTTCGGGGACTTCGCCATCTACGAGCACTGCCAGCCCTTCAACGTGGCGCGCGCCTTCGACGAGGCCTCCGGCATCGACCATCCGACGATCTGGACCGCCGAGCGCGACCGCGAGATGTGGGCCGCGCTGCAGGGGTGAGGTCGAAGGCCGATACCTCCCCTAAGGGTCCCCTAAGGGGAGGTGGGCCGAGCGAAGCGAGGACCGGAGGGGGCGAGCGGTGGCGGGGACAGCCTACCGCTCACCCCCGTCCGTCGGCTCTTCGAGCCGCCGACCTCCCCTATGGGGAGGTGTCGGGAGGATGGACAAATATGACAGAGAACGCCCGCAAGTCCCTCTACCAGTTCGAATACCGCCGCTCGCCGGACCAGGACGGCCCGACCGTGCGGCGCCCGGTCGTCGTGATCGGGGCAGGTCCCGTCGGCCTCGCCTGCGCCATCGACCTCGCCCAGCGCGGCGTGCCGGTCGTCCTCCTCGACGACGCCGACCGCATCGGCGAGGGCTCGCGCGGGCTGTGCTACTCGAAGCGCACGCTGGAGATCCTCGACCGGCTCGGCGTCGGGCGGCACTGCGTCGAGAAGGGCGTCACCTGGAAGCTCGGCCGCGTGTTCCAGGGCGAGCATGCGCTCTACCAGTTCGACCTGCTGCCGGAGACCGGGCACGAGATGCCGGCGTTCGTGAACCTGCAGCAGTACTACCTCGAGCACTACCTGGTGGAACGCGCCGGCGCGCTCGAGAACCTCGAGATCCGCTGGCGCAACAAGGTCGTCGGCCTGCAGCCGCTGAACGACGGCGCGCAGCTGACGATCGACACGCCGGACGGCCCCTACGACCTGCAGGCGGACTGGGTCGTCGCCGCCGACGGCGCCCGCTCGCCCGCCCGCGCCATGCTCGGCCTCGACTTCATGGGCGAGGTGTTCGAGGAGCGCTTCCTCATCGCCGACGTGCGCATGTCGGAGGCCTTCCCCACCGAGCGCTGGTTCTGGTTCGACCCGCCCTTCCATTCCGGTCGCTCGGCGCTCCTCCACAAGCAGCCCGACGGCATCTGGCGCATCGACCTCGGGCTCGGCGCGGGCGCCGACGCGAGCGCCGAGCAGAAGCCGGAGAACGTCATCCCGCGCATCCGGCAGATGCTCGGCCATTCCGATTTCGAGCTCGAATGGGTCTCCGTCTACACCTTCCAGTGCCGGCGGCTCGAGCGCTTCGTGCACGGGCGGGTGGTCTTCGCCGGCGACGCGGCGCACCAGGTCTCGCCCTTCGGCGCGCGTGGCGCCAATTCCGGCATCCAGGACGCGGAGAACCTCGCCTGGAAGCTCGCCCGCGTGATCCAGGGCCGCTCGCCCGCCTCGCTGATCGAGACCTACGCCGTCGAGCGGGTCGCAGCCGCGGACGAGAACATCGGGCACTCGACCCGCGCGACCGACTTCATCGCCCCGCGTACGCCCCAGGAGATGCGCTTTCGCGACGCGGCGCTGGCGCTCGCGCGCGAGACCGACTTCGGCAAGCGCATGGTGAATTCCGGCCGGCTGTCGACGCCGACCACCTCCCGCGACAGCCCGCTCTCGACGCCCGACGCCGAGCCCTGGGGCGGCTCGGCCCGCCTCGGCGCGCCGCTTCCCGACGCGCCGATGGCGACGCCGGCGGGCGAGCCGATCTGGCTGCTCGACGCGGTCGGCGGCGACGCGGTGGAGCTCGTCCTCGGCGACGGCCCGCCCCCGGCCCCCGCGCCCGACGGCGTGCGGCGCATCGTCGTCGGTGCCGACCTGATCGACGTCGAGGGGCGCTTCGCCGAGCGCTTCGACGCGGTGCCCGGCGCCACCTGGCTCGTGCGTCCCGACCAGCATCTCGCCGCCCGCTTCCGCCACGCGGATGCGGACCGCATCGCCGCCGCCGCGCGGCGCATGACCGGAGACGTTCGATGACCGCCGAGACCGAGGGCCTCGACACCCGTTCCCGCCTGCCCGATCCGGACCGCGCCTACCGTGCCCTGATCGACGCGCATCGCGGCCTCTCCGACGAGGAGAGCGCCGCCCTCAACACACGCCTCGTCCTGATCCTGGCCAACCAGATCGGCGACGAGACCGTGCTCGAGGAGGCGATCGCGCTCGCCAAGGAGACCGGCGGCGCCTGACGGGCGCCGCGGTTCGGCCGCCCGGAGACGGCGGTGGCGTCAGCCGCTACCGCGGACGCGCATGAGCACGCGCCGCGCCAGCTTCTCCGCCTCCAGCATCACCAGCACGCCCACGCCGGCCACGAGCGCCACGCCCATCTCGGCGATCCCGAGGGGGCGCGAGTCGAACACCGCGTTCATGAACGGCGCGTAGGTGAAGACGAGCTGCAGCGCCGTCACCGTCGCGACGACGATCAGCACCGCGGGCGTGCCCAGCGCGCCGCGCAGCGTCATCGAGGGGCTGTCGAGGTAGCGCACGGCGAAGAGGTAGAAGATCTCCATGGCCACGAGCGCGTTCACCGCGATGGTGCGCGCCGCCTCGGGCTCGTGGCCCTGCGCGAGACCCCAGCGATAGGCGCCGAAGATGCCGATCGTGAACAGCGCCGAGACGAAGATCACCCGCCAGACCAGGAAGGCGTCGAGGATGCGGCGCGCCGGATCGCGCGGGCGCCGGCGCATCACGCCCGGCTCGGACGGCTCGAAGGCGAGGCTGGTGCCGAGGATGACCGACGAGACCATGTTCACCCACAGGATCTGCACCGCCATGATCGGCAGCGTGAGCCCGGCCAGCAGCGCGATGATCAGGCTCGCCGACTCGCCGCCGTTGATCGGCAGCAGGAAGGCGATGCCCTTTCGCAGGTTGTCGTAGACGGTACGCCCGGCCCGCACCGCCGCCTCCAGCGTGGCGAAGTTGTCGTCGAGCAGCACCACGTCGGCGGCCTCCTTCGCCGCCTCGGACCCCTTGCGGCCCATGGCGACGCCGACGTCGGCGCGCTTGAGCGCCGGCGCGTCGTTGACGCCGTCGCCGGTCATGGCGACGACGAGGCCCTGCGCCTGCAGCGCCGAGACGAGGCGGATCTTGTGCTCGGGACTGGTGCGGGCGAAGACGTCGACCTCGCGCACCCGCCGCGCCAGCGTGGCGTCGTCGAGGCCGTCGAGGTCGCGGCCGGTGAGCACGTCGTCGGGGTTCGAGAGCCCCAGCGCCCGGGCGATGGCAGAGGCCGTCGCCGCGTGGTCTCCGGTGATCATCTTCACGTCGATGCCGGCGGAGTGGCACTCCGCCACCGCGGCCACGGCCTCTTCCCGCGGCGGATCGATGAGCCCGACGAGGCCCATCAGCACGAGCCCCGTGCCGACGTCCTCGAAGTCGAGCATGTCCTCGCCCTCCCCCGCCGGCCGCCCGGCCAGCGCGAGGACGCGCTGCCCGCGCGCAGCGATCTCCTCGATCGCCACGTGCCAGGCGGCACGGTCGAGGGGGACGTCGCGGCCGTCGGGTCCGCGGGCGAGGGCGCACATGGTGAAGAGGCGCTCGGGTGCGCCCTTGACGAAGACGTAGGCGCCGTGCTCGGCCTCGACCGGCCGGTCCAGCGTCGCCATGAACCGGTGCTGGGCGTCGAAGGGGATGGCGTCGAGCCGCGTCCACGAGCCGCGCTCCGCCCGCGGATCGAAGCCGGCCTTGGCGGCCAGCGCCACGAGGGCGCCCTCCATCGGGTCACCCTCCACGCGCCATCCGTGCTCGGTCCGCGTCAGCGCCGCGTCGTTGCACAGGAGCGCGGCGCGGGCGAGATCGACGAGGAGCGGCGCGTCCCCGGGCTCGACGGCCTCGCCGTCACGGGAGAAGCCGCCCTCGGGCGCATAGCCCTCGCCGGAGACGGCGTAGCGCGTCGCGCCGGTCGCGACGGTCGCGACCATCATCTCGTTGCGGGTGAGCGTGCCGGTCTTGTCGGAGCAGATCACCGACACGGCGCCCAGCGTCTCGATCGCCGGCATGCGGCGCACCACGGCCTTACGCCGCGCCATGCCCTGCACGCCGATGGCCAGCGTGATGGTGAGAAGCGCCGGCAGGCCTTCGGGCATCGCCGCGACCATCAGCCCGACCACCGCGATGAACAGCTCGTCGAACGCGTAGCCGCGCACGAAGTATCCGAAGGCGAGAACGCCGAAGGCCACGCCGACGATGACGACGGCGAGCATGCGGGCGAACCCGTCGATCTGCCGGAGCAGCGGCGTCATCAACTCCGCGACGCCTGCGAGCAGGCCGGAGATGCGTCCGATCTCCGTGCCGGATCCGGTGGCGACGACGACGCCCCGGCCGGAGCCCGCGGTCACCATGGTGCCGGAATAGGCCATCGAGAACCGGTCCCCGAGCTGCGCGTCGGCGGCGACGGGACGCACCCCCTTCTCGGCCGGCACGCTCTCGCCCGTGAGCGCCGCCTCCTCGATCCTGAGGTTGCGCGCCTCGACGACCCGCAGATCCGCCGGCACCCGGTCGCCGGCCTCGATCAGCACGATGTCGCCCGGAACGAGGTCCTCGCCGGGCACGCCCACGCGGCGTCCCTCCCGCAAGGCCGCGGCCTGCGGCGCGAGCAGCCCGCGGATCGCGTCGAGCGCCTGCTCGGCCCGCCCCTCCTGCACGAAGCCGATGCCGACATTGGCCGCGACAACGGCGACGATCACCGCGGTGTCGATCCAATGGCCGAGCAGCGCCGTGACCAACGCCGAGACGAGCAGGATCCAGATCAGGACGGAATTGGCCTGGTCGAACAGCCGCCGCAGCGGCCCGCGCGTCTTGGGCGCCGGAAGCCGGTTCGGTCCGTGCGCCGCGAGACGCCGCACGGCCTCGGCGTCGGTCAGGCCCTGGGAGGATACGTCGAGCCGCTCCAGCGTCTCCGCCGCGTCGAGCGCGTGCCAGTCACGCTCGGCGGGGGCATCGGGTGCGAACGACGCGGTGGGCTCATCGAGGGTCGGGTGGGACATGACGGCTTCTGCTCGGGACGAAGGGGACACGCGGCTCGGTTACGCGGGCGAGGCCGCGCGGAGAAGCTCGCGCGATCACGGATGCCCTTTCCCTACCGGCTCTTCTCCTTGCGCCACTGCACCGAGTAGAGGTCGAACCGCCGGTCGCGTAGGTTCTGCACCGTGCCGTTGAGGCGAGCCTGGCGCAGCGTGTCGAGGTTCAGGTCGGCGATGGCGACCATCTCCGAGTTCGGCGTCGTGTCGGCGGCGATGCCGTCACGGTCGAAGGGGAAGTCGCAGGGCGTCAGGATGCAGCTCTGCGCGTACTGGATGTCCATGTTCTCGACGTTCGGCAGGTTTCCGACGTTCCCCGCGAGCGCGAGGTAGACCTGGTTCTCCACCGCCCGCGCCTGGCAGCAGTAGCGCACCCTGAGGTAGGACTTGCGCTCGTCCGTGCAGAACGGGACGAACAGGATCTGCGCGCCCTGGTCCACGAGGTGCCGCGCCAGCTCGGGAAACTCGCTGTCGTAGCAGATCATCACCCCGATCGGCCCGCAATCGGTCATGATCGTGTCGGCCTCGTCCGCCCCGACGATGGACCACCAATAGCGCTCGTTGGGCGTCGGATGGATCTTGGCGCGGGCGTGGATCGAGCCGTCTCGCAGGCAGACGTAGCAGACGTTGATGATGTCGCCGTCCTCGTCGCGCGTCGGATGCGAGCCGCCGATGATGTTGATGTTGTAGTGCACCGCCAGCCGCGAGAGCATCTCCTTCAGCCGCTCGGTGTACTTCGACAGCTGGGCGATGGCCTTGTCCGGCGGCGTGCTCTCGTTCTCGATCGACAGCAGCTGGAGCGTGAACAGCTCCGGAAAGACGCAGAAGTCCGACTTGTAGTCCGCAACGGCGTCGACGAAGTACTCCACCTGGTCGGCGAATTCCTGGAAGGATTCCACCTTTCGCTGCTGGTACTGGATGCAGGCCACGCGCACGGTCGACTGCGGCCGGCGTCGCTGCTTGGCGTGGCGCGCGGCGGGGTCCGGCGCCACCGCCGGGTTCCACCAGACCAGGTGGACGGCGTTGCCGCGGCTCTCCTGGTCGATCGGCAGGTAGTCGTTGAGCACCCGCAGGGGCTCGAAGCCGTTGCGCATCTGGAAGGAGATCACCGGATCGCGCAGGCCCTGCTCGACCACGGCCTCGAGGTATTCCTGCGCGGACGCGACCTGCTTGCGGCGCTTCGCCTTGGCGTAGCCCGGCATGCGCCCGGCGAAGACGATGCCCTTCAGCTTCAGGTCGATGGCGAGGCGCTTGCGCTCGTTGTAGAGGCGCTGGCCGATCCGCAAGCCCCTGTGCTTCGGGTCGACCATCACCTCGAAGCCGTAGAGGATGTCGCCGTCGTCGTCGTGGCGCGAGGCGAAGCCGTTGCCGGTGATGGTCTTCCAGTCGTGCGGGGCGAGCGCGGTCTTCTCGTCGATGAGGAAGGTCGCGGCATAGCCGACGAGCTCGTCCTGGTAGATGGCGACGAACTGGCCTTCCGGGAACATCTGGATCTGGCCGCGCAGCTGCGCCTGCGCATAGGGCTCCATGTCGGGATAGGCGCGCCGGCACAGGGCCTGGATCGCGCGCACGTCCTTGAGGAGCGCGGGGCGCACGAACAGCTTGGGCTTGGTCTCCGCCCGCTCCCGGGCCTTGGCCGAGCGGGCGTTCGAGGCCTTGGCGGCCGCGCGCTTGACGCTCGGGGCCGCGGTCGACTCGCGCGCAGGCTCACGCGGGCTCGGCAGGGTCTTGTCGCCGGCATCTTCGGTCACGAAGGGGTCTCTCCTCGATCGCCGGCGTGCCGGCGGGGTGCAGATGCGATCCTAGAGCGGCCAGACCACGAGGATCATCGGGATTCCCACGCACAGGACGACGATCTCGAGCGGCAGCCCCAGCCTCCAGTAGTCTCCGAAACGGAAGCCGCCGGGGCCGAGGATCAACGTGTTGTTCTGGTGGCCGATCGGGGTCAGGAACGCGCACGACGACCCGATCGCCACCGCCATCAGGAACGGGTCCGGGTTCGTGCCCATCACGCCCGCGATCCCGATGGCGATCGGGCACATAACGGTCGCGGTCGCCGCGTTGTTCATGAAATCGGTGAGGCACATGGTCATCACCATGAGCCCGACCAGCACGAGGACGGGGCTGCCGTCGCCGAGCAGCGACATCATGCCCCGGGCCAGCGCGTCCGCCGCGCCCGTGGAGGCGACGGCGCCGGCGACCGGGATCAACGCGCCGAGCAGCACGATAACCGGCCACTCGACGGCGGTGTAGAGCTCGCGTGTCGGCACGATCGAGCCCAGCACGAAGGCGAGCGCGGCGAGGGTGAAGGCGATCTCGGCGGGCAGCACGCCCACCGCCGTCGCCGCCACCGCGGTGGCCATGATGCCCGTGGCGAGCCAGGCGTCCCGCTTTGCAGGGAAGCGCAGCGAGCGCTCGGCCAGCGGCACGCAGTCGAAATGGGCGGAGAAGTCGGCGAGCGTCTCGGGCGTGCCCTGCAGCAGCAGCACGTCACCCGGGGCGAGCCGGGTCTGCCGCAGCCGCGAGATCGAGCGCCGCCCCTGGCGGGAAATGGCGAGGAGGTTGATCGCGTGGCGCGAGCGCAGCTTCAGGTGCTGCGCCGTGCGCCCGATCAGCGGCGAGCCGGGGCGCACCACCACCTCCGCCATCACCGTGTGCTCGGACTCGAGCGCGCGGATGCCGGTGCGCTTGTCCTCCTCGAGCGCGAGCCCGAGCTTCGCCAGCGCCTGCGCCAGGTTCTTCGAATCCGCCTCGATCACGAGGATGTCGTCCTCGCGCAGGCTGCGCCAGTTCTGCGGCGCGGGGATCCTGGCGTTGTCGCGCACGAGCCCGACGACCTGCGCCTCCGCCGCGGCGAGCGTCTCCTCGACCTCCTTGAGCGTCATGCCCACGGCACGCGCCCGGGCCGGCACCCGCGCCTCGGTGAGATAGGCGCCGATGTCGAAATTCTGTCCGGCGCCGCGGGGCCGGTCTGGCACCAGGAAGCGCGAGCCCACCACGACGAGGAGCACGCCCGCCCCCGCGACCGCGACGCCGACGGGGGCGAAGTCGAACATGCCGAAGGGCGTGCCGGTGGCGTCCGCCCGGAAGCCGGCGACGATCAGGTTGGGCGGCGTGCCGATCAGCGTCGTCATGCCCCCCAGGATCGAGGCGAAGGACAAGGGCATCAGGATCTGCCCGGGCGCCACCGCAGCCCGGCGGGCGGCGGCGAGCGCGGCCGGCATCATGAGGGCGAGCGCGCCGATGTTGTTCATGAAGGCGGACAGGAAGGCCGTGAGACCGCACATGATCAGCACGATCGTCCAGGCCCCCGCGCGTTCGTGCAGCACGCGGCGCACGACGCGATCGATGGCGCCGCTCGCGGCGAGCCCGTGGCTGAGGACGAGCACGGCGGCGACCGTGATCACGGCCGGATGCCCGAAGCCGGAGAAGGCGGCGTTCGCCGGCACCAGTCCGACGAGCACGCAGGCGATGAGCGCCGCGACGGCGACGAGGTCGTGCCGCCATCGCCCCCACAGGAAAAGGCCCATGGCGACCACGATGATCGCCAGGATCATGACCTGAGGCGCCGTCATGGGCCGTTCCGACCGATCCGAGCTGCGGGCAAGGGCGACGGCCTCCCGCGAGACGCCTCCTGCCGAGCGCCGCGCTTTCCGCGAAGTTCGAACACACATCGGCCCGACGGGCAAGCCCCGGGCGAGCCGGTCGCGCGGTCGCGGGCATCCGCGCCGCACATGCCCGCCCCGCTCCGGCACGGCTTGCCGGCGCGCCAGTGCGGCCCTAGGCCTGGGTCCGACGGCAGCCGGAGGACCCTCATGGGAAAGCGCAACGCGGCGCGCGACGCACCCGCCGGCCGGCGCCTCGCGCCGTGGCTGCCGGCGCTGCTCGCCGTCGTGGTGGGGATCGGCTTCGCGCGCTTCGCCTACACGCCGCTGCTCCCGCTCCTCGTCGAGCGCGGCTGGGTGAGCGCCCCGCAGGGCGCCTTCGCGGGTGCGGCGAACCTGGCGGGCTACCTCGTCGGCGCGCTCGCGGCGCAGGCGCTCGCGGCGCGGCGCCAGCGCGGTGCGATCCTCAACGCCGCCCTCGTGCTCGCCAGCCTCTCTCTCGCCGCCTGCGCCGCGCCCTGGGGCGCAGCCTGGCTCTCCGTCTTCCGCTTCCTCGCCGGGGTGGCCGGAGGCCTGATCATGGTGCTCGGCCCCTCGGCCGTTCTGGCCCGCACGCCGCCGCAGGCGAAGAGCCGCGTCTCGGGCTACGTCTTCGCCGGCGTGGGCATCGGCGTGATGCTGTCGGGCGCGCTGCTGCCGGCGCTCGCCGGGCTCGGCCTCGTCGCCACGTGGCTCGCGCTCGCGGCGATGGCGCTCGCGCTCACCGCGATCGCCTGGACCCGCTGGCCCGACGGCGCGGCGGCTCCCGCGGCGGGCCCGATGCCGAAGCGCGCGCCGGTCGCGCTCGCGCTCCTGGTGCTCGCCTACGCGACGGACGGGACGGGCTTCATCCCGCACACCCTCTTCCTGTCGGACTTCGTCGCCCGCGGCCTCGGCCGCGGCGAGGCCGCGGGCGGCTTCGCCTGGACGATCTTCGGGATCGGCGCCCTCGTCGGCGCACCGCTCTGCGGGCTCGTCGCGACCCGGATCGGGGTCGGCGCGGCCTTCGTCGCGGCGCTGTTCGCGAAGTCCGCCGCCGTGGCGCTGCCGCTCGTCTCGACGAGCCAGGCGATGCTCTGGCTCTCAGCGCTCGTCGTGGGCGCCCTCACGCCCGGCATGGTCGCGCTCGCCGCCGGCCTCACCGCGAGCCTCGCCGACGGCCCCGCCCAGGCGCGGCTGTTCGGCACGATGACGATCGCCTTCGCCGTCGCCCAGGCGGCGGGCGCCTACGCGCTCTCGGCCCTGTTCGCGACGAGCGGCTCCCACCTGCCGCTGTTCGCGGTGGGCACGGCGGTGCTGGCGCTGGGCGGGGTGGCGGCGATGGGGGCGGTGCGGATGCTGGGACGGGGCTGAGCCTACGGAAGACCCTCGAAGGTCGCCCGCCCGTCACGGGTGACGATGAGGATTCGGCTCACCATTCCATCCTCGGGGCGCGCATCGTCGCGCTCCAGCAGGGCCGTCAACGCCAGCAGGAGAAGCCGCCAGCCTTCGTCGCGCGAGACGTTGGGGACGATGATCAGTCCCGGATGGAGCTCGACCGAACGCAGGAGGCGTCGGAAGGCGCGCTCGTTCTCGGTGACGAGGATCCGATCGGACTCGATCGCGCTGCGCAGAACCAGATGGTCCGGGTCGCCGAGCCTGCCGATGTGGAGCGGGTGCACCGCATCGTGCCCCGCATCGACGCGGCGCCGGACAAAGCTCGGCGACAGGCACTCGTCGATGAGAAACCTCACGCGGGATGGCGACGGGACGCGGGACGACCCACGCTCGGATGCGTCATCGCGTAGAGGTGCGCGGCCTCGAACGCCTCGCGCGGAATGAGCGGATAATCCTCGAGCAGGTCCTCGATCGTGTCGCCGCCGGCCAGGCGGCCGTGCACAGCACTCGCCGTGATGCGTGTGCCCTTGATCACCGGCCGCCCGCCCATGACACCGTCGACCCGTTCGATATAGGCGTCGCGGTCGCGCGCGTAGCGGATCGCCCGCTCGACAGCGTCCTGCGCGATGGCACCAACGTCCACGGTGAGCGCCGGCGCGATCTCGACGCGGCAGTCCCGGATCCCGCCGATGTCGGCCGCCTGCACGATGCTGGACACGCGGCGCTTGTCGGCGACCGTCAAGCGCCGCCCGAGCGACTTGAACGTCGCCGCGATCGCGACAGAGTGGATGGGCAGGAGGCGCTCGGTCTGCGCGCGCCGCCGCTCGGCGCCGAGGGCGCGCTGCTCCAGCGCCTTCTCGACGACGCTCCTGGGCGTGCCGGCGAGCGCCGCCACCTCGTTCACGGACAGAACCGCCGCCATCGGATATCCTTCCCTCGTGAGGAGAGAATAAGGACGATGCGGCGGCTCGGCAAGCGCAGCAGGCGGCTCGCTTGCCCCGAACGCGAAAAAGGCGGCCCCGGAGGACCGCCTTTCCCGTGCCATCGCAGGCCGAAGCGGCCGGACGATCAGCGCTTCGAGAACTGGAACGACCGGCGGGCCTTGGCCTTGCCGTACTTCTTGCGCTCGACCGTGCGGGAGTCGCGCGTCAGGAAGCCGTTCTTCTTGAGCACACCGCGCAGCTCCGGCTCGTAGTGGGTCAGCGCCTTCGACAGGCCGTGGCGCACCGCGCCCGCCTGGCCCGAGAGGCCGCCGCCGGCGACGGTGACCGTGATGTCGTACTGGTCGACACGGCCGGTCAGCTGGAGCGGCTGGTTGAGGATCATCCGCAGGACCGGCCGCGCGAAGTAGACCTCGAGCGTGCGGTCGTTGACGGTGATCTTGCCGGTGCCGGGGCGGATCCAGACGCGGGCGATGGCGTCCTTGCGCTTGCCGGTGGCGTAGGCGCGGCCGTAGGGGTCGAGCTTCTGGACGTGGACCGGACGCTCCTCGGCGGGCGTCGTGGTCTGCGCCTGGCCGAGATCGGAGAGGGACTGCAGGGTCGCCATCGTCAGATCCTCACGTTCTTGGAGTTCATCGCCGCGACGTCGAGCGCCTCGGGCTGCTGCGCCTCGTGCGGATGCTCCGTGCCCGGGTAGACCCGCAGGTTGCCCATGATCTTGCGGAAGAGCGGGCCGCGCGGGAGCATGCGCTCCACGGCCTTCTCGACGACGCGCTCCGGGAAGCGGCCCTCGAGGATGGAGCGCGCGGTGCGCTCCTTGATGCCGCCCGGATGCCCGGTGTGATGATAGTACACCTTCTGCTCGCGCTTGCGGCCGGTGAACTTCACCTTGTCGGCATTGATGACGATGACGTTGTCGCCGCAATCGACGTGGGGCGTGTACGCGGGCTTGTGCTTGCCGCGCAGGCGCATCGCCACGATCGACGCGAGGCGGCCCACGACGAGCCCGTTCGCATCGATCACGACCCACTTCTTCTCGACGTCGGCGGGCTTCAGCGAAAAGGTCTTCATCGCGCTGGATCCCTGTCGGGGGCCGGTCGGCCCGTGAGAAACGAGAAGCCGCCGGGCGAACCCGGCGGCAGGTGGGCCGTCTCTAGGCGCGAAACGGGCGGTGGTCAAGCCCCCTCGCGCGAAAACGGACGGCGCGAACCCTTGTCGAGCAAGGGCTTCGCCGTCTCCTATCAGAATACCACATAGATCGCACTAGGATACCACATGATGGTGCGTCTCACTCCAGCCGCACCGAGACGGTGTCCGTCTCACCGGTCGCGTCGATCACGGTGATGCGCGCGAAGCCGGCGCCGTCGGGCCGCCAGGCGACCTCGCGCCTGAGGCTCGCGGCACCCACCGGCACGCCGTCGACGAGCCAGGTCAGCGGCAGCGCACCGCCCTGCGCCTTGAGCGCGAGGCGCGTCTCGCGCGCGCCATCGGTGTCGACGAGGCCGAGATCGACGCGCGCCCCGTCCGGCGGGAAGGCGATGGCCAGGCGCGCGACGGCGGTCGCCGCGATGGTCTTGGGCCGGTCGCGGCGGATGTGGCGCAGTGGCGGCGGCAGGTCGGCGGTCCCCGCGACGAGGGCGTGCGGCGGCACCGGCAGCGCCTGCGGCGCGCGCCCGGTGCGGGCGAAGGCGTCGAAGAGGAGCGGTGCCGCCGCGTTGCGGCCGGTGAGCCCCGGCGTCGCACCCCCGTCCGCCCGCCCGACCCAGACGGCGACGGTGAGGGCGCGATCGAAGCCGATCGCCCACGCGTCGCGAAAGCCGTAGGAGGTCCCGGTCTTGTAGGCGATGCGTCCGCCCAGCGCGCCCTCTGGCGCCGGCGCGCCGCGCAGCACGTCGAAGACGTACCAGGCGGCGACCGGGTCCGCCACGGGCATCGCGGGCGCCGGCGCGTCGGGGGCCTCACCGAGCCGCGTCGCGAGCGTCGGCGCACCGCGGTCGCGGGCGAGGCCGGAATAGAGCCGCGCGACGTCCTCGAGCGTGATGCCGAGCCCGCCGAGCCCCACCGCGAGGCCCGGAGCGGTCTCGCGCGGCACCACGACCCGCGCTCCGGACTGGCGCAGCCGCGCCACGAAGCGAGCCGGTCCCAGCGCCGAGAGCAGCGCCACCGCCGGCACGTTCAGCGATTCCTGCAGCGCCCGCCGCGCGGTGACGGCGCCCTGGTAGCCGAGATCGAAGTTCTCCGGCGCGTAGACGCCATAGCGCACCGGCCGATCCTCCAGGATCGTCTCGGGATGGGCGAGGCCGGTCTCGAAGGCGAGCGCGTAGATGAAGGGCTTGAGCGCCGAGCCGGGCGAGCGCACCGCCCGCGTCATGTCGATCGGCCCGCGCCGGGCGTGGTCGAGATAGCCGGCCGAGCCGACATGGGCGAGGACCTCGCCCGTGGAATTGTCGATCACCAGCATCGCGGCGGAGAGCCCGGGGCCGAGCCGCGCCACCCGGCGTGCGACGAGGGACTCGAGCGCGGCCTGGAGCCCGCCGTCGATGGTGAGGCGATGGACCTCGACATCGGGCCGCGCCGCGAGGGCCGAGTCCGCCGCGTGGGCGGCGCGCATGGGGAACGCGATGCGCGCGCCCGGCACGGGCTCGCGCGCCGCCGCCTCCCGCTCGCGGGCGGTGATGACGCCGCGGGCCAGGGCCCGGTCGAGGACGCGCTCGCGCGCGGCGCGGGCGGCGTCGGGGAAGCGGTCCGGGCGGCGGGTCTCGGGGCTCTGCGGCAGCGCCACGAGGAGCGCGGCCTCGGCGTGCGAGAGGCGCTTGGGCTCGCGCCCGAAATAGGCGAGGCTCGCGGCGCGGACGCCTTCGAGGTTGCCCCCGTAGGGCGCGAGCGAGAGGTAGAGGCCGAGGATCTCGTCCTTGCCGAGAGCGACCTCGAGATCGCGCGCACGCACGATCTGGCGCAGCTTCGCCGCGAGGCTGCGCTCCGCCCGCGGCTCCACCAGGCGGGCGACCTGCATCGTCAAGGTCGAGCCGCCCGAGACGATCTCGCCGTTCGCGACGAGCTGCCCCGCGGCCCGGACCAGCGCCCGCGGATCGACGCCGCCGTGCTCGCGGAAGCGCGCGTCCTCGTAGGCGAGGAGCATGGCGAGGTAGGTCGGGTCGACGTCGGCGACGCCCACCGGCAGCCGCCAGCGACCCTCCGGCGTCGCGTACGGGCGCAGCAGCGCACCCTCCCTGTCGAGGACCAGGACCGAGCGAGCCTGCGCCGGCGCGAGATCGAGCGGACCGAGGGAGTCGGCGAGCTGCCGGTAGGCGAGGATGCCCGCGCCGCTCGCCAAGCCGACGGCGAGCGCCACGACGAGAAGCGCTCCCGCCAGGAGGCGCCGCCCTGGTCGGCGAAGCCGAAAGCCCACGGCCTCCCCTCCCCTCAGCGCGCCGGGACGACCATCACCGTGCCCGCGCCCGTGCGGCCGAAGCGCTCGGGACGATACATGTCCTCGGCGCTCGCCGGCGGGTGCAGGTAGGTGCCGGGCGCCACCGCGCGCACCATGTAGGCGAGCCGCAGCGTGCCGATCGCGCTGCCGAGCGAATCGAAGGCCGCGACGAAGCGATCGTCGCGGAACTCGACCCTGTCGGGGACGCGCTCCTCCACGAGCCACGGCAGCGCCGCGACGTCGCTCCCGTCGACGAGGGCGGGATTGTCGATCTCGAAGCCCGCCGGCAGGCGATCGACGACGAGGAGCCGCCCCGCGAGGCCCGCGGTCTCCGTCACCTCCAGCACGGCGACGAGGCGGGTGTTCTGCACGACCTCGGCCGGATCGACCGGATTGCCCTCGAGGTCGTAGTAGCTGCTCGTGACCTCGTAGCCCTGCGCGAGCGGCGGCTCGGAGGCGATCGGGTTGCCTGTCACGGTGAGCGCTACCTCGACCCCGCCTGCCCCCGTGTTGCGGATCGCGATGCCCCCACCGGCCAGCGCCGCGGCGTCGAAGCCGTCGTAGAGCGGCCCCTCGTGGGGTGAGCCGGAGACGTCGAGCGCGATGCCGCGCGCCTCCTCGGCGATGCTGCGCGCGGCGACCGCGAGCCAGGCCATCTCCTGCGTCGAGAGCCACGGATGGGCCGCGCTCTCCTCGTCGATGACGAAGGCGAGCCGCTTGACGGCGTCGCGGGCGACGCCCGCCTCGCCGACGAGGGCGAGGATCCCGGCGGCGTCGCGCAGGCGCGAGCCGTAATCCGCCCGCCAGCCGCGCTCGCGGGCCGCGTCCTCGGCGAGGCCGCGCACGGCGGCCGCGAAGGCACCCTGCGCCCGGGCGGTGTCCCCGAGCAGCGCCAGCCCCGCGCCGATCTGGGCGCGGGCGAGCGGCGTCTCGAACGCCTCGATGCGTGCATCGGCGAGATAGCGCAGGTCGCCCATGACCGGGCGGCCGTTGCGGGCGAGGACGTAGGCGGCGTAGGCCAGTGCCGCGCCCTCCTCGCCCTCGACCTCCGTGGTGTTGGCGACGTGGTTGCGCAGCCGCTCCAGCGCCCGGTCGAGGGCCGCCTGCGGCGCCTCGAACCCCTCCTCCCGCGCCCGGGTGAGGAAGTCCGCGGCATAGGCGGTGAGCCACAGATCGTCGTATCCCCGCGCCGACCACAGGCCGAACGAGCCCGAGGGCGTCTGGCGCCCGAGCACTCGGGCGACGACGTCGCGGATCGTCTCCTCCCGGTCCAGCGGCAGTTCCAGCGCCTCGGGCCCGACGAGGCTTTCCGCGTAGAGCAGCGGCAGGGCCTGCGAGACGAGCTGCTCCGTGCAGCCGTAGGGGTAGCGGGCGAGGGCCTGGATCATGCCCGGCGGGTCGAGCCGGCCGATCGGCGTCACCGCGACGCCGACGAGGCCGGTGCCGGGCTGGATGTCGGCGAGGAGGTCGTCCGTGACGCGCAGGCTCTCGCCGGGCGCGAGCCGGGCGATCTCCCGGCGCACCACGCCCTGGGTGCCCGGCGCGACGGGGACGGCGATCTGCTGCGCCAGCCTGAGCCCGTCCGGCCCGGTGAGCGTGATCGCCACGCCCGCGTCCCCGGGGACATCCGCCGCGAGCGGGAACGTCGCCTCGGCGCGTCCATTCTCCGCGAGCGTCACCTCGGCGAGGCGCCTGCCGACGGGAATGTCGAGCGAACCGAGCGGCAAAGCCTCCAGCGTATACGTCCCGGCGGCGCCGGCGACGTTGTCGAGGCGCACGTGCAGCCGGCTCTCGTCGCCGGCGTTGAGGAAGCGCGGCGCCGTCGCCGCGACGACGACGGGGTCGCGCACGAGGACGTCGGCGGAGGCGTCCCCCACCTTGCCCGCGGACCAGGCGACGCCCATCACCCGCACCGTGCCGTTGAAGGCGGGAATGGCGAAGTCGATCTCGACGGTCCCGTCCGGACCGACGGTGACGATGCCCGAATGCAGCGCCAGCGGCGGCTGGTCCGGCGGCGGTGCGGCGAGGCCGGCGGGCGCGGAATCGCCGCCGGAGCGGATCGCGCCGCGAGTGCCCTGCATGCCGTCGATCAGGTATCCGTAGAGATCGCGCACCTCGGCGCCGAGGCGCTTCTGGCCGAGAAAGAACTCCGTCGCGTCCGGCGCCTGGTAGTCGGTCAGCGCCAGGATGCCGACGTCGACCGCGGCGAGGACGACCCGCGCCGTCTCGCCCGGCGCGAGCCCGTCGAGACGCACGGGCACGGTGAGCGTGCCCCGCGGGCGGATTTCGGCCGGCGGCGAGAGCGTCATGGCGAGGTCGCGGGCCTCGCGGTCCACCGAGAACCAGGCGAGCCCCATCGCGCGCCCGGGCTGGCGGCGCGCGGCTGCGTCGAGCGGGCGGTGGGCGATGGCGACGAGATAGGCGCCCGCGCCCCACTCCGGCGAGACGACGAGCTCCGCCCGCGTGCCGTCCCCCGTGACGGCGATCGTCTCCAGCGCGTGGACGCGGTCCGAGACGACCGCGAGCGTCGCCGTGCCCTCGAAGGCGGCGTCGATCGTGGCGACGAGCCTGTCTCCCGCCGTGTAGGCGGATCTGTCGAGCGTCAGCGGCAGCAGGTCCGGCGCGCGGGCCGTCGCGTCCCCCGACCATCCGACGTCGAAGGTGACGCTGGTGGGCAGCACCGCGGGATCCGCGGCGACGACCTCGAGCCGATGCGTGCCCCAGGAGACCGGCGCCTCGATCCGCGCCGGCGCGTTCGGCGACAGCGCCACCGTCCCGGTCGCGATCCGCTCCGTCGTGGTCACCGGCTCGAAGCCCCAACGGCCGCCGCTCTGGTACCATTGGTACCGGCGCTCGACCTTCAGCAGCGACCAGGTGGCCTCGCCGGCGAGCCGCGAGCCGTCCGGCCGCGCCGCGACGACGTCGAAGGCGGCGAGGTCGCCCTCGGCGAGGTCGGTCTCGAGCGGTCGCACGCCGATCACCGGCGCGTCGGGCAGGATCGGCAGGGTGAGCGTGCGGGCGACGGCGCGCCCGCCGGGCTCGGCGACTCGCAGGGTGATCGCGGCCGCGAGCGGCCGCGCGGCGGCGGGCGCGGGGATCGGCACGACGACCGTGGCCGATCCGTCCGGCCCGGTGCGGCCGTCCTCGGGCAATGCGGCGTACGCACCCTCGACCGGCTCGTCGGACAGTCCGACGACGAAGCCCTCGAGGCCGGGCACTGCGCTCGCGTCGGCGGCGGAAACCGAGACCTCGCCCGAGATCGCGAGATCGGCGCCGGGCGCGCCGAACAGGTAGCGCGCGGCGATGTCGACCGTGGCGGACGCGCCGGCGGGCACGGCGTCCGCGGCCGGCGAGAGGTCGAGGGCGATGCGCTCGGGCACGTAGTCCTCGACCAGGAACACGGCCTCGCCGACCGCCGGGCCTTCCGGGTCGACGTGGGCGCTCACCCGCCAGGTGCCGGGCATGGCATCCTCGAGCAGCGTCAGCGTGTGGATGCGACCGCCGTCGCCGGCGTCGCGGGTGACGATGCGGGCGTGCTCGAGCCCGTCGGGCCGGCGCACGACCAGGGTCAGCGGCACGGCCTCGACAGCCTGCGCCTCGCCGTCGCGCAAGAGGGCCGTGAGGTGAACGTCCTCGCCGGAGCGGTAGACGCCGCGCTCGGGGAAGACCATCGCCTCGAGCGGCCCCGCCGGCGGCCGGCCGGCGACGCCGCGATCGGTGAGGTCGAAGGGCGCCTGGCCGAGATCGAGGAAGCCGTAATCGCCGCCGATCTCGGCGGTGACCATCCCGGCCCCGAGCCCCTCGACGCCGCGGGCTAGGCCGGGATCGAAGCGCACGTGGCCCGTCGAATCGGTAGCGTCCTCGCCCAGGATCTCGTTGTTGCGCGCCACCAGCCGCACGGTCGCGCCGGCGACCGGCCCGGCGCTCGCCAGCGATCGCACCAGCCCGTGGACGCCGTCGCTCGCCCTGCAGGGGGTGAGCCCG
>JBNPEA010000120.1:0-30069 GCA_051117315.1 Salinarimonas sp. | reverse complement strand
CGCCCCGCCGACGAGCCCGGCATCGCCGACCGCCATCGCGGCCGGGCCGAGGCGCTGTCGGCGACCCTGCCGCCCCTGCTGGTCGAGGCCGATCGCGTGGCCGCCACGGTCGCCCAGGGCGTCCACGGGCGTCGCCGGGTCGGCACCGGCGAGAGCTTCTGGCAGTTCCGGGGCTACCAGCCCGGCGATCCGGTCGGCCGGATCGACTGGCGCCAGAGCGCCAAGACCCAGTCGGTCTACATCCGCGAGCTCGAATGGGAGGCGGCGCAGTCGGTCTGGCTGTGGGCCGACCGCTCGCCTTCGATGAACTGGCGCTCGGCCGCCGACCTGCCGACCAAGGCCGACCGGGCGGCGATCCTGCTGCTCGCGCTGTCCGTGCTGCTGTCGCGGGCGGGCGAGCGGGTGGCGGTGCTCTGCCTGGAACGTGGGCCCAGCCTGTCCGAAGAGCACGTGGCGCTGTTCGACGACGTGCTGGAGAAGCTCGTCGGCGACATCACGTTCCGCGTCCGCGTGGCGCTCTCCGAGCGCTTCGCCGATTGCCCGAACGCCCCGCGCAAGGTGGTCTTCGCCTTCGGCTCCGACGACGAGATCCGCGTCGCGGGGCCGGTCCTCGAGCGCTCGGCGCGTCTGGATCTCGACGCGCTCCTCGCCATCGCCCGCACCAAGGGCCAGGATCATCTGTGCGCGATCGCCAAGCGCCCGCACGTGGCGGAGCCCGTCACCGACATTCTTCTCGAACGCGGTGGGCGACGCGTCGTCGCGACGGCCGCGGGCAATCCCGGCGTCGCCTTCTCCGCCGACGGCACGGCGATCCTCGTCGCGCGCGCGCAGACGGACGACGCGCTGGTGCGCGCCCTGGCCGCGCGGGACGACACCTTCGCCGGGCGCATCACCGCCCTCGTCGCCAAGGCGCGAGCCCGCGTGCGCGACACGCTCGCCGTCGAGACCGGCGCCGATCCCGAGCTCATCGAGGCACTGGTCGCGCGCGTGGGCGACGAGATCGCGGAGAAGGGCGACAAGCGCACGCTGCTCGGCCAGTTCGCCGAGCCGATGGCGGCGATGCAGGACCGCGCCGCCCAGACCGGCCTCGCCGAGATCGACGCGCTCGGCGCGCTGCTCGACGGGCGGCCGGCGGAGGCCCTGTGCGTCATCGCCATCCTGCAGGGCGTGCCCGTCGAATTCGTGGCCCGCGCCTTCCACGCCTCGACCTACGCGCCGATCCTCGTGATCGCCCGCGCCTGCGACTTCCGCTGGAAGACGGTCCACCATCTCCTGCACGCCAAGCTCGGCCGTGCGCTTCCGGAGGTCCTCGTCGAGGACGCCCGCGCCACGTTCGAGCGGCTGGGGCCCGCCACCGCCCGACGCGTGCTGCGCGCGGCGCTGACGAAGGAGCGCGGGCTGAGGCACTAGGGTCGGCACGGACCGGCGCGGTCTCTCGCTCTCGCTTTCTCTCGGCACAGCACGACGGGCCGGCCGCGCGCTCGCGGCCGGCCCGTTCCGTCCGACGCAGGGCGCACGCTTCAGGCCGCGCGAATCCCGCCGAGGAACGTCTCGATCTCCCGGCTCAGGCTCGTCGCCTGAGTGTTGAGGGCTCCCGCCGCCTGGAGCACCTGAGCCGAGGCGGCGCCTGCGCTCGTGGCGGCCTGCGAGACCCCGGCGATGTTGGACGCGACCTCCTCGGTACCGCGGGCCGCCTCGTCGACGTTGCGTGCGATTTCGCCGGTGGCGCTGTTCTGCTCCTCGACGGCGGCGGCGATGGCCGAGGCGATCTCGTTCATCTGCATGATCGTCGCGCTCACGGCCTCGATCGCGCCGCCGGCCTGGGTCGTCGCCTGCTGAACCGCCGCGATCTGCTGCCCGATCTCGTCCGTCGCCTTCGCCGTCTGGTCGGCGAGCCCCTTCACCTCCGCGGCGACGACGGCGAAGCCCTTGCCGGCCTCGCCGGCACGCGCCGCCTCGATCGTGGCGTTGAGTGCGAGGAGGTTGGTCTGGCCCGCGATCGTCTGGATGAGCTCGACGACGTCGCCGATCTTCTGCGCCGTGCGCGACAGCGTATCCATCGTCGTCCGGGTGCCCTGCGCCTGCTCCACCGCCTGCATGGCGATGCCGCGCGAGCGGCTCACCTGGCTCGCCACTTCCTGCAGCGAGGCCGACATCTCCTGCGTCGCGGCTGCGACGGTCTGGACGTTGCTCGCTGTCTGCGTCGCGGCGCTGGCGCTCGCCGCGGCTTGGCGCTCCGCCTCCTCGGCGACCGCGCTCATGCTGCCCGCGGATGCGTCGAGCTGGCCCGAGGCGGATGCGACGGTCGCCAGGGCCTGGCGCGCCACGCTCTCGAAATGCGCGATCAGGCCGTCGACGCGATCGGCACGACGGCGCTTTGCATCCTCCTCGGCAGCGCGTTCCGCCGCGAGGCGCTCGCGCTCGATGCCGCTGCGCTTGAACACCTCGACCGCGCGCGCCATGTCGCCGAGCTCGTCCGTGCGCGCCTGGCCGGCGACGTCGGCGGCGAGATCGCCTTCGGCGAGGCGGTTCATCGTCTGCGTCATCCGGCGCAGCGGGTTGCTCACCTGCACGAGGACGAGGCCGACGGCCAGGGACACGACGACGAGGAGGCCCACCGCCGTCGCGACGAGTGTCCAGCGGAACGTCGACGCGAAGTCCGCCTCGGCGTCCGCGGCGACGGTCCCCAGATCCTGGCGCTGCGTCCGGGTGACCGCCTCGAGCGTGGCATCGATGGCGTCGAAGAGCTCCGACGTCTCGCCCTCCGCGAGAGCGAGCGCGGCCTCGGCACGACCCGCTTCGGCATGCGCGCGCGTGCCTTCGACCGCAGCGAGATAGCGCGGCAGGTTCCTGCCGATCGCGTCCGTGCTCTCGGAAACGTAGAGTTCGACCAGGCGCTCGAAGCGACGCCGGAAGTCGGCGATCTCCGTCTCGCTCTCGGCGCCGAGCGTCCGCAACCGCGCCGGGTCGGTCGTGTTCGCCGTCTCGATCGCGATCGACTGGATGCGGGTGAGGTTCTCGGCGACACGGGCGGCGAGGTAGAGGCTCTCCGCATCGTTGGCGATGACGCGCTGCGTGAGCGCGTTCTGCTCGCCCATCTCCGAGAGAGAGTTCCAGCTCAAACCGATCGCGAAGACCGCCAGCATCAGGACGGGTATGAGCAGCTTGTGGAGGATCTTCAGTGTGTACATGTCCGTGCCTCGGCCGAGCCATCGTCGGCTCGTCGAGACACTCGATTCGGGCGGTTAACGGAAACATTCGCCTCCGTCGCGCGGGCTCGGAAAGCGCTCAGTAAATCCGCGTTACTGGAGTGTGGAATTTGGATAAGCTTGCAAGTGGAAACTTAACGCTTGTCCTCTAGATTGCATCTTCTGATTTAATCCTAATTCTTCACGCAGCAATCAGAACCTGCCTCTGATCCGAAACAACACGACATGAATGTCGAGAATGCAATTCTCATCTGCCGCCACCTCGACCGGAAATCGGAAGGCGTGGCCGTGTCGGCAAGAACCGATGCTCGAGCGGCGTGCCTGGTTGTATCGGGAGTAGCCGTCAGTGCGCCCGGGAGTCCGCCCGGGCATCGCGGAGGATTGCCTCGATCACCGACTCGGCCGCGCGGGCGGCAGGGTCGCTCCGGCCGCGCCCGGAACGCGTGATCGCCGCCTTCCACAAGGCCCAGCCTCTGGCCCGCACCCAGGTCTCGTCGTCGAGTGCCACCACCTCGCGGAAGGTGGCTCGCGCCGGACCATCGAGGACGGTCCAGGCCGGCACGAGGTCGCAGGCGGGGTCGCCGATACCCATCGCGCCGAAGTCGATCACGCCGGCGAGGCGGCCCGCGTCGTCGACGAGGAGGTTGCCGGCGGAGACGTCGCCATGCACCCAGACCGGCGGGCGCTCGCAGCGCGAGGCCAGGGCGCGGTGCCAGAGATCGAGCGCCGCATCGGTGTCGATGGCGTCCCCCAGCGCCACGAGGGCGGCCCGTGTCTCGCCGTCGTAGACCGCGAGCGACCCGCCGCGGACGAAGTTGTGCTCCCCGGGCCCAGGCGCGCCGGCGGTGTCGACCCGGTGGAGCGCCCGCAGGAAGACCGCGAGGTCCTCCGCGAAGCGGACCATGTCGGCGGGCGGCGCCGCCTCGGCGGCCATGCCCGCGAGCCAGCGGTGGATCGACCACGGATAGGGATAGCCCTCCCCCGGCCGTCCCATCGCCACCGGCCGCGCCACGGGAACGGCGAGCGCCCCCGCCAGGACCGGCAGCCAGCGATGCTCCTTCTCCACCTGCGCCGCGTATCGCGCGGCGCTCGGCAGCCGCACGGAGAGCTCCTCGCCGAGATGGAAGGTGCGGTTGTCCCAGCCGCTGCGCGCGACGGGGGTGACGGGGAGGTGGGCGTATTCGGGGAACTGCGCCGCCACGAGCCGGCGCACGCGCGCGGCCGAGGGGGCGATGCGGCCGTCGGGGTCCGGGGTGAGGTCGCGATCCGGCATCGACGCGCCCTTCCGACGAGCGGAGGTGGTGCCGGCTGTCGGACTCGAACCGACGACCTACCGCTTACAAGGCGGTTGCTCTACCAGCTGAGCTAAGCCGGCGCGTCCCGTCGCGCGGCAGGACGTGCGACCGGACGCGCAACGGGTAGCAGCCGCCTCGTGTCCGCGCAAGCGCACGCGGGGCACGGCGCGGCCGGCATGCGGCACGCGCCCCGCCCCGAACGCGAAAACCCCGGCCGCAGGGCGGCCGGGGCGCGCACGCGTGACTGGAGACGCGGGCGATCTCGGAGGGCGGGCCGAGGCGACGCCGCCGGCCCGCGGCAACTCACTTGCGGCCGAAGGACATCCCGGCGAAGCGGTTGTTGAAGCGCGAGACGCGGCCACCGCGGTCGAGCAGCGCCTGGGACGCGCCGGTCCAGGCCGGGTGCGTCTTGGGGTCGATGTCGAGCGGCAGCGTGTCGCCGTCCTTGCCGTAGGTGGAACGCGTCTGGTACGTCGTCCCATCCGTCATCTGGACGGTGATGAAGTGGTAATCCGGATGGTTGGTCGCGGCCTTGGGCATAGATTGGACCTCCTCGCACCGTCGCCTGCGCGCCCCGCGTGACGACGACGGCTTGCGACGTTATGTCGAGCCAGTGACTGGGATGGCGGGGCTATACCTCACCGGCGGGACGAGTTCAAGCGAGGCGGCGCGTCGCGGAGCACGGGGACAACGGGATCATCATGGCGGACGAGAGCGGGCGCGCAGGGCGGAAGCTGGAGAAGAGCGGCGAGGGGCGCGCGAACCTCAGCGCGCTCAGGCCGCTCGTCGGCTTCGCGGCCCGCTACAAGGGCCGGATCGCGGCGGCGCTCGCCGCGCTCGTCGTCGCCTCGGTGGCGACGCTCGCCGTGCCGCTGGCGGTGCGCCGCGTCATCGACTACGGATTCTCGGACGCGCAGGGCGACCTGATCAGCGCCTATTTCGCCATGCTGTTCGTCGTCGTCGCCTTGCTCGCGCTCGGCTCGGCGCTGCGCTACTACTTCGTGATCACGCTGGGCGAGCGGGTGGTCGCCGACGTTCGGGCCGCCGTGTTCGAGCGTCTCACCACCCTCGACCCCGCCTTCTTCGACGCGAGCCGCGCGGGCGAGCTGGTCTCCCGGCTCACCGCCGACACGACGCAGGTGAAGGCCGCCTTCGGCGCCTCGATCTCGATCGCGCTGCGCAACGTCGTGCTGCTCGTGGGCGCCGTCGGCCTGATGATCTGGACGAGCCCGAAGCTCTCCGCCCTGGTGCTCGTGGCGCTGCCGCTCATCGTCGTGCCGATCATCGTCTCGGGGCGCAAGGTGCGTCGGCGCTCGCGCATCGCACAGGACAAGCTCGCCGACGCCTCCGCCTTCGCCGCGGAGGCCGTGGGCGCCGTGCGTACGATGCAGGCCTTCGGCATGGAGCGCGACACCGCCCGGCGCTTCGCCCGGGCCGCGGAGGATGCCTACGACGCGGCGCGGATCTCGGTTCGCGCCCGCTCGATGCTGACGGGAGCTGCGATCTTCCTCGTCTCGGCGAGTGTCGTGGGCGTGCTCTGGTACGGCGCGCAGGCGGTGCTGGCGGGCACGATGACCGGCGGCACGCTGGGCCAGTTCGTGCTCTACGCCGTGTTCGCGGCCTCCGCCATGGGCCAGCTCTCCGAGGTCTACGGCGAGCTGGCGCAGGCGGCGGGCTCCGCCGAGCGGCTCGGCGAGATCCTCGAGGCCTTTCCCGCGGTCAAGGCGCCCGAGCATCCGCGCGCGCTGCCCGAGCCGCCGGTGGGATCGGTCGCCTTCGAGGACGTGCGCTTCCACTATCCCACCCGCACCGAGGCGCCGGCGCTCGAGGGCGTGTCCTTCGCGCTCAGGCCAGGCGAGCGCGTGGCGCTGGTCGGGCCGTCCGGCTCCGGCAAGTCCACCGTGCTGCAGCTGATCCTGCGTTTCTACGACCCCGAGACCGGGCGCGTCAGCGTCGACGGCGTGCCGGTGACCGAGGCGGATCCGGTGGCCCTGCGCCGGCGGCTCGCGCTCGTGCCGCAGGAGCCGACGATCTTCGGCGTCAGCGTCCTCGACAACATTCGCTACGGCCGGCCCGACGCGAGCGAGGCGCAGGTGCGCGAGGCCGCGCGGCTCGCGAGCGCCGACAGCTTCGTCGAGGCGCTGCCGGAGGGCTACGCCACGCTCGTCGGCGAGCGCGGGGTCACGCTGTCGGGCGGCCAGCGCCAGCGCATCGCCATCGCCCGCGCCATCCTCAAGGACGCGCCGATCCTGCTCCTCGACGAGGCCACGAGTGCGCTCGACGCCGAGAGCGAGCACGCGGTGCAGGAGGCGCTCGACCGGCTGATGGAGGGGCGAACCACCCTCGTCATCGCCCACCGCCTCGCCACCGTCCGCTCCGCCGACCGCATCCTGGTGATGGACGCCGGGCGCATCGTCGAGGAGGGGGATCACGACGGGCTCGTCGCCCGCGGCGGCCTCTACGCCCGCCTCGCCCGGCTGCAGTTCTCGGACGTCGACGCCCGCCGCTCGCAAGCCGCAGAGTAGACAGGCGAACGGCGGCGGGCCGGGGCCCGCCGCCGTCGATTTCGGGTCGCAAACCGGATCGGCGCGGCGCCGCGAGGCGCCGTCACGACCTCGCTTCCAAGGCCCTACTTCATGGTGCCGTCGGCGTTGAACTGATCGAGGTAGGCGATCAGGTCGGCGATCTGCTGATCGTTGCGCAGGCCGGCGAAGGTCATCCGCGTGCCGGGAGTCACGCCGCGCGGGTCCTTGATGTAGACGGCGAAGTTCTCGTGATCCCAGACCTTGTCGAGGCTGTCGTAGGCGCTCGAGTAGCGGTAGCCCTCGATCGAGCCGGCGGGACGGCCGAACAAGCCGTTGAGCGGCGGGCCGACCCGGTTCTGGGCGTTCTCGCCGACCATGTGGCACGCGCTGCACATCCTGAAGACACGCTCGCCGGCGGCGGCGTCCTGGGCCTGGGCGGCGCCGATGCCGCCGAGCATCAGGACCGAGGCGGCGATGAGGGCAATCTTACGCATGGGCTGGTTTCCTCTCTTGGGGCGGATGGGTCGAGCTTGGAGCTGTTCCAGCTTGGCCTTTATAGCGCGCCTTATCCTGAAGCGAAGATGAATGCGCCATCCCGTCTTTCGACGGAGCCGATCCCGGGGAACGGAAGGTGAAAGCCGACGAGGCCGATGCGGTCCGTCGCGAGCCTGTCGAGCAGCGCCAGGCGCGTGGCGATCGCCCGCTCGCGATCGAGGTCGGTACCCAGCGGCCAGTCCGGTTTCTGGAAGGAGATCAGCGCGTTGGTGAGCGCGTCGCCGCCGATCAGGAGCTGCGCGCCGCCGCTCTCGACGAGCACCGACATGTGGCCCGGGGTGTGGCCCGGCGTCGCGACGTAGCTCACGCCGGGGGCGAGCTCCGCGTCGGCACGCGCCGTCTCGAGCGAATCACCGAGCGTGCCTATCACGCGCGCGGCGCCGAGCGCGAGGCCCACGAGCCAGTCGGGTGCGGTCTCCGGCGTCGACGGGTCCGTCCAGAAGGCGTGTTCGGCTTCACCCATGACGTGGCGGGCGCCGACGAAGCGCGGGCCTTCCTCGAAGTCGTCGACGGCGCCCCAGAGATGGTCGGCGTGGCCGTGTGTGAAGACCACGTCGGTGACGCTCTCGGGTGCGACGTCGATGTCGAGGAGCGCGTCCGTCAGCCGACCCGCGGTCGCCTGGAAGGTGGGCCCCGCGCCGGCGTCGACGAGGATGCGCCGGTCGCCGGTCTCGATCAGCACGACGTTGGTCTGGTTGATGAACTCGCGGGGCGGCTCCTCGCCGTTCTCGCGAAACAGCGCGTCGAAGTCGGCCGCGCCCGTCTCCGGCAGGGTGAACGCGACCGGCAGTGCCACGGTCCCGTCGGAGACGACCCGCACGCGGATGTCGCCGATCGTCAGCGTGTCGCTGGCGCGGGCGTGGGCGAGGCGCATGCCCGGTGCGAGACCGCGGTGCAGGCTCTCGGGGAGCCCGAGCGCGGCCGCCGCCCCGACGACGGGGGCGGCGGCCAGCAGCGTCCGGCGGGTGGTCCCGCCGGCACGCGCGTCATCGGCCATCTCGGCGTCCCGCCTCATCCGAAGATGTCCGCGGCGATGCCCTCGTACCAGCCGATGTTCTCGGCCTGGGTCTGGCGGCGCAGGTCGTCGTCCTCGTCGAGCTGGGAGACGAAGGTCTCGGTCGCCGTGATCTTGCCGTCCGCGGGCTCGTAGCGCCCGCCGACCTTCACCGCGTCGTCGTCGGCGATGAGGCTCCAGCAGGTGTTGGCGTAGCGCGCCGGGAACTGGCGCGAGCCGGTGAGTGCGGCGCGAATGGCGTTGGCCGCGACCTTGGCCTGGGAATTGGCCGAGAAGCCGGACTTCGGCATGTCGCCGGCGATGGTGGCGTCGCCGAGCACGGTGATGCTCTCGTCCACCGCCGAGCGCATGGTCTCAGCCACGATCGGGCAATAGCCGGTCTCGTTCGTCAGGCCCGCGGAAACCGCGATGGCGCCGGCGCGCTGGGCCGGGATGACGTTGATGAGATCGGCGTCGTAGGGTCCGAACCCGGTCTCCACGGTCATCGACGCGGCGTCCACCGCGCCGATGCCACCGTGGATGTTCGGATCCTGCCACTCGACCATGCCGGTGTAGTAGCGCTGCCAGCCGGCGGAGAAGAGCGCCTGCTTGGAGAAGCTCGGCTTCGGGTCGAGGATGAGGATGCGCGAGCGGGTGTGGCCCTTGGCCTTGAGGACGTGCGCCATCATCGACACGCGCTCGTAGGGGCCGGGCGGGCAGCGATAGGGGTTGGGCGGGGCGATCATCACGATCTGCGCGCCGTCCTCCAGCGCGTCGAGCTGGGCCTTGAGGAGCTGCGTCTGCGGGCCGGCGAGCCAGGCGTGGGGCAGCGTCTCGGCGACCTCTTCCGAATAGCCCTCGACCGAGTCGTAGATCAGGTCGATGCCCGGCGCGACCACGAGGTGGTCGTAGGCGAGGTCCGAGCCGTCGCCGAGGCGCACGGTCTTCGCCTCGCGGTCGACGGCGGTCGCCGTCTGGCGCACGTGCGCGACGCCGTAGGCCTCGGTCAGCTGCTCGTAGCCGTGGTTGATCTCGTCCCAGCCCTTGAAGTCGCCGAGATAGAGGTTGGAGTGGAAGCAGGTGGCGAAACGCTCCCTTCGGCTCCACGAGCGGGACCGGGACGGCGCCTGCGGAATGGCGGGCGACGTACTTGGCGCGCGTGGCCCCGCCCGGCCCGCCGCCGATCACCACGAGGCGCGGGCGCGCTCCCTGGGCGATGGCGGGTGCGGCCAGGCCGAACGGCACGGAGCCGGCGGCGGCCGCCACGGCCCCGGCCTTGATGACGCCTCGACGGGTGAACGACATGTCGGATCCTCCCAGCACGGCCCTCGAGCCATATTTCACATACTTCTGTGTGTTACTCACACATTATGCATCTTACCTCGTATTTTCGGTGACGCCAGGGCCCAGCTCGGCGAAATAGGCCGCCAGCGCCGCGAGCTCCTCGTCGCCGTACCGTCCCGCGATCGTGCGCATGACCTGGTTGTCGCGCGCGCCCTCCTGGTAGAGGCGCATGACGTGCACGAAGCTCTCCACCGGCCAGCCGACGATGGGCGGGATTCCGTCGAAATCGCCGCTCTCCTGGTGGCAGGTCACGCATTCGCCGGCGAGGAAGGCGCCGTATTCCGCGTCCCCGGCGAGATCCTGGGCCTGCGCCGCGGGCACGACCCATGCGGCCACGGCGAGAGCCGCGACCGGTGCGATCAGGCGGGGGACGGTAGAACGCATGGGCACAGCTTCCATCAGCTCGGCGGGCGGAGCAAGCCCGAAACCACCGATGCGCGGGGCGGATTCACCCCCGCGCATCAATCTACGGTCGGCCCCTGGCCCGGCTCGGGCGTGACGTCCAGGGCGCGCGCGCGCATGACGATCTCGGCCTCACCCGCCGCGCAGCCCTCCATGCAGGGCTCCCTCCAGAAGTGCGCCTCCGCCGTCTCCCGATCGTCGAGGAAGAAGTTCGGCTGGTTCTCGAGCTCGATCTCGGCATAGTTCTCGTGGCTGAGCTCGAGCTCGTCGTCGAGGATGACGTCGTTGAGCCACAGCACGTAGGCGGTCACCGCGTAGAGCTCGTCGGGCGTGAGCGATTGCGCGTTGCCGTAGGGCATGGCGCGGTTGATGTAGTCGATCAGCGTCGAGGCGTAGGGCCAGTAAGACCCGACGGTCTTCGTCGGGTCGTGCGACGCGAGCGTGCCGGCGCCGCCCGACAGCATCGGCCAGCGCCCGGCCCCCTCGCCGAAGTCACCGTGGCAGACGGCGCACTGCACGATGTAGATCTCCTCGCCCTCGAGCGCCGTGCCGCGGCCCTCCGGCAGGCCGAGCCCGTCGGGGCGCACGTCGATGTCCCAGCCGGCGATCTCCTCGGCCCTCGCCGCGCGCCCGAGGTCGAGCCCGGTCGGCAGCTCCGGGAAGGCGCCGTCCGTCGTCTCCGTCGCCTGCGTCGGCGCCGGCAGGAGCGCGCCGGTGGCCAGCACGCTCGCCCCCGCGAGGAGCGCGGCCAGCGCGAGCGGGCGCATCTCACGAAACCTCGACATTCTCGACCTCCCCGCCGGCCATCACGTGCCAGGTCTGGATACCGTTGTTGTGGTAGATGGAGTTGAGCCCGCGCACGGCGCGCAGCTCGTTCTTGGTCGGCTGCACGTACCCGGTCTCGTCGACGGCGCGCGACTGGAGGAGCAGCGGCGAGCCGTCCCAGTCGAGCTCGTAGTAGAAGCGCGTCAGCGCCTTGCCCCAGACCGGCCCGTCGAGCCGCGCACGCCGCCAGTTGCGCCCGCCGTCCAGCGAGATGTCGACGGCGGCGATCTTGCCGCGGCCCGACCAGGCGAGGCCGGAGATGACCGTGAAGCCGCTCGCGTGGTTCACCGGCGCCTGCGGGCTCGGGCTCGTGATCACGGACTTGGCGTCCATCACGAAGGTGAACTTGCGCGCGCTGCCGTCCTCGAGCAGGTCGGTGTATTTCGAGGTCTCCTCGCGCTGGTACCAGGGCTCATCGCCGACCTCGATGCGGCGCAGCCACTTCACCCACATGTTCGCCTCCCAGCCGGGGACGACCATGCGCACGGGGTAGCCGTTCTCCGGGCGCAGCATCTCGCCGTTCATGCGATAGGCGACGAGGCAGTCGTCGAGCGCCTTCTCCATCGGCAGCGAGCGGGTCATGCCCGAGGCGTCGGCGCCCTCGAGCAGCAGCCACTTGCCGGTCGGCTTCACGCCGGCCTCGGCGAGCAGCACACGAAGCGGCACGCCCGTGTACATCACGCTGTGGATCATGCCGTGGGTGAACTGGCAGCCGTTGAGCTGCGCGCCGCGCCACTCCATGCCCGAGTTCGCCGCGCATTCGGCGAAATAAGCGCGGTTGACCCGCGGCATGCGCTTGATGTCGTCCAGCGTGAATATCAGCTCCTTGTCGACGAGCCCGTGCAGGATCAGCCGGTAGTCCTGCGGGTTCAGCTCGGCGATGCCGCCATGGTGGCGCTCGAAGCACAGGCCGTTGGGGGTGATCGGCCCGTCGAGCTCGTGCAGCGGGGTGAAGCTCACCGACGATTCCCGCGAGGCGGTGAGCCATTCCACGTCGCGGCGGATCACGTGGCTCTCGTGCTCGGAGGGCCGGCCATAGGCGCGCACGGCGACGCCGTCGCCGAGATAGCGCGACCAGTCGGGCACGTTCGGCGGCAGGTTCAGCGGGTCGCCCGCGGCGGCCTCGGCGGCGGCGCGCCCGCCCATCAGCGCGGCGCCACCCGCGGCGAGCCCCGCGCGCAGGAAGGTCCGGCGCGAGGCTTCCGGCCCCGCTCGCCCGTTCCTGCCGGCTTCGTCCTTCGACATCGGTCTCGTTCCCTCGGTGATGATCGTCTTCTCGTGTCGGCGTCGGGTCCCGTTCGGCGTCAGGTGCCCGTGACCCGCACCGTCTCGGTCTCCTTCGGCGCGATCGTGCCCGTCTCGCGGATGTGAGCGGCGACGAGGTCCCAGATCGGCGGGCCCTCGGTGTCCTCGTTGATGCTCGCCCAGCCGGCGACGGCGTACTCCCGTGCGGCCTCGAGCGGCTCGCCGGTGCGAATCAACGTCAGGTCCGAGATGCGCGACCCCATCGGCGCGGAGACGTCGATGGCGTAGGCGAGGCCGCCGACGCGGACCATGTCGCCGCCCTGCTGGTAGTAGGGGTCCGGGTTGAACAGGTTGTCGGCGACGTCCTCCAGCACCTCCTTGAGGCGCGCGCCCGTCATGCCCATCCGGTAGGTCGCCGGGTAGGTCATGGCCGTGGCGTTGGTGACGTCCTCCATCCGGATCTCGTCGCCCGGGAGCACGGACGCGCCCCAGCGGAACCCCGGCGAGAGCGCGATCTCCGCGTCGCGCTGCTCGAGCATCGCCTCGCAGATCACGTCGTCGAAGGTGCCGTTGAAGTTGCCGCGCCGGTAGAGCAGCCCGTCGGTACGCCCGAGCACCTCGCCGAGCGCCGCCTCGTGCGGCGCGCGGATCTCGGCGATCTTCGCGGCCATCGTCGGCTCGGGCGCGATCGCGTCGGCGAAGACCGGGATCAGCTTGTAGCCCCAGGCCTTCACCTCCCCGCCCGAGACGTCGAGGTCGAGGCGCGAGACGAACTTGCCGTGCGAGCCCGACGCGATCACCAGCGTCTTGCCGACCATCACCGGCTCGGGCAGCGCGTCGTGGGTGTGGCCCGTGAGTACGACGTCGATGCCCGGCACGCGCGAGGCGAGCTTGCGGTCGACGTCGAAGCCGTTGTGGGAGAGCAGCACCACCACGTCCGCGCCCTGCACCCGCGCCGCGTCGACGTTGGCGGCGACCTCCGCCTCCCGGATGCCGAAGGACCAGGACGGCATCATCCAGCGCGGGTTGGCGATGGGCGTGTAGGGGAAGGCCTGGCCGATGACGGCGACCTTGACCCCGGCGCGCTCGATCATGGTCATCGCGTCGAAGACCGGCTCCTCCCAGTCCGTGTCGCGGATGTTGCTCGCCAGGAAGGGGAAGGAGAGCTGCGCGACGAGCTCGTTCACCCGCTCCTCGCCGAGCGTGAACTCCCAATGGCCGACCATGGCATCGGGCCGCAGCAGCTCCATGCACGCGACCATGTCGGCGCCGCGGGTCTCCAGCGAGGTCCAGGAGTTCTGCCAGGTGTCGCCGCCGTCGAGGAGCAACGTGTTGCCCTCCCCGCGCTCGGCCCGGATCGCCGCGATCACCGTCGCGATGCGGTCGAGCCCGCCCATCCGGCCATAGGCCTTCGCGAGGGCTGCGAAGTCGTCGTAGGTGAGCGCATGCGCCATCGCCGAGCCGGGCGCGATACCGTACATCGCGAGCAGGTCGCGGCCGGTGACGTGGGGCACGAGGCCCTTCACCTCGCCGACCCCGAGGTTGATCGAGGGCTCGCGGAAGTGGATCGGCACGAGCTGGGCGTGGATGTCGGTGACGTGGAGGATCGACAGCCGCCCCACCGGCTCCATGGCCAGCAGCCCGTCCTGCGTCAGGCTCTGCTGCGCGAGGGCGCGCGACCAGAGCCCGGTGGGCAGGATCGCTGCCGTGGCGGCCGCCATCTGCAGGAAATCGCGTCTCGACGGCATCGGGATCGGTCCTTCGGGCACAGGTCGTCGTTCGCGCGCCGGGGCCGGCGCGGCGGCGGTCGTCGTTCGTCGGCGGGAGGGCGCGGATCCGCCCTCCCCGCGGGCGGGAGGCGTCAGTTGACGACGACGTCCTCGGTCGCCGTGATCTCGGTGCCGTCGTCGTCGATCCAGGTGAAGGTCAGCGTGCCCGAGCGGGGCGGTGCGACGTTGAACTGGAAGTACGGGTTCGCCGAGACCGCGGGCTCGATGTCGCAGGAGAACACCGTCTGGCCTTCGAACTCGCACTTGAAGGTGTTGATGATCTTGCGCGGGATGGTGTTGCCGTCGCCGTCGCGGCGCTGGCCGGACTCCATGATGTGCGAGACGAGAGTCTTCACCTCGATGGTCTCGCCGGCGGAGATCTCGTTGCGGTCGAGACGGATGCGGGGACGCGGGGTCGCCATGGCTCGTGTTCCTCGTGTTCGATGCGTCGGAGGGCTGGGAGTGCGATCGGGCGCGGGCGTCAGCCGCCGCAGCCGCCGATCGTCACCTTCACCTCCTTGCGGTCCATGAACACCGAGCCGTCGCTCATCTTGGCGACGGCGATGACGTTCTGCGTGCCGGCGAGCCGGATGCGCGTGTTGGCCTGGGCCACGCCGGACATCGGCGAGAAGTGGAAGGTGGCCACGCCCGGGCGCGGGTTGCCGTCGGCCACGATCAGGACCTCGGAGACGTAGTCGTCCTCGGTCATCGGGCTCTCGACGTAGACGTCCATCGGCACGGTGTTGCCGTTCTCGGCGATCTCCGGGACGTCGAGCATGACCCGGCCCATCGTCGGCTCGGCGCCGCCGGTGAAGTCCATGATCGCGGCGCTCGCATCCTCGGCCGCGGCAAAGGCTGGAGCGGGGATGCCCGAGAGGCCGCTCGCGGCGGCGACCGCTCCCACGCCCGCGAGGAGCGCCTGTCGGCGGTTGATGACCAGGTTCATCGCGTGTCTCTCCCTCGTCGCGCCCGCCGGCTCCGCCGGCGGCGCGTGTCACGTCGCGCGCCCATCGCGCGCCATGGCGCGCAGGATACGGTCGCGGCAGGAGATCGAAAAGCGGCCCGCTCGTCACGAGCGTGCGAGCGCCCTCGGCTCCCTCCCAGGTTCGCCTTGCCAATCCAGCCTGACCAGGTCGGTCTTGCCCGGTCCGTCTCGGCGGCGAACACATTCAGTTTTCTAGATGCTGTCCGATGGCCGGCGTGGCGTCAATCGGAATCTTTCCAGATCGGCCCTTCCTTGGCCCTTCCCATCGCATTTTTTGCATGTAACATCGACGGACGGGTGGCGCGCCCGACGAGCCGATCCAGGACAACGAAGATCGGGCGCACGACCGCAAAGAGGCTCGGGAGGAAACGGCCTTGCACAAGCTCATGACCCGGAAGTTACCGATTCTCGCGCTGGCGGGATCGCTGGCGGCCGCCTTCGCTCTGTCCGCGGCCTCGCCGCCGGCCGGCGCGCAGACCGAGGAGGAGACCCAGCGCGGTCTCGAACGCTTCCGGCAGATGCTGCGGGAGGACCCGTGGGCGAACCCCGCGCTGCTCGACGCCGACCGCGGCGAGATGCTGTGGGCGACGCCCGCCGGCCCGAACGGGGCCACGCTGGAGGACTGCGACCTCGGCCTCGGGCCGGGCGTGGTGGACGGCGCCTTCGCCCAGCTGCCGCGCTGGTTCGAGGACGCCGGTCGCGTGATGGACGTCGAGACCCGGATCCTGTGGTGCATGCAGGAGATCCAGGGGGTCGACATCGCCGCCTATGTGGCGAGGCCGCATCCGTCGGGCGGTCAGCCGGTGAAGGACGTCGGCGCCATCGCCACCTTCGTCGCCAGCCGCTCCGAGGGCGAGGTCTTCGCGCCGCGGCTCGACGACGGCGCCGGCCGCGCCACCGTCGCCATGGGCGACGCGTTGTTCAACCGCCGCTCCGGGCCCTTCGACTTCTCCTGCGCCACCTGCCATGCGGCGAGCGGCCAGCGCATCCGCCTGCAGGAGCTGCCATACCTCTCCGAGCCGGAGGAGGCGCGCGTCGCGGTCGGCGAGTGGCCGGCCTACCGCGTGTCCTCGACGCACGTCATGACGATGCAGCACCGCATGTACGACTGCTATTGGCAGATGCGCATGCCCAAGCTCGAGATGGGCTCGGAGGCGTCCGTGGCGCTGATCGCCTACCTCGTCGACAAGGCCGCCGGCGGCGACGTCGCCGCGCCCGGCATCAAGCGCTGAGGGAGGCGGTCATGCATGACGAGATCCAGCGTCCGCTCTCGCGGACCCTCGCCGCCGGCGCCCTCGGCGCGGCGCTCCTCGCCGCCGGGCTCGCCCCCGGCGCGCTCGCCCAGGACGCGGGGCCGACGCAGGCCCAGGTCGACGCGGTCGTCGAGGCCGCCTTCCCGGGCATCGACGCGGACTGGGCCGCCCGGCTCGAGCCGGACGAGACGATGCGGCAGTGCAACCAGTTCGGCAACATCCCGCCGGACGACGTCTTCGAGGAGATCCGCAGCCGCGCGACCGCCACGATCGTCTACCCGGAGGACGGCGTGCTGATGGGCTCGTGGGAAAGCGGCGAGAGGCTCGCCCAGTCCGGCTACGGCATGCGCTTCTCCGACTACCCGCCGCGGCGGGAGAACGGCGGCAATTGCTACGCCTGCCACCAGCTCACGCCGCAGGAGGTCTCGTACGGCACGCTGGGGCCGAGCCTGCTCGGCTACGGCAAGCTCTATGATTTCTCGGAGGAGGCAGTGAAGGCCGCCTACGAGAAGATCTACAATCCGCACGTGGCCCTGCCCTGCTCGATGATGCCGCGCTTCGGCACCAACGGCGTGCTGACGATCGACCAGATCAAGGACATCGTCGCGCTCCTCATGGACCCGGCCTCGCCGGTCAACCAGTGACGCCCCCGCTCCCGCCCCACCCGGGCGGGAGCGGCCCCGAGCGCCCACGGCCGGCGCTCCAGGGTGCCGTCCGCTTCGCCGTCGACGGCGGCGAAGCTCCCGCCCCGTCGGGGCGGGGACGATCCGCGCAGCGGATCGGAGGCGGGGTCCCGTTGCTCGACTCGTCCCGTCTCGGTTCCGCCGCGGCGCTTGACGCCCGGCCCGCGGCGTGGTTTGCCCTCGCGCATCCTCGCTACGCGTAGCGGCGTTGACCGCCGTCGAGACCGCCTCCGTTCCGGGGAGGCGCTGGAGCCGCCATGATCCGTACCCCTCTCATGACCGTGATGGTCGACGCCGTGATGAAGGCCGCGCGCACGCTAAAGCGCGACTTCGGCGAGGTCGAGAACCTGCAGGTGTCCCGCAAGGGCCCGAGCGACTTCGTCTCCGCCGCCGATCGCAAGGCGGAAGCGACCCTGCTCGAGGCCCTCCAGAAGGCGCGCCCCGGCTACGGCTTCGTGCTCGAGGAGGGCGGCAAGGTCGCGGGCGGCGACACGCAGAACGTCTGGCACGTCGACCCGCTCGACGGCACGACCAACTTCCTCCACGGCATCCCCCAGTTCGCCATCTCGGTGGCCCTCGAGCGCGACGGCAAGATCTACGCCGGCGTGATCTACGACCCGATCAAGGACGAGCTCTACGTCGCCGAGAAGGGCCAGGGCGCCTTCCTCAACAATCGCCGCCTGCGGGTCTCCGCGCGCACCGACCTCGCCGACTGCCTCGTCGCCTGCGGCATTCCCTTCCTCGGCCACGGCAATCACCCCGAGTTCCTGCGCGAGCTCGCCACCATCATGGCCAAGGTCGCCGGCGTGCGCCGCATGGGCTCCGCCGCCCTCGACCTCGCCGCGGTCGCGGCGGGGCGGGCCGACGGCTACTGGGAGCGCAACGTGCGCAGCTGGGACATCGCGGCCGGGCTGATCCTGGTGCGCGAGGCCGGCGGCTTCGTCGCCGATGCCGACGGCGGCGAGCAGATGATGGCCAAGGGCTCGGTGGTGGCCGGCAACGAGACCGTCCAGCGCGAGCTGCTGCGGATCGTGCGCGCGGCGTCCAAGGCCGGCTGAGCGCCGAGGACGGCGCGCATTCGGCTTGACGGCGCGTGCCCGCGTGGTCACCTATGCGTGAAGCGGGGTAGTGGGAGCACGATGGCGGCCGCGTCCAAAAAACCGATGAGCGCCCCGCGGATCTATCTGGTCCGGATGGGCGTGTTCCTGGTGCTGGCGGGGTTCCTCGCCTTCATCCTCTACGAGCCGATCTGGGAGGCGTTCCTCGCCAATCCAGGGCTCAACGGCATCATCGTCGGCGTGCTGCTCATCGGCATCGTGCTGGCCCTGCGGCAGGTGGCGCGGCTCTTCCGGGAGACGCGCTGGGTCAACGCCGTCGATCTCTCGACCGGCGAGCAGATCGAGACCAAGCGGCCGGTCCTGCTGGCGCCCGTGGCGCAGGTGGTCAACGCCCGCGCCGATGGCGGCGGGCCCGTCGGGATCCCGGTCGCGACGCTGCGCTCGCTCCTCGACTCGGTCGCCGCCCGGCTCGACGAGAGCCGCGAGATCGTGCGCTACCTCGCGGGGCTCTTGATCCTGCTCGGCCTGCTCGGCACCTTCTGGGGCCTGATCGAGACCGTGGGCGCGGTGGGCGCCAACATCGCCGCCCTGCGCTCGGGGGGCGACGCGGCCGTACTCTTCGACGAGCTGAAGTCGAGCCTCGCGGCGCCGCTCACCGGCATCGGCATCGCCTTCTCGTCCTCGCTCTTCGGCCTGGGATCCTCGCTCGTCGTCGGCTTCCTCGACCTGCAGGCGGGCCAGGCGCAGAACCGCTTCTTCACCGAGCTCGAGGACCATCTCTCCGCCTACGCGGTGGAGGACACCCCGCCCGTGACCCTCGCCAAGCACGGCGCGGCCGGCGTGCCGCCGGAGCTCGCGGCGGCGATCGCCCGGCTCACCCAGGCCGTCGAGGGCGGCGGCGGCGGGCGCCAGACGACGCAGGCCATGGCAAACCTCGCGGAGGGCATCCAGGGCCTCGTGCAGCACATGCGCGCCGAGCAGCAGATGATCCGCGACTGGGTGGAGGCGCAGGCCCAGCGCGAGAAGGAGCTCAAGCAGGTCCTCGAGCGGATCGCCGGCGAGAAGGCCTGAGACCATGGCGCTCGCCACCCGCCGCACGAGACGCGAGCGCGGCCTGAACTATTGGCCCAGCTACGTCGACGCGCTCTCCACCCTGCTGCTCGTCATCGTCTTCCTCCTGTCGATCTTCGTGCTGGGGCAGTTCTTCCTCACGCAGGAGATCGCGGGGCGCGACACCGCGCTCGACCGGCTCAACCGCCAGATCGCCGAGCTAACCGACCTCCTCGCCCTCGAGCGCGCCCAGCGCCGCGAATCCGAGGACGAGCTCGCTGCGCTCCAGTCCACGCTCACCACGACCGAGGAGGAGCAGGCGCGCCTCCAGGCGCTGCTGACCGACGGCCTGGGCGCCGACGCGCGCGAGAGCGCACTCGCCCAAGAGCTCGACAGCGAGCGCCAGGAGACCGCCCGCGCGCTCGACCAGGTCGCCCTGCTCAACCAGCAGCTCGCGGCCCTGCGCCGCCAGATCGGCGCGCTGGAGGCGGCTCTCGAGGCCTCCGAGCAGCGCGATCGCGAGAGCCAGGCACGCATCGCCGATCTCGGCTCGCGGCTGAACGTGGCGCTCGCCCAGCGCGTCCAGGAGCTGGCGCGCTACCGCTCGGACTTCTTCGGCCGGCTGCGCCAGATCATCGGCACGCGACCCGACATCCGCATCGTCGGCGACCGCTTCGTCTTCCAGTCCGAGGTGCTGTTCCCTCCCGGCCAGGCCGCCCTGCGGGCGGGACCGCAGCCGGAGCTCGAGTCGATGGCCGCGGCGGTCCTCGAGCTCGCCGAAGAGATCCCCCCCGACATCGAGTGGGTCCTGCGCGTCGACGGCCACACCGACGCGCGCCCGATCAATACGGCACAGTTTCCCTCGAACTGGTACCTCTCGGCTGCCCGCGCCATTGCGGTGGTGAACTACCTCGAGGAGACCGGCGTGCCCCCCGAGCGGCTGCTCGCCGCCGGCTTCGGCGAATTCCAGCCCATCGCCGACGGCGAGACCGAGGGGGATTTCGCCCGCAACAGGCGCATCGAGTTCAAGCTGACCGAGCGCTGAGCGAGGTCGCCCGCCCGGTCGCCGGCGGGACGCGGCATGCGCAGGCGACGCCGAGCACGTGCATGGTCAGGACGAGCGCCTTCGGATCCGTCGCGGTCACGCACCTCGGTTTGCGAAGGCGCGACGTTCCGCAATCGCATCGACAAGCAAGAGTGGCTATGCGTCGCAAATGGTGCGCGCGGTCGGGCGCTCAGCGCTCCACCAGCACCCACAGGCCGATCCGCGCGCCGGCGAGGATCGCCGTGAGGGCCAGGAAGGAGCCCAGCGCCAGCGTCGCGACGCCGCTGACGCCCTGGCCGATGGTGCAGCCGAGGGCGGCGACACCCCCCGTGCCCATGAGGAAGGCGCCGAGCACGTGGCGCCGCACCTCGCGGGCGTCGTCCGGCGCCTCCCAGAAGAACTCGCCGCCCGCGCGCGCAGCGAGGATGGCGCCGGCGAGGACGCCGAGCGTCGCGCCGACGGGGAAGTCGATCGCGATCCCCGTCGCCAGCGCCGCCCACAGCAGCGTCTCGCCCAGCGGGGCGACGAAGGTGAAGCTCTCGACCCGCCGATCCTCGAACGGGTCGAGCCCCACGACCCCCGTGATGGCGAAACCGGCCGTCACGGCGAGCCCGATCGCGGCGCCGGTGAGGAGCAGCTTGCGGGAGGTGCGAGTCGGCGCGTGGGCGAGGGCGAGGGCCGCGAAGCCGCCCGCGAGCGCCAGCGCCAGCACCGTGGCGCCGCGCGGCCCTAGCCCGATCAGAGCCGGCAGCGTCTGGGTCGTGCGCGGGGCGAGGTCGAGCGCCAGCGGGTCGAGCAGCGCGACGCGCGCGACGCCGGTGAGCCCGCGCATCGCCATCAGCGCGGACAGGCCGAGCACGAGGAAGCCGACGAGCGCCTTCAGGTCGCCGCCGCCCAGGCGCAGCAGCATGCCGAAGCCGCAGGTCCCCACCAGCGCCATGCCGATCCCGAACATCAGCCCGCCGACGAGCGCCCCCGCCCATTCGAGCCGCGGCGCGACGTAGATGGTGCGCGACAGGTCGAGGCCGGCCCACAGCCCGAGCGCGACGAGGCCCACCATCGCGACGCCGATGGCCAGCGCCCAGGCGCGCAGACGCCGGGTGTCGCGGGCGTAGACCGCGTCCTCGATGGCGCCCAGCGTGCAGAAGCGCCCGCGCCGCGCCGCGAAGCCGAGGGCGGCCCCGGCCAGGAAGCCGAGCAGCGTGCGCACCAGGTTCGGCGCCAGGAACTCCACGGGGAGCTCGATCATCGCGTCGGATCCCGCCTCCGGCCGCATGCATTGGAGCGCATATGTTCCACGTCGCGCGGGCCGTGATCAAGTGCCGATGCCGCCTCGTGCGATCGCCTGCACAGCACCGCGGCCCCGCTGCCGCTTCTTTAGGCAGGTCCACGCGGAGCGTGGCCTTGCCGCGGGCGCGCGCGGGCGCGACGATGTCCGTCCGTTCCGAGACGCGTCCGCATGCCGATCACCCGCCCCGCCGCCGACCCCGCACCGCCGCGCTGGATCCGCGCCGCGGGCGGCGTGCGCATCGACATCGGGACGACGGCGCGCGGATCGGCGCCGATGGCGATCGCCGAGCGGGGCGGCTACCGCGTGCGCTTCGTCGGCGGCGCGGCGCGCTGCGAGGGCGTCTACCTCAACACCGGTGGCGGGCTCGCCGGCGGCGACAATCTCGCGCTCGACGTCTCGCTCGCCCCCGGCGCGGCGGCGACGCTGACGACGCAGGCGGCGGAGAAGGTCTATCGCGCGCAGGAGCACCCGACCGTCATGCGCGTCGGGCTCGATCTCGGCCCCGGGGCGGCGCTCGACTGGCTGCCGCAGGAGCAGATCCTGTTCGAGGGCGCGCGGCTCCATCGCACGATCGACGTCGCCCTGGCGGCGGACGCGCGGCTCCTCCTGGTGGAGAGCGCCATCTTCGGCCGCCTCGCCATGGGCGAGACGGTGGAGACCGGCGCGCTGCACGACCGCTGGCGCATCCGCCGAGCCGGGCGCCTCGTCTTCGCCGAGGACCTGCGGCTCGAGGGGCGCATCCGCGAGATCCTCGCCCGTGCGGCCTGCGGCGGCGGCGCCCGGGCGCTGGCGACCGTGCTGCTCGTCTCCCCGGACGCCGAGGCGCGGGTGGAGGACGCCCGTGCCGCCCTGGCGGACGCCCGCGTGGAATGCGCCGCGGGCGGCTTCGACGGCGTGCTGCTGGCGCGTTTCCTGGGGCCGGATCCGCAAGCACTGCGTGCCGATCTCGCCCGCTTCCTCGCGCGGCTCTCCGGCCGCCCCCTCCCCCGCTCCTGGTCCACCTGAGGTGCCCCGATGAAGCTCTCCCCCCGCGAGAAGGACAAGCTCCTCGTCGCCACGGCGGCGATGGTGGCGCGCCGGCGGCTCGAGCGCGGCGTCAAGCTGAACTACCCCGAGGCCATCGCGCTGATCACCGACTACGTGGTCGAGGGCGCGCGGGACGGCCGCACGGTGGCCGACCTGATGGCGGCGGGCGCGCACGTGATCACCGCCGACCAGGTGATGCCCGGCGTCGCCGAGATGATCCACGACGTGCAGGTGGAGGCGACCTTCCCCGACGGGACGAAGCTCGTCACCGTGCACGAGCCGATCCGCGGCGCGACGCAGGAGCTCGTCCCCGGAGCCGTCTGCCCGGAGGAGGGCGAGATCGTGCTGAACGAGGGCCGGGAGACGCTGGTGCTGGAGGTCTCCAACACCGGCGACCGGCCGATCCAGGTCGGCTCGCACTACCATTTCGCCGAGACCAACAACGCGCTGGCCTTCGACCGCGACAAGGCCCGCGGCATGCGCCTCGACATCCCCGCCGGCACCGCCGTGCGCTTCGAGCCGGGCCAGACGCGGGAAGTGACGCTGGTGGCGCTCGCCGGCGAGCGCAAGGTGTACGGGTTCCAGGGGAAGGTGATGGGGGCGTTGTGAGGGGGGTGTGGTAGGATTGCCGCGCGTTTCAGGCGCGTCACGATGGAGCACGATGATGGGAACGCACGCGACCCTGACCGAGGACGGGCTTATCGCCGTGCCGGAAGATGTCCGCCGGGCGCTGGGCCTGAAGGCCGGTGATCAGGTGGAGTTCACGGTTTCGGCGAGCGGCCGCGCCGAGATTCGGCGCGTGAGGCAGCCCTTCAGCCGGATCGCGGGGCTTCTCTCGGAGTATGCGCAGCCCGCATCCGACGAGGAACGCGCCCGGCTGGTTGGCGAGGCCATCGGCCGCAAGGGTCGGGAATGAGCGGCAGCATCGGCGTCGACACCAACGTCCTGCTCCGAGGGTTGCTCGCGGACGATCCCGAGCAGCTCGCTCGCGCGGGGCGCATCCTGGAGGTCGGAGCATCCGCTCCGAAGGTCTTCGTCAATTGCGTGGTCCTGGCGGAGGTCTTCCTGTTCGAGAACCACGGCGCGGTCGAAGCTGCCCTGTCGGACTATCGCAGTGGCCTCGGCGACTTCTCCGACCGCCTCATCGCCCGCATCAACGAGGCCCACGGCACGTCACAGACCTTCACGTTCGACCGCAAGGCCGCCCGCCATCCGCCGCTCGCCCTCGTGCCCTGACCTCCGCCAGAAAGGCCCCGCCCATGCCCTACCGCATCTCCCGCGCCGCCTATGCCGACATGTTCGGCCCCACGGTCGGCGATCTCGTGCGGCTCGCGGACACCGAGCTCGTGATCCGCGTGGAGCGCGACTTCACGATCTACGGCGAGGAGGTGAAGTTCGGCGGCGGCAAGGTGATCCGCGACGGGATGGGGCAGAGCCAGGCCACCAACGCGCAGGGCGCGGTCGACACGGTGATCACCAACGCGCTCGTCGTCGATCATTGGGGGATCGTGAAGGCGGACGTTGGCCTGAAGAACGGGCGTATCGTCGCCATCGGCAAGGCCGGCAACCCGGACGTCCAGCCGGGCGTCGACATCGTCGTCGGGCCGGGCACGGAGGCGATCGCGGGCGAGGGCAGGATCCTCACCGCCGGCGGATTCGACTCGCACATCCACTTCATCTGCCCGCAGCAGGTGGAGGACGCGCTGATGTCGGGCGTCACCACCATGCTCGGCGGCGGCACCGGGCCCGCGGACGGCACCAACGCCACGACCTGCACGCCCGGCCCCTTCCACATGGCCCGCATGCTGGAGGCCGCCGACGGGCTTCCGATGAACCTCGCCTTCTCGGGCAAGGGCAACGCCGCGCTGCCGGGGGCGCTGGTCGAGATGATCGAGGCCGGCGCCTGCGCGCTCAAGCTGCACGAGGATTGGGGAACGACGCCGCAGGCGATCGACACCTGCCTCTCGGTGGCGGACGAGCACGACATCCAGGTGATGATCCACACCGACACGTTGAACGAGTCGGGCTTCGTCGAGGACACGATCGCCGCCTTCAAGGGCCGCACCATCCACGCCTTCCACACCGAGGGCGCCGGCGGCGGGCACGCGCCCGACATCATCAAGGTGGCGGGGCTGCCCAACGTGCTGCCGTCCTCCACCAACCCGACGCGCCCCTTCACGGTGAACACGATCGACGAGCATCTGGACATGCTCATGGTCTGCCACCACCTCGACCCGTCGATCCCCGAGGATCTCGCCTTCGCCGAGAGCCGCATCCGAAAGGAGACGATCGCGGCCGAGGACATCCTGCACGACATCGGCGCCCTCTCGATGATGGCCTCGGACAGCCAGGCCATGGGCCGTGTCGGCGAGGTGATCACCCGCACCTGGCAGACCGCGCACAAGATGAAGACGCAGCGCGGGGCGCTGCCGGAGGACGCCGGGTCCGGCGCGGACAACTTCCGGGTGAAGCGCTACATCGCCAAGTACACGATCAACCCGGCCATCGCCCACGGCATCTCGCGCCACATCGGCTCGATCGAGGTCGGCAAGATGGCCGACCTGGTGCTGTGGGACCCCGCCTTCTTCGGGGTGAAGCCGCACATCGTGCTCAAGGGCGGCGCCATCGTCGCCGCCGCCATGGGCGACCCCAACGCCTCGATCCCGACGCCGCAGCCGGTCCACTACCGCCCGATGTTCGCCGCCTTCGGCAAGGCGCTGGCGGCGACCTCGGTGACCTTCGTCTCCAAGGCCGCCATGGAGCGCGACGTGCGCGGCCGGCTCGGGCTCTCGAAGCAGACGATCGCCGTCGAGAACGTCCGCTCGGGCATCTCCAAGGCCGACATGATCCACAACTCCGCCTGTCCCGCGATCACGGTGGACCCGGAGACCTACGCCGTCACCGCGGACGGGGAGCTGCTGGTCTGCGAGCCTGCGACGAGCCTGCCGCTGGCGCAGCGGTACTTCCTGTTCTGAGCGAGCGCCGCCCTTTCGTCCTGCGCAAAGCTCCCCTTCCCCCGCCCGTGTTGCGCCTCGCCCGCGCCGGCGTATAGAAACGCGTTCCATCTACGAAGAGGGGGCACGCGTGACGAAGAGCATTTCCGAGGACCTCAAGTCCGGCGCCCTCGTCTACCACCGCTATCCCCGCCCCGGTAAGCTCGAGATCCAGCCGACGAAGCCGCTCAGCAACCAGCGCGACCTGGCGCTGGCCTACTCGCCCGGCGTCGCCGCCGCCTGCGAGGCGATCGTCGACGATCCCGGCGAGGCCGCGACCCTCACCGCCCGGCAGAATCTCGTCGCGGTCGTCACGAACGGCACCGCCGTGCTCGGGCTCGGCAACATCGGGCCCCTGGCCTCCAAGCCCGTCATGGAGGGCAAGGCGGTCCTGTTCAAGAAGTTCGCCGGCATCGACGTCTTCGACATCGAGGTGGCGCAGACCGACGTCGATGCGCTCGTCGAGACCGTGGCGGCGCTGGAGCCGACCTTCGGCGGCATCAATCTCGAGGACATCAAGGCGCCGGAGTGCTTCGAGGTCGAGGAGCGGCTCAAGGCCCGCATGGGCATCCCGGTCTTCCACGACGACCAGCACGGCACCGCGATCATCGTCGGCGCGGCGGTGACGAACGCGCTCGCGCTGTCGGGCAAGAAGATCGAGGAGATCAAGATCGTCGCCTCCGGCGCGGGCGCGGCGGCGCTCGCCTGCCTCAACCTGCTGCTGACGCTCGGGGTGCGCCGCGAGAACGTCTGGGTCACGGATATCGAGGGCGTCGTCTGGGAGGGCCGCGAGGCGCTGATGGACCGCTGGAAGGCGGCCTACGCGCAGAAGACCGACAAGCGCACGCTCGCCGAGGTGATCGAGGGCGCCGACGTCTTCCTGGGCCTCTCCGCGGCGGGCGTGCTCAAGCCGGAATACCTCGCCGGCATGGCCCAGCTGCCCTTGATCATGGCGCTCGCCAACCCGACGCCCGAGATCATGCCCGACCTCGCGCAGGCAGTGCGGCCCGACGCCATGATCTGCACCGGGCGCTCGGACTTCCCCAACCAGGTCAACAACGTCCTGTGCTTCCCCTACATCTTCCGCGGCGCGCTCGACGTCGGCGCCACCACGATCAACGAGGAGATGAAGGCCGCGGCGGTGAAGGCCATCGCCGCGCTGGCACGTGAGGCGCCGTCCGAGGTGGTGGCGCGGGCCTATGGCGGCGAGGCGCGGCCCTTCGGCAAGGAATCGCTGATTCCGAGCCCGTTCGATCCGCGCCTGATCCTGCGCATCGCCCCCGCCGTGGCCAAGGCCGCGATGGACTCCGGCGTCGCGGCGCGGCCGCTGCCGGACCTGAAGGCCTACGAGGACTCGCTCGGCGGCTTCGTCTTCCGCTCGGGCTTCATCATGAAGCCGCTCTTCGCCGCGGCGAAGGCGGCGCCCAAGCGGGTGATCTACGCCGAGGGCGAGGACGAGCGGGTGCTGCGCGCGGCACAGGTCGTCATCGAGGAGGGCATCGCCCGCCCCATCCTGATCGGCCGCCCGGCCGTCGTGCAGACGCGCCTCGATCGCTTCGGGCTCTCCCTCGAGATCGGCCGCGACGTCGACCTGATCAACCCCGAGGACGACCCGCGCTACCGCGACTACGTCGCGACCTATCTCGAGATCGCCGGGCGCCAGGGCATCACGCCCGACGCGGCCCGCACGCTGGTGCGCACCAACGCCACGGTCATCGCCGCGCTCGCCGTGCAGCGCGGCGACGCGGACGCGCTGATCTGCGGGCTCGAGGGGCGCTTCCAGTCGAACCTGCGCCACCTGCGCACCATCATCGGGCTCGCGCCCGGCGCGCGGGACTTCGCGGCGCTCTCGCTGATGATCACGAGCAAGGGCGCCTACTTCCTCGCCGACACGCACGTGCGGCCGGACCCGACGGCGGAAGAGATCGCCGACGTCGCGTGCGCCTGCGCGAGCCACGTCGCCCGGTTCGGCCTCGACCCGAAGATCGCGCTCGTCTCGCATTCGGACTTCGGCGCGATCGATTCCCCCTCCGCCCGTAAGATGCGCCAGGCGCTCGAGCTGATCCGCGAGCGCGCGCCCGCGCTCGAGGTCGACGGGGAGATGCAGGCGGACACCGCACTCCTCCAGGCCACGCGCGACCGGGTGCTGCCGCACTCCCGGCTGACGGGCGAGGCCAACGTGCTGATCATGCCCAACCTCGACGCCGCCAATATCGCCTACCAGCTCACCAAGGTGATGGCCGACGCCCTGCCGGTCGGCCCGATCCTGATCGGCCCGGCCAAGCCCGCGCACGTGGTGACGCCGTCCGTCACCGCACGCGGGATCGTCAACATGACGGCGGTCGCGGTCGTGGAGGCGCAGGCGGGGCTCTGACCCCCGCCTGCGTGAGACGCCCGTTCAGGCGGCGCGGACGCGGCCGAGGAAGTCCGCGACGCGGGTCCTGAGGGCGCCCGCCGATCCGCTCAAGGTCTCGGCGGAGTCCCTGACCTCACCCGACATGCGCCCGGCCTCGGCCGCGGCCTCGGTCATCGCCGACATGGCCTCCGAGACGGCGCTCGTCCCCTTGGCGGCCTCGTTGACGTTGCGCGCGATCTCGTTGGTGGTCGCGCCCTGCTCCTCCGCGGCGGAGGCGACCTGGGACGCACCCTCGCGGATGTCGGAGATCATCTGCCCGATCCGCTCGACCGCCTGGATCGTGACGCCGGTGGCGCTCTGCATCTCCGCGATCTCCGCGTCGATCCGCTCGGTCGTCTTCGTCGTCTGCTCGGCGAGTTGCTTCACCTCGGCCGCGACGACGGCGAAGCCGCGCCCCGCCTCGCCTGCGCGCGCCGCCTCGATCGTGGCGTTGAGGGCGAGCAGGTTCGTCTTCTCGGCGACCTCGCGGATGAGGCTCGTCATGGCGGCCACCCGTCCGACGACGTCGCGCAGGGCGCCGACCGACGCCGTGGTGCGCCCGGCCTCGTCGTTGGCCTCGTTGGCGCCGTTCGATGCGCCGGTGATGGAGCGCACCACCTCGGCGATCGCCGAGGACAGCTCCTCGCTCGCCGCCGCCACCGCGCCGACGTTGGCGCTCGCCTGCTCGGCGGCCGCCGAGACGGTGAGAACCTGGCTCTCCGTCTCCTCGGCGACGGCCGAGAGTGCGGTCGCGTTCGTGCGCAGCTGCTCGGCGGCTGACCCGACGTCGGAGACCACGCCGGAGACGGCTTTCTCGAACTCGTCGGCGAGCTGGAGCATGGCGTCGCGGCTCGCCCGCTCGGCGGCCGTCTTCTGCTCGGCGGCCTCGCGCTCGGCATCCTTGCCGCGGCGCAGGTTCTCACGCAGCTCGAGCGCCGCCGTGGCGAGCGTACCGATCTCGTCACGGCGCTCGGCGCCGACCACCTCGACCGCGAGGGCGCCCCCCGCGAGCGACCGGATGCACGCCACGCTCTTCTGAACCGGGCCGCTGCCGCCGGAGCGGGAGACCGCGAGGCCGAGCCCGACGCCGATCACCGTCCCGAGGACTGCGATCGTGAGCAGGAGCATCTCGCTGCTGTAGGCGACCTTCCGGGCGTCCTCGGCAACGCTGATGGCGAGCGCCTCGCTCGCTTCCGTCAGCCGGTCGAGCACGTCCACGAGGGCGGCGGCGTCGTCGCGGCCCTGGGCGACCAGCTCGGCGAGCCGGCGCTGGTCCTCGGCGATCTCGCGACCGCGCTGCCGCTCACCCTCCGCCAGGATCACCTCGACGTCGGAGAAGAACGTGAGCGACCGCTGGTCGACCTCGCGCAGCATCTGCTGGCGCTCGGTATCGTCGAGCGTCCCTCGCAGCTCGGCGATGCGCTCGTCGAAGCTGCGGCGCCGCTCGAGGATCTCGGCGCGCGTGGCGTCGATCTTCGACGGCTCTGCGAGTATCTGGTACTCGCTTCGCGAGATGGTCAGGGCATCCTGGTTGATGCCGGCCACCAGCTTGATCTGATGCGTCGCCGATTCGAGTCGCGTGGTCGCTGCCGAAACGGATTCGAGGCTGTGGTAAGCAATCGCCGCGACACTTATAATGGCAACCGCCATTACCGAGATCGCGAGACCGATCTTCATACCGATGGATACACGTCCGAGCATAACTGGCCCCCTAGAACCCAACCTGAGGAATTCACACAAATTAAGGATACAGTCAAACTCTTACTATGGGCTTAATTTCCTTCTCTGCGACGAGCGGTTTCGACCCAATAGAATCGCTTTTCCTACCGTAACTGAAGTAACGCGAGCTAATATCGTCCAAAATGGAGCTTGTTCGGTCCATTCTCGAGCGCAGGTACGGCTAATTACGATAGGTGAAAACCCGTACATCTCGCGTTGACCTCGTGAATGCCTGCCTTCGCCGGGAGAAAGGTGCGCCATGTCGTCTTCCTGATCGTCGTCTGAGGTGGTCCCCATTTCGCGGGCATGCGGTTAAGCTTGGTTCGCCCTGAGAGAAGGACGAGCCGATGACGGGGAAGCGCAAGAGGTATTCGGCGGAGTTCAAGTCGAAGGTGGCGTTGGAGGCGA
>JBNPEA010000038.1:0-30190 GCA_051117315.1 Salinarimonas sp. | reverse complement strand
GGCCCGCCCACCGCGGCCTACGGGGCGACGTGGCCGAGGCAGAACCCGCGCGTGGCGCCCGAGAAGCGGCCGTCGGTGATCAGCGCGACCTTGGCGCCCATGCCCTGGCCGTAGAGCGCGGCGGTGGTGGAGAGCGTCTCGCGCATGCCAGGGCCGCCCTTGGTGCCCTCGTATCGGATGACGAGCACCTCGCCCTCCTCGTAGCCCTTGTTGCGCACCGCCGCGAAGCAGGCCTCCTCGCCGTCGAAGACGCGGGCGGGGCCCTTGAACACCTGCTTCTCGGGCGGCATGCCCGCGACCTTCACGATCGCGCCCTCCGGCGCGAGGTTGCCCTTCAGCCCCACGACGCCGCCGGTGACGGTGATGGGCTTGTCGGCGGGGCGCACCACGTCCTGGTCGGGGTTCCACTTCACCGAGGCCATGTTCTCGGCCATGGTCCGGCCGGTGACGGTGAGGCAGTCGCCGTGCATGTAGCCCTGGTCGAGCAGCGTCTTCATCAGGAGCGGGATGCCGCCGACCTCGAACAGGTCCTTGGCCACGTAGCGGCCGCCGGGCTTCAGGTCGGCGATGTAGGGCGTGCGCTTGAAGATCTCGGCGACGTCGAAGAGATCGAAGGCGATGCCGCACTCGTGCGCGATCGCCGGCAGGTGCAGCGCGGCGTTGGTCGAGCCGCCCGAGGCGGCGACGACGACGGCGGCGTTCTCCAGCGCCTTGCGGGTGACGATGTCGCGCGGGCGGATGTTCTTGGCGATGAGGTCCATCACCATCTCGCCCGCGGTCCTGCAGAACTGGTCGCGGATCTCGTAGGGCGCCGGCGCGCCGGCGGAATAGGGCAGGGCGAGGCCGATCGCCTCGGACACGGTGGCCATGGTGTTGGCCGTGAACTGCGCGCCGCAGGCGCCCGCCGAGGGGCAGGCGACCTTCTCGAGCTCCTCGAGATCCTCGTCCGACATCTGGCCGACCGAGTGCTTGCCCACCGCCTCGAACACGTCCTGAACGGTGACCGGCTGGCCGCGGAAGGAGCCCGGCAGGATCGAGCCGCCGTAGATGAAGACCGAGGGCACGTTGAGGCGGCACATCGCCATCATCATGCCCGGCAGCGACTTGTCGCAGCCCGCCATGCCGACGAGCGCGTCGTAGGAATGGCCGCGTATCGTCAGCTCGACCGAATCCGCGATCACGTCGCGGGACGGGAGCGAGGAGCGCATGCCCTCGTGACCCATGGCGATGCCGTCTGTGACGGTGATGGTGCAGAACTCGCGCGGGGTGCCGCCCCGGGCGGAGACGCCCTTCTTCACCGCCTGCGCCTGGCGCATCAGGGCGATGTTGCAGGGGGCGGCTTCGTTCCAGCAGGTGGCGACGCCGACGAAGGGCTGGTGGATCTCGCGCTCCGTCAGGCCCATGGCGTAGTAGTACGAGCGGTGGGGCGCGCGGGACGGCCCCTCCGTGACGTGACGGCTCGGCAGCTTCGACTTGTCGTACACGTGCTCGCTCATCGCCCTCTTCCTTCCCACAAACGCTTTTCCGCCCGCTTAACGGCCCTTCGTGGAAACGAAGGACCGCCGGCATGCCTCTCATACGCAAGGCCGGACGCGCCCGCCAAGAACCGCCACGCTCGCCGAATGCCGCAGGCCGGGTCCCCGAGAGAACCCAGTCGTCATGTGCGGACCGGCCAGGTTGATGCTAACGTCTTGAAAAGGCGTACGTTTGTGACAGGTGCGACGATGCTCCCGGAAAGTGGCGGGAACGCGGCGCGGGGCCGTACGGGGACGAGCGGAGGGCGCGTTCGGAGGCGTGTGTTGCGAGGCGGCAACATTTCGTGAGGTGGGACAGGGAGGGGGCGAGGGCCGATACCTCCCCGCAGGGAAGGTGGTCGCGAAGCGACCGGAGGGGGCGAGCTGACGGCTCTCTTCGTCCACCGCCGCTCGCCCCCACCCGGCGGCCCTGCGGCCGCCGACCTCCTCGCGGGGAGGTGGCGGGCGTCAGCCACCGCCCTGGAAGGCCTCGAGCTCTTCCTGGGTGATCATCTCGTCCGCGCCCACGATCGTCCCGAAAAGACGCTGCGAGAAGGCCTCGCGGCTCATCTCGGCCTCGCCGATGCTCCAGTCCGGCCAGATCTCGCTCCCGGACGCGCCCTCGACGAAGGCCTCCTCGGAGAGCCCCTCCTCGCCGCCGCCGAGCGTGGTGGCGTCGCCGACGCCCTCCTCGAGACCGATGTCGTTGAACCAGCAGGCGTAGCCGCGGTCGAACTCCTCCTCGATCAGGATGGCGTTGCGGTCCTGGTCCCGGGTGCCGAACAGGCCGGCCCAGAACTCCTCCTCGCCCAGCAGGTCGTCGGCATCGGTGTCCCAGGCGTCGTAGGTCTGGTCGATGGAGGGCTGGACGTCGGCGGCGTCGCCGCCCGCGTTCTGTGCCAGCGCGTGGGGGGCGAGGAGGATGGCCGCGAGCAGCGCGATCGCGGGGAGCCGTGGTGGGAACCATCGGGAGAGCCCCGCCCTTGACCCCGCCGCGCACGAGCCACGACCATGCCGCGCCGCGACAGAGCCCGCGGCGGATGCTCCGGACCCGCCATGACCCGATCGACCCTCATCGCGGCGGCCGTCGCCGTCGCCCTCGTCACCTGGATCGCCTCCGGCTACCTGATCGGCGGCGCCGAGCCCGCGCGCGAGCCGGTGGCCGCCGGCGCCGCGCGCGAGCCCTTTCCCGTGGAGGTGCGCCGCTCGACCGCCGAGCCCGTCACCCGCGCGCTCCTCAACCAGGGCGAGGTGCGGCCCGACCGCACCGTGACGCTGCGCGCGGAGGTCGCCGGCCGGCTCGCGGAGATCGCCGCGCCGGAGGGAACGCGGGTGGAGGAGGGGGATCTCGTCGCGCGCATCGAGGCGGGCGACCTGCCGGCGCGGCTGGAGGAGGCCCGTGCCCTCGTCGAGCAGGCCGAGGCCGACTACGAGGCCGCGCTCGAGCTCGAGGGCCGCGGGGTGACGACCCAGGCGCGGCTGCGCGAGCGCTTCACGGCGCTGCAATCCGCCCGCGCGACCCTCGAGCGGATCAGCCGCGAGGTGGAGAACCTGACGATCGAGGCGCCCTTCGGCGGCATCGTCAACGAGGTGGCGCTCGACGAGGGCGAGTTCGTCACCGTCAACGCGCCGGTGGCGACCCTGATCGACAACGATCCGCTCATCGTGGCGATCGACGTGCCGCAGCAGAGCATCGGCGACGTGGCGCTCGGCCGGCCGGCGCAGGTCGGCTTCGTCACCGGGCGCACGGCGGAGGGCGTGGTCTCCTACGTCTCCGCGGCGGCGCAGCCGGAGACGCGCACCTTCCGCGTCGAGATCCGCGTGCCGAACCCGGGCGCAGAGGTGCCGTCGGGCATCAGCGCCGAGACGCGCATCCCGATCGAGGAGGTGCCGGCGCACTTCTTCTCGCCGGCGCTGCTCTCGCTGTCCAGCGAGGGCCAGCTCGGGGTGAAGACCGTGACGGACGAGGGGCGCGTCGCCTTCCATCCGGTCGACATCGTCCAGGCACGGGCGCAGGGCGTGTACGTGGCGGGGCTGCCGGACGAGGTGGCGCTGATCACCGTCGGCCAGGGCTTCGTCGCCGAGGGAGAGGCGGTGCGCGCCGTCGAGGCGCAGGTCGTCGACGCGACCGAGCAGCCCGGCGCCTCCCTGCCGCAGGACGGGCTGCCCGCGGGCGAGATCCCGACGCCGCAGGCACCGCCGCCGGCGCCGCGGCCGCTGCCGGCGGAGGAGGCCACGCGATGAGCGGGCTGATCGACGCCGCCTTCTCGCGCACCCGCACGGTGGTGATGCTGCTCCTGATGGTGCTGACGCTCGGTGCGGTCTCCTACGTGGCGATCCCGAAGGAGAGCGCGCCGGACGTCCCGATTCCGATCGTCTACGTCTCCGTGCCCTACGAGGGCATCGCGCCTGAGGACGCCGAGCGCCTGCTCCTGCGCCCGCTCGAGAGCGAGCTGCAGTCGATCGAGGGCCTCGACGAGATGAGCGCGACGGCGGCGGAGGGCTACGCCTCCGTCCAGCTCGAGTTCGAGGCCGGCGGCGACCCCGACGAGGCGCTCGACGCGGTCCGCGAGGCGGTGGACCGCGCCCGGCCCGAGCTGCCGGCCGGCGCCGAGGAGCCGATCGTGCAGGAGGTCAACGTCGCGCTGTTCCCGATCCTGACGATCGTCCTCTCCGGCCCGCTGCCGGAGCGCGCGCTGGTCTCCATCGCCAACGACCTCCAGGACCGGATCGAGGGTCTGGCCGGCGTGCTCGAGGTGGACGTCGGCGGGGACCGCGAGGAGCTGCTCGAGATCCTGATCGACCCGGTGACGCTCGAGACTTACGGCCTCTCCTTCGAGGGGCTCGTCCAGCAGATCCAGCGCAACAACCGCTTGATCGCGGCCGGAGCGCTGGAGACGAGCGCGGGGCGCATCGTGCTCAAGGTGCCCGGCGTCATCGAGGACATCGAGGACGTGCTCTCGCTGCCGGTGAAGGTGGTGGGCGACACCGTCGTCACCTTCGCCGACGTCGCCGTGCCGCGGCGCACCTTCCGCGATCCGCAGGGCTTCGCGCGCATCGACGGCCAGGCGGCGGTGGCGCTCGAGGTGAAGAAGCGCATCGGCGCCAACATCATCGAGACGGTAGAGGACGTGCGCGCGCTCGTCGCCGAGCGCCGGGAGGGGTGGCCGCCGGCGCTCTCGGTCTCCTACCTGCAGGACGAGAGCGAGCAGATCCGCACGATGCTCGGCGACCTGCAGAACAACGTGCTCTCGGCGATCGTCATCGTGATGATCGTGATCATCGCCACGCTCGGCCTGCGCACGGCGGTGCTGGTGGGCCTGTCGATCCCCGGCGCCTTCCTGGCGGGGATCGTGGCGATCTACTTCCTCGGCTACACGCTCAACATCGTGGTGCTGTTCTCGCTCATCCTCGTCGTCGGCATGCTCGTCGACGGGGCGATCGTCACGACCGAGCTGGCGGACCGGCGCATGGCCGACGGCGCGCCGCCGCGGGAGGCCTATGCCGAGGCCGCCAAGCGCATGGCCTGGCCGATCGTCTCGGCGACCGCGACGACGCTCGCGGTGTTCGTGCCGCTGCTGTTCTGGGGCGGCGTCGTCGGCGAGTTCATGAAGTTCCTGCCGATCACCGTGATCCTGACGCTCGCGGCCTCGCTCGCCATGGCGCTCGTCTTCATTCCCGTGCTCGGCGGCCTGTTCGGCCGGCCCGGGGCGCAGAACGCCCGGCAGATCGCGGCGCTCCATGCCGCGGAGCGCGGCGATCTCGACGCGATCGGCGGGGCGACGGGCGCCTACCTGCGGGCTTTGCGCGTGGCGGTGCGGCGCCCGGCGCTGACGCTCCTCGCCGCCTTCGCGCTGCTCGCCGGCGCGGTCGCCGCCTACGGCGCCTTCGGGCGCGGCGTCGAGTTCTTCCCCGAGGTCGAGCCCGACTTCGCGCAGATCCAGGTCCAGGCCCGGGGCAACCTCTCGATCTGGGAGAAGGACGCGCTGGTGCGCCGGGTGGAGGAGCGGGTGCTCGAGCTGCCGGCGCTCGAGCACGTCTACGCCCGCACCATCGGTGCCGGAGGGCGCCAGCTCGCCGAGGACGTGATCGGCGTGATCCAGCTCGACCTGCACGATTGGGACGTGCGCCCGCCCGCTGTCGAGATCCTCGCCGACATTCGCGCGCGCACGGCCGACATTCCCGGCATCCGGCTCGAGGTGCGCGAGCAGCAGGGCGGCCCGGCGCAGGGCAAGCCGGTCGAGCTGCGGGTGGTCGGGCGCGGGGGCGACGGGGCGCTCGCCGCCGCGGTGGAGACGGTGCGGACCACGATGGACCGGCTCGGCGGCTTCGTCGACGTGGCCGACACCCGCCCGCTTCCGGGCGTTGAATGGGAGCTCGCGGTGGATCGCACCCAGGCCGCCCGCTACGGCGCCGACGTGACCCTGCTCGGGCAGGCGGTGCAGCTCTTCACCGCCGGCCTGAAGGTGGCGGAATACCGGCCCGACACGGCGGACGGGGAGGTCGACATCCGCGTGCGCTTCCCCACCACCGACCGCAGCCTCGCCCAGCTCGAGCAGTTCCGCATCCCCACCTCCCAGGGCCTGGTGCCGATCCGCAACTTCGTCGAGTTCCGCCCGGCGGCGCGCACCGGCACGCTCCAGCGCATCGACGGGCGGCGCGTCGTCACGGTGAGCGCGGACGTGGCGGAGGGCCGCCTCGCCAGCGAGCGGACCGAGGCGCTGCGCGCCGCGCTCGACGCGGTGGACCTGCCCGAGGGCGTGCGGATCGCGTTCGCCGGGCAGGACGAGGAGCAGCGCGAGGCCGGGCTGTTCCTGGCGCAGGCCTTCGCGGCGGCTGTGTTCCTCATGCTGATCATCCTGGTGACGCAGTTCAACAGCCTCTACCAGGCCGGCCTCGTGCTCTCGGCCATCGTCTTCTCGACGGCGGGCGTGCTGCTGGGGCTGCTCGTGACCGGCCGGCCGTTCGGCGTGGTGATGGGCGGCATCGGCGTGATCGCGCTCGCCGGCATCGTGGTGAACAACAACATCGTCCTCATCGATACCTACAACGATCTCCTGAAGCGCAGTCTCGACCCCGTCGACGCCGTGCTGCGCACGGGCGCGCAGCGCCTGCGCCCGGTCGTGCTGACCTCGGCCACGACGGTGCTCGGCCTGATGCCGATGGTGCTCGGCATCAACATCGACCTCGTCGGCCGGCGCATCCTCGTCGGCGCGCCGTCGACGCAATGGTGGACGGAGCTCGCCAGCGCGATCGCCGGCGGCCTCGCCTTCGCGACCGTGCTGACCTTGATCCTCACGCCGGCGATGCTGGTGCTCGGCGCGAACGTCGCGGCGGCGCGCGGGCGGCTGGCGAAGCGCTGGCGCGGGCGGGAGGCGGCCGAGACGCCGGCGGGGTAGGAAACGGTTCGCGGCTCATGCGCGTTCTCCGCGGCAACCACCCTCCGACCGCATGAGGTCGAGGCCATGAACCCGCTCGGCGATGACGTCGAGATGGACATCAACCCCTACACGGGCCAGATCGTGAAGGTCGAGCGCAACTGGTTCTGAGCGCGGGTGCCGCTCACGCTCCGCCGCGCGCCGGATCGCGATCCGGCGCGCGGCGCACCGACAAGCCGTTCAGGACGAGATCCAGGTGCGCCTCGAAATAGGCGTCGCGGTCGAGCGGAGACTCCCGCGCGAACACCTGCGACCAGAGCGCCGCGACGATCGCCGGCGCGACCACGATTCTGGGATCCGCGGCGGCCGGGCACTGCCGGATCTCGCCGCGCGCGATGCCCCGCTCCAGCACGGCCCCGATCACGCCGATGCCCCGTGACAGCGCCACGTCGTGATAGAGCGACGCCAGGTGTGCGAAGCGGCCGCCTTCCGCGATGACGATGCGCAGGAGGGCGACGGCCCCCGTTCCGATCAGGCGATCGTAGAGCACCTGCAAGAGGTCGCGCAGCAGCACCTCCGTCGGCCCTTCGAAGCCGAGGCTGCTCGCCTCGAACCCTTCCATCGCGCCGACGAGCCTGTCCCGGACGGCCGCCTCGAACAGCGCCTCCTTGCTCGGGAAGTAGAGATAGATCGTCGGCTTCGCGATGCCGGCGCGCGCGGCGACGTCCTCCAGCCGCGCAGCGGCGAAGCCCTTCTCGGCGAACTCCGAAAACCCCGCATCGATGATCTCCGACGGTCGCGCCGCCTTGCGCCGCCGTCTGCGCGTCTCACCCGCCATCGTCCCTCGATTCCCTCCGCGTCGCTTGCATCCTACACGACGAGATGTTACTGACCGAAAAGTCATTAAATCAAGACCGAGGGCGACAGACGCGATGGACGGGCAGGAGCATCAGGCGGCGGATCTGCCGCTCGCCGATCCGGGTGTGGCGCCGGCCGCCGGCCGGGGCGGCGCGCGGGCCCGCAGGCGGGGAGGGGGCGCCCTGCGGGGCGTGCTGCTCGTGATGGGGCTCCTGTTCGCCGGTGCCGCGGTGGGGCTGTACTTTCAGCCGCCGGCGCTGCGCGCGTTCTTCGCGGTGACCGGGCTCGAGCCCGGCGGCGGCAGCGCGCGCCCGATCGCGGTCGCGCCGGCCGTCGCGGACGCGCCGCGGATCGAGGAGCGGGGCGTCCGTGAAGGCGTCGTCGCTCTCGGACGGCTCGTGCCGCAGGGAGACGTGCTGACGCTCGCGGCTCCCTTCGGCGCCGGAGACGCGCGGATCGCCGCGCTCCTCGTCGAGGAGGGCGAGCGCGTCTCCGCGGGCGACACCGTGGCGCTCCTCGACAACGGTCCTGCGCTCGAATCCGCGCTCGACGCCGCCGCGGCCGCCGTCGCCGTCCGCGAGGCGGCGCTCGCGCAGACCCGCGCCGGCGTCGCGGCGAGCCTGCGCGAGACGCGGGCCGAGGTCGCCCGGGCGCAATCCGCCCTCGCCCTGGCCGAGGCGGAGCGGGACCGGTCCCGCGATCTGCACGCGCGCGGCGTCACAACGGCCGCCGCGCTCGCCCGTGCAGAGACGGAGGCGATGGCCGCGGCCGGGGAGCTGGAGCGTGCCCGTGCCGCCCTCTCGCGCTGGATGGCGACGCCGGCCGGAGAGCAGCCGGACGTCGTGCTCGCCGAGCGCAACCTGGACGCCGCCCGGGCGGATCGCGCCGCCGCGGAGCGGGATCTGTCCAAGGCGCGGGTGGCCGCGCCCGTCGACGGCACCATCCTCTCGCTCCGTGCCCGCGTCGGCGAGCGTCCGGGTGCCGGTGGCGTCGCGACCCTGGCGGACACCGCGCGCATGACCGTCGAGCTCGAGGTCTACCAGACGGACATCCGCCACGTCGCTCCGGGCCAGCCCGTCGAGATCCAAGCGCAGGCCCTGGGCGAGGAGCCGCTCTCGGGGCGTGTCGCGCGCATCGGCCTCGAGGTCGGGCGCCAGACGCTGGTCGCGGGCGATCCCGCCGCGAACACGGATGCGCGCGTCGTCGAGGTGGTGGTCGTCCTCGACCCGGCGTCCTCGGCCCGGGCGGCGCGGCTCACCGGCCTCGAGGTGACCGGGCGCATCGTGACGGACGTCGACGGATGACGGCCATTCTCACGCAGCTGCTCGGCCGCCTGCCGGTCGGCTGGCTGCAGCTCACCCACAACCGGACCCGCATGGCGGCGGCCCTGGCCGGTGTGGCCTTCGCCAACGTCCTCGTCTTCGTGCAGCTCGGCATCCTGGGGGCGCTCGGTGCCACGATCGCCACGACCTACGAGCCGCTTCGGGCGGACATCATCCTCGCGCCGAGCGACGCGAGCACGCTGACCGACGGGTCGCACGTCGCGCGTCGCTTCCTCTACCAGGCGCTCGCCGTTCCCGGCGTGACGGCGGCGGCGCCGCTCTACCTCGCCAAGCTCGACTGGACGCGTCCGGACGGGAGCACCGCCTCGATGCAGGTCTACGGCCTGCCGCCGGAGGCGGCGGCATTCGCGTCCTCGACCATCGCGCAACGCTTCCCGCTGCTCAGGGTGCAGGATACGGCGCTGATCGACACCCGCACGCGGGGCGTCTCGCCGGACGAGCTGGCCTCCGTCTCGCCGGGCGCGCCGCTGCGTTTCGAGGCGAACGGGCTCTCGCTCTCCGCCATCAGCACGCTCTCGATGGGCGGCGGCTTCACCGCCGACGGCAACCTGATCGTGTCGGACCAGACCTTCCTGCGTCTCTTCGGCGGGCGGGTCGCCGGCGCGCCCTCGCGCATCCTGGTCGCGACGGCGCCGGGCGCGGACCCGGCGGCGGTGGTGGAAGCCATTCGTGGCGGCCTGCACGCTGCGCCGATCACCGTCGCGACGCGCGAGCAGGCGATCGCCGCGGACAAGGCCTACCAGGGGACGCAGCGGCCGACGGGCGTGATCTTCGGCTTCGGCGTCTTCATCGGCGTGCTCGTCGGCATCGTCATCGTCTACCAGGTGCTCGCCACCGACGTCGCCGATCACCTGCGCGAATACGCGACCCTCAAGGCGATGGGCTATCGCCAGCGCTACTTCCTCGGCGTGGTGTTCGAGGAGGCCGTGGTGCTGGGGGTGCTCGGCTTCGTGCCCGGCCTGGCTTTGGCGAGCCTCATCTACGCCGCGATGACGCAGGCGACCGGGCTTCCCGTGGCGATGGACGCGGGGCGTGCGGCGGCGGTCTTCCTCGGAACGATCGGCGCCTGCGCGATGTCGGGTGCCATCGCCACGCGCCGTCTCGCGGGGGCGGACCCCGCCGACCTGTTCTGAGCCCCCAAGAGTCCGAGCCCCACGAGGATGCCATGACGACCGATCCGCCTCTCGCGATCGCCGGCCTGTGCCACTGGTTCGGGACCGGGGACGCGCGCAAGCAGGCGCTGTTCGACGTGTCGCTGGCGCTGCCGCGCGGCTCGCTGACGGTGCTGATGGGGCCGTCCGGCTCGGGCAAGACGACGGTGCTCACGCTCGCCGGCTGCCTGCGAGCCGTGCAGCACGGCTCGGTGCGGCTCCTCGGGCACGAGCTCGCCGGCGCGGACGAGGCCTTGCGGGTGATCCTGCGCCGGCGGCTCGGCTTCATCTTCCAGGCGCATAATCTGCACGAGAGCCTGACCGCTCGTCAGAACGTGCTTCTCGGGCTCGCCGTGCACGGGCGGGGAGACGATGCGCGCCAGCAGCGCGCCGTCGCACACACGCTCGGGCTTCTGGGCCTCGATGAGCGGCTCGACTACCTGCCCGCCAGCCTCTCCGGCGGCCAGAAGCAGCGTGTCGCCATCGCACGCGCGCTCGTGTCCAACCCGGAGATCGTCTTCGCGGACGAGCCGACGGCCGCGCTCGACAAGGAGAGCGGTCGTCGGGTGGTGGAGATGCTGCGCGCTCTGGGCCGGGCGCGCGGCACGACGACCGTCATGGTGACCCACGACAACCGGATCCTCGACCTGGCGGACCGCATCGTCACGTTGGAGGACGGCCGGATCGTCAAGGACACCGGCTGCGGGTGAGCCGCCTCGCTCCAGGACGCCTCGCTCCCGGACGCCTCACTCGCGCACGCCGAGCTCGTCCGCGCCGAAGGGCTGAGCGTCGAACGGGTCCGGAGCGGGGGTACGCGGCGCGATGCCGCCCGTGAACGGCACGGCGATGCCGTCGAAGACGCCGCGGGCGGCGGAGATCACGACGACCTCGGCGGCGCCCTCCATCGAGAACAGCACGTCGTGGACGTAGCCGGAGGCGGTGCCGTCCGGCAGCGGAGCGTAGCCGCCCAGCAGCGTCTCCTCGAAGAGGAGGAGATCCGCGCCGGTGACGACCTCGTCGAGGTCGTCGTCTGCGATCGCGGCGACCTGATCGGAAACGATCCGCGCGGTCAGGGTGCGAACGTCGAAGGCGGAATAGAGCTGCAGGCCGTCCGGCGCGATGGGCGAGCGGATCGCGTTCGCGCCCGGCAGCAGCTCCAGCGTCGAGAGCGGCATCGAGACCGTCGTCTCCTTCCACTCCAGGAGCTCGTCGAGCTCGACCACCACGGCCACGGCGTAGCCGTCCGTGGTGACGAGGATGTCCTCCACGTCGCCGATGTCGTCGCCGCCGGGGCCGAGCAGGTCGGCCTCGAGCATGTCGCGTCCGCTCCACAGGTCGCGCTGCGCCGGCTCGAAGTCGAGCTGCTCCAGGGGCAGGATCGCCGCGCGCTCGAACAACGGCAGCGTCTCGCCTTCCGGCGTCGACGCGTCTTGCGCCTGTGCCGCGCCGGCCGCGAGCGTGGCGAGGGCGAGGCTCGTGAGGGCGAGGGTGCGCATCGGGATCTCCGCTCCGTGATCGGTGTCTCGAGGCTCAACCGAGCGGAGCAGTAGGTGGTTCCCGGGCCTCCTCAACGCGCCGGTGCGAGGCCGGACATGCGCAGGTAGCCGCGCTTGATGCGGCCGAGATCCTCCGCGATCCCGAGCAGCGCCGGCACGACGAAGAGGATGATCAGGGCCGCGACCAGGAGCCCGAAAGAGAGCGTGATCGCGATGGGGATCAGGAACTGCGCCTGCAGGCTCTTCTCGGCGATCAGCGGCGCCATGCCGCCCGACGTGGTCAGCGAGGTGAGCAGCACCGCACGGAAGCGGTCGACCGACGCGGACACCGCGGCCGCGCCCCGCGCCTCGCCCTCGCGGACGCGCTCGTTGTAGCGGTCGACGAGCACGATCGAGCCGTTGACGAGGATGCCCGAGAGGCCGAGCAGGCCCACCATCGACAGGAAGGCGAACTGGAAGCCGAGCAGCCAATGGCCGATCACCGCGCCGATGAAGCCGAAGGGAATGACGAGCATCACCAGGATCGGCTGCGACCAGTTCTGGAAGACGAGGGCGAGGATGACGTAGATCGCGGCCAGCGCGATCACCGCGCCGAAGCCGAGATCGCCGAAGGCCTTCGCCTGCGTCTCGGCGCGCCCGCGCACCGTGGTCTCGACGCCGTAGCGGTCGCGCAGCATAGGCAGGATCGTCTCGACCACGGCGCCGCGCACCTCGCCCTCGGGCGTCACGTCGGCGTTGACGTCGGCGGTGACGGTGACCGCGACACGGCCGTCGCGGCGCTGGATCAGCGCGAAGGCGGCGCGCTCGTCGATGACGACGACGTCCCCGAGCCGCACCTGGGCGCCCGTCGGCGTGCGCAGCGACATGTCGAGCAGGCCGGCGACCGAGAGGTCGGCACCCTCCTGCTTGACGCGGATCGACACCTCCTCCTCGCCTGCGGCGAAGCGCATGGCGACGCTGCCTTGGTAGACCGCGCGCACCTGCGAGACGATCGTGTCCGTCGTCAGGCCGAGCGCCTTGCCGCGCGGGGTCGGCTCGAGAACGATCTCGTTCTTGCCGAAGGGCGTGTCGTCGGCGATTCCGTACACGCCGGGATAGTCGCGCAAGCCGAGCTTCAGCGCCTCGGCGGCGGCCTTGAGGGTGGGCAGGTCGGCGCCGGTGAAGGCGACGTCGATGTCCGAGCCGGGCGGGCCGGAGCGGCGGCCGGTGATCGAGATCTCGTCGAGCCCGGGGATGGGGGGCACGGCCCGCTCGAAGGCGGCGACCGCGTCGGGCGTGCGGATCGTGCGCTCCTCGCCGGGGGTGAGCTCGACCTCGACGGTGGCCATGTTGTCCCCGCGCTTCTGCCCGGCGAGGCCCAGGCGCGAGAAGGCGAAGCGCACGATGCGCTCGCCGGTCTCGGCTTCGATCGCGGCGTCCGCGTCCGCGATCGCGTCCTCGACCCGGGCGAGGGCGGCGATCATCGCCTCCTCGGACATGCCGGGAGCGAACATGATCTCGGCCGTGACGTATTCCGGCTCGGGCGTGGGGAAGAAGGTGAACTGCACCCGCCCGCCGGCGATCAGCCCCACCGACAAGATCAGCGCCGCCAAGGCAAGCGCGATGGTGGAATAGCGCCAGGCGTAGGCGACCTGCGCCAGCCGGCGCACCGGTCCCTCGCGAAAGCGATCGATGCCGCGCTCCAGGCCCCCGCGCATGCGGCTCATCAGAGACGGGCGCGCGCGGCGCGCGGCGCGCTCCTTGGCGCGCTCCTGCGCCGCGAGCGCATGGCGCAGGTGGGTCGGCAGGACGAGGAAGCTCTCGAACAGCGAGGCGGCCAGCGCCACCACGACGACGAGCGGGATCGCCACGATGATCTGGCCGACCACGCCCGAGATCATGAACACCGGCAGGAAGGCCGCCTGGGTCGTCGTCGTGGCCGCGATCACCGGCACGAGCATGCGCATCGCGGCGCCGTGGGCGGCCTCGGTGGGCGAGGCGCCCTTCTCGGAGAGCGTCACCGCGTGCTCGCCGACGATGATGGCGTCGTCGACGAGGATGCCGAGCACGAGGATGAGCCCGAGCAGCGAGATGGCGTTGATGGTCTGGCCCGTGGCCCACATCAGCGCGAAGGTGGCCATCAGCGAGATCGGCACGCCCATCGCCACCCAGAAGGCGACGCGGGTGTTGAGGAAGAAGAGCAGCACGATCACGATGATCGCCATGCCGGAGAGCGCGTTCAGCGAGAGCGTCTCGATCCGGTCCGAGACGACGCTCGCGCGCACATCGAAGAGCTGCGCGTCCACGGTGGGCGGCAGGCGTGCCTGGAGCTCCTCGACGTAGTCGAGCGCGGCGGCCATGCTCTGGAGCGTGTCGGCGCTCTCCGCCCGCTGGATGTCGAGCAGGATCATCGGCGCGCCCTGGCGCAGCAGGCGCACGCCCCCGTCGCGCAGCGCCTCGCGAACCTCGGCCACGTCGCGCACGAAGATCCGCTCGCCCTCGGCCGTCGAGCAGACCTCGATCGCGGCGATGCCGGAGGGGCGGTCCGTCCGCGAGAGGGTGCGCAGGGTGCGCTCGCTCGGGCCCTCGAGCGTGCCCAGCGGCTCGGAGAGGTTCGCGGCCGCGATGGCGCGGGAGACGTCGGCGGCGGTGAGCCCGAGCCGGCGCATGGCGTCGGCGTCGACCTCGACCCAGAGCTCGCGCGCCCGCGCCCCGGTGAAGACGACGCGGTCGATTCCGCGCTCGAGCAGGCCGTCCCGGGCTTCCCGGGCGAGCGACTTCAGCGCGTCCTCCGAGATCTCGCCGGACAGGGCGAGGAGCGCCACCGTCTCGTAGAACTCGACCCGGGTGACGGTGGGGCGTTCCGCGTCGAGCGGCAGGGTGCCGATCGAAGCGATGGCCTGCTCGACGTCGGACAGCGCCTTGTCCATGTCGGCGCCCTCGACGAACTCGATCACGATCCGCGCCGAGCCCTCGACGGCATAGGAGGTGATGTTCTCCACCCCGTCGAGGAAGCGCACCTCGGGCTCGATGACGTCGAGGACCGCGGTCGAGACGTCCTCCGGGCTCGCGCCCTGCCAGGCGACGGTGACGAAGATCGTCGGGATCTGGACCGTCGGGAAGAACTGCGTGTTGAGGCGCCCGAGCGCCATCAGCCCCAGCAGGACCACGCCCAGGGCCAGCAGGTTCGCGGCGATGCGGTGGCGCAGGAAGCCGTTGATGATGCCGACGATCCCGCCGCCGCCGGTGGGCACCGCGTCGCGATCGCCGGCGGGCGCGGGGGTGCTCATTCGCGCACCTCGACCAGCTGGCCGGCGCTCGCCGCCGTGAGCCGCGAGGCGAGGATGCGCGCGCCCTCGGGGATCGCCGGCGCGCGGACCACGACGCCGTCGTCGCTCCAGGTGAGGATGTCCACCACCACCCGTGCGAGGCGGCTCTCGTCGGTCACGACGAAGACGCCGCCGTCGTAGAGCGCGCTGACGGGAAGCACCAGCGCGTCGTCGTAGACCCGGTCGGCGAGGCGCACCTCGACGAAGGCGCCCGGGCGCAGCACGTCGCTCTCGACCGGCTCGTCGAAGCCGGCATAGACGGCGAAGGATGCGTCCGCGGCCTCGGAGGCGACGCGGGTGATGGTGGCGGCGCGGGCGATCTCGCTGTCGCCGGCGCTCCAGATCACGGTCGCCGCGCGACCGACGAGGCCGCCGTCCGGCGCCAGTCGCGCGTATTGCGCGTCCGACAGGAGGAAGCGGGCCTCCAGCCGGTCCGTGGCGACGAGGGTCGCGATCCGATCGTTCTGCGAGACGATCTTGCCGACCTCGGCGCCCGCGTTGGAGACCAGCGCGTCGAAGGGCGCGCGCAGGACCGTATCGTCGCGGTTGCGCTCGGCCTGGGACACCGCGAAGTCGAGCCGATCCAGCGACGCGTCGAGCGCCTCGCGCTGCGCCTGCAGGACGGCGATCTGGTTCTGCCGCGTCTCGAGCGCGGATTGCGCCTGCGAGACGCGCAGCTGCACATCGTCGAGCGCACGGGCGGAGGCGGAGCCGCTCTCGCGCAGCTGGGTGAGCCGCGCGAGGTCGCGCTCGGCGATGGCGAGCTGCTCCCGGGCGCGGACGACGCCGTCGGTCTCCTGCCGGCTGCGCGCCTCGAGCTCGGCGATGCGGGCGCGGGCCTCGGCGAGGTCGGCGCGGGCGCGGATCAGCGCGCCCTCGTAGGCGAAGGGATCGATGCCGATCAGCGGTTCGCCCGCGGCGACGCGCCCGCCATCGACGAGGGCGTCCGACACCGAGATCACCGGCCCGGAGACCAGCGCCCGCAGGTCGACTGATCGCCCGGCGACGATGCGACCGTAGGCGGTCAGCGTCGGCTGCACGGCGGTGGGCGTCGCGACCAGGGCCGAGACGGGGCGGGCGCGCTCGCCCTGGCGCTCGACGGGGACCGTGGGCTTGGTGTCGCGCAGCCAGCCGAAGCCGGCGACGGCGCCGACGAGAAGGGCGACGGGGAGGATCACCATGACGAAGAGCCGCAGCGCCCGGCCGAGCCGTGCCGCGAGGCTCGGCGGACGGCGCGCGGGGGTCTCCTCCCGGAGCGGATCCCGCTCGTGAGCGTACGGGGGGGCGTCGTCGACGCGCGCGTCCATCGTCTCGGTCATCCTCGTGGTCCGCGGGCGGGGACCGGGTCGACGTTTCCCATATCGCCATTTCGCAGGTGCGAATAGAACGTGAAGAAACGTAAAGTGACGGAACGTGAAGCCCTGCGCCCGCCCACGCTCCTCCTCATCTACATGTCGATGACGTCGCGTGGATCAATGCCGAGCCGGCTCTCCGCCTGCTCCAGGAGGCCGAGGTCCAGCGGCCGCGGGGAGAGGTCGACGTCCTTCGACAGGGTCTCGACGATCGTCGTCAAGGCCTTGATGCGGCCGGACTTCTTCTGCTCCGACGAGATCGCCGTCCAGGGCGCGCGCGCGGTCGAGGTGCGGCGGACCATCTCCTCGACGGCCGTCTCGTAGTGCGGCCATTTCTCGCGGTTGCGGAGGTCCTCGTAGGAGAGCTTCCAGCGCTTCAGCGGGTCGCGCAGCCGCTCGATGAAGCGCTTGCGCTGCTCCTTCTGCGAGAGGTGCAGGAAGATCTTCACGATTCGAACGCCGTCGTCGCGAAGCATCCGCTCGAACGCGACGATCTCGCCGTAGGCCCGACGCCATTCCGCCTCGGTGGCGAAGTCCTCGACGCGCTCGACCAGGACGCGCCCGTACCAAGAGCGATCGAACACCACGATCTCGCCCGCCGCCGGGAGCCGAGACCAGAACCGGTGAAGGTAATGGTGGCGCTGCTCGGCGGGGGAGGGCGCGCCGATCGGCCAGACCTTGAAGCCACGCGGGTCCATCGCCGCCGCCATGCGCCGGATCGTCCCGCCCTTTCCGGCGGCGTCGCAGCCCTCGAAGACGACGAGCGCCCGCTCGCCGATGTGGAGGTAGGCCTGCTGGATGCGCTTGAAGTCCGTCTGCAGCCGCGCCTCTTCCGCGGCGTAGGCGTCCTCCTCGATCCGCTCGCTCAAGTCTACGGCAGCGAGGGAGAATTCCTCGTCCACCAGGCGGTTCTCGTCCAATCTCATGCTATGCTCCCACGGAACGTCGTTTAGGGAAGCCCCGTTTCGCCTCCGCCGCAAGCGCTTAGGAAGCGGCGCGCCAGCCAGGAGGAGCGCGCATGACATCGCAACGTCCACCCGGGCCGGCGTCCTACGTCCCGCCGGCCCGGGTGAAATGGAACTACAGCCGCGCCGAGCTCATCGCAGACGGCATCGTCCACGCGCTCGGCGTGAAGCTCGCCCTCGTCGGGGTCGTGCTGATCACGGTGCTCGCGGCGGACCGCGCGGGCGCGCTGGAGATGACGGGCATCGCCATCTACTGCTTCGGACTCGTGTCCGTGCTCAGCGTCTCGGCGGTGTACAACCTCTATCCGGCCTCGCGGACCAAGTGGATCCTCCGTCGCTTCGACCATGCGGCGATCTATGTCCTCATCGCCGGCACCTACACGCCCTTCCTCACCCAGATCGAGGCCGCCCACGCCGCGCCGCTCCTCGTCATCCTGTGGGGCGCAGCGGCGATCGGGGTGACGCTCAAGCTCGTCTTCCCCGGGCGCTGGGATCGCGCCGCGATCCTGCTCTATCTCGGCATGGGCTGGAGCGGCGTGCTCGGCGGGGAGGCGCTGCTCCAGGCGCTGACGCCCACGACCCTGTGGCTGATCGCCATCGGCGGGGCGACCTATACCGCGGGCATCGTCTTCCACCTGTGGGAGTCGCTGCGCTTCCACAACGCCGTCTGGCACGCCTTCGTGCTCACGGCCTCGGCCTTCATGTACTTCGCCGTGTTCGACGCGATGGTGCTGGCCAAGGGGTGAGCCAAAGCCTCGAGCCCGAGTCGAGCGCGAGGGCCGAATCGCCCCCGCGGCCCGACGTCTCGCCACAGGAACGAACCCCACCATCCGCCTGTTGACCGGCCGACGCGGCGCAGATGCGCCGCGCTCCGGGCCGCAGCGCAGGAGGGGATGCGATGGCTTCGAGAACCGCGGTCGACATGTCCTCCCGGGTGGGCTGAGGCGCGCCATGGCCGGACCCGTCCCCGTCGACGCCCTCGAGGCGCGTGCTTACCGCATCCCGACCGACGCGCCGGAAGCCGACGGCACGCTGGAATGGGACGCCACCACGCTCGTCGTCGTCACCGCGGTCGCCGGCGGCATCCGCGGCACGGGCTACGCCTACACGCACGCGAGTGCCGCTGGCGTCGTGAACCGTACGCTCGCCGGCGAGGTCCTGGGCGAGGGCGCCATGGACGTCCCGCGCCTGTGGGACCGCATGCGTCGGCGGGTGCGCAACATCGGAGCCTCGGGCGTCGCGGCCGCGGCGATCTCCGCCGTCGATACGGCGCTGTGGGACCTCAAGGCCGGGCTGATCGGCGTCTCGCTCGCGGACCTGTGGGGCGCGCGGCGCGACGCGGTCGCGATCTACGGGTCCGGCGGCTTCACCTCCTACGACGACGTGCGCCTCGCCGAGCAGCTCGGCCGCTGGGTCACCGAGAACGGCTGCGCCCGCGTCAAGATGAAGGTCGGCGCCGATCGCCGCATCGAGGAGCGGCGCATGCGCGCCGCGCGCGAGGCGATCGGGGAGGCGGCCCTGATGATCGATTCGAACGGCGCCTGCACCCCGCGCGAGGCGCTCGCGATGGCCGCGCTCGCCGACGGCTTCGGCGTCGACTGGTACGAGGAGCCCGTCTCCTCCGACGACCTCGACGGCCTCGCCTTCGTCCGCGCCGGCCTGCCCGGCGCCATCGACTGCGCGGCGGGGGAATACGTCTGGGGGCCGCACGATGCGCGGCGGCTGCTCGAGGCGCGCGCCGTCGACTGCCTCCAGATCGATGCCACGCGTGCGCTCGGCTACACGGGCTTCCTCCAGGCCGCGGCGCTGGCGCAGGCCTTCGCCGTGCCGATCTCGGCCCACACGGCGCCCGCCCTGCATCTGCCCGTGTGCCTCGCGGCGTCGGGATGCCGGCACGTCGAGTGGTTCCACGATCACGTGCGCATCGAGGCCATGCTGTTCGAGGGCGCACCCGTGCCGCGGGACGGCGCCATCGCGCTCGGCGACGCCGCCGGCCACGGCCTCACCTTCAAGGCGAAGGATGCCGAGCGCTTCGCCGTCTGAACCGATACGCGAGGAGATCCCCATGAACGCACCCGCCCGAGTCGTCGAGCGCACAGCCTCCGGCCGCATCGCCACCGAGGCCGCCCGCTTCGACGGCGACGCGGATGCGCTCGCGCGCGATCTCGCGGCACATGTCGACGGCGAGGTGCGCTTCACGGACGGCGACCGGGCGCTCTACGCCACCGATTCGTCGAACTACCGCCAGGTGCCGATCGGCGTGGTCGTGCCGCGCTCCGTCGAGGCCGCGGCGGAGGCGGTGCGGATCGCCGCGCGGCACGGAGCGCCGATCCTCTCGCGCGGCGGCGGCACCTCGCTAGCGGGGCAGTGCACCAACGCCGCCGTGGTGATCGACTGGTCGAAATATTGCGGCCGCGTGCTCGACATCGATCCGCAGCGGCGCCTCGCCCGGGTAGAGCCCGGCTGCGTCCTCGACGTTCTGCGCCCGCGGGCCGAGCGGCACCACCGCACCTTCGGCCCCGATCCCGCGACCCACAGCCACAACACGCTGGGCGGCATGATCGGCAACAATTCCTGCGGCGTGCATTCGGTGATCGGCAAGCGCACGGCGGACAACGTCGAGGCGCTCGACGTGGTCACGCCGCAGGGCCTGCGCCTCACGGTCGGCAAGACGTCCGACGCCGATCTCGCGGCGATCCGCGCCGAGGGCGGCGCGCGAGCGGCGCTCTACGACAGGCTCGACGCCTTCCGAAGGAAGCACGAGCGCCTGCTGCGCGAGGGCTATCCCGACATCCCGCGCCGGGTCTCCGGTTTCGCCGACCTCGACAAGCTCCTGCCGGAGCACGGCTTCGACGTCGCGAAGGCGCTCGTCGGCACCGAGGGGACCTGCGTCGCGATCCTCGGCGCCACGCTCGACCTGATCGAGAGCCCGCCCGAGCGGGTCCTGTGCGTGCTCTCGTTCCCCTCGATCTTCGAGGCCGCCGACGAGGTGGTCGCCGTCCGGGAGCACGGGCCGATCGCCATCGAGGGCGTCGACGGCTTCCTCGTCGACGCGATGCATCGCAAGCACCTGCTCGAGGAGGACATGATGGTCCTGCCCGAGGGCGACAGCTGGCTCGTCGTCGAGTTCGGCGCCTTCGATCGCGAGGAGGCCAAGGGGAAGGCCGAGCGCCTGCGTCGCGCCTACGAGGCGAAGGGCGTGCCGGCGCGCGTGCTCGCGGCGCCGGAGAAGGAGGCCAAGGTCTGGAGCGTGCGCGAGGCCGGCCTGCCGGGATCGGCCTACATCCCCGACCGGCCGGAGACCTGGGAGGGCTGGGAGGACACGGCGGTGCCGCCCGAGAAGCTCGGCGCCTACACGCGCGACCTCCAGGCGCTCTACCAGAAGTACGGCTACGTCTCGCCGATGTACGGCCATTTCGGCGACGGGCTGGTACATTGCCGCGTGTCCTTCGATCTGAAGCACGAGGACGGCGTCGCCGAGTGGTCCCGCTTTCTCTCGGAGGCTGCCGATCTCGTGGTGCGCTACGGCGGCTCGCTCTCGGGCGAGCACGGCGACGGGCAGGCGCGGGGCGCGCTGCTCGAGCGGATGTACGGCGCCGAGATGATGGAGGCCTTCCGGGAGTTCAAGCAGATCTGGGACCCCGAGGGCCTGATGAACCCGGGCAAGATCCTCGATCCGTACCCCGCGACGTCGAACCTGCGGCTCGGCCCGCGCTACGCGCCCGAGGAGCCCAGGACTTTCTTCTCCTTCCACGAGGAGGGCGGCTTCGTCGCCGCAGCCGAGCGCTGCGTCGGCGTCGGCAAGTGCCGCAGGCTCGATTCCGAGGGCGGCGTGATGTGCCCGAGCTACATGGTCACCCGCGAGGAGGAGCACTCCACCCGTGGGCGCGCGCGGCTCCTGTTCGAGATGCTGCACGGCGGCGCGATGGACGGCGGCTTCCGGGCCGAGGAGGTCGAGGAGGCGCTGTCCTTGTGCCTCGCCTGCAAGGGCTGCAAGAGCGACTGCCCGGTCAACGTCGACATGGCGACCTACAAGGCGGAGTTCCGGGCGCACCACTACAAGGGCCGGCTGCGCCCGAAGGCGGCCTATTCCATGGGGCTGATCCACCTGTGGGCGAAGCTCGGCTCGCGGATGCCGCGGCTCGTCAACCTGGCCACGCGGCTCCCGGGGCTCTCCGGGCTCGCCAAGAGCATCGGCGGCATCGCGCGGGAGCGAACGATTCCCGCCTTCGCGCCGCAGACGTTCCGCGCCTGGTTCGAGGCCCGCACGGATCGCCCGTCGCAGGGCGAGCGCATCCTGATCTGGCCGGACACGTTCAACGACCATTTCCGGCCCGGCACGCTGGTCGCGGCGACGAAGGTGCTGGAGCAGGCCGGCTACCGCGTGGAGCTGCCGCGGCGGCGGTTGTGCTGCGGCCGTGCGCTCTACGCCGAGGGCTTCCTGCGCATGGCGCAGAACCTGTGGTTCGAGACGTTGACGGTGCTGACGGACGAGATCGCCGCGGGCACGCCCATCGTCGGGCTCGAGCCCGCCTGCACGAGCGCCTTCAAGGACGAGCTGGTCAACCTGTTCCCGGACGACCCGCGAGCGCGGGCGCTCTCGGCCCAGGTCTCCTACTTCTCGGATTTCGTGATGGCGAACGCGGCGCGCTTCGACCTGCCGCGGATCGAGGACGAGGCCCTCGTCCAGATCCACTGCCATCACCACGCGATCCTGAAGGACGGCGGCGAGCGGTCGCTGTTCGAGAAGCTCGGCTTGGACGCCCGCATCGCGCCGTCGGGCTGCTGCGGCATGGCCGGCTCGTTCGGCTTCGCCAAGGAGAGCTACGAGACGGCCCAGGCCTGCGGCGAGCGGGTGATCCTGCCGATGGTGCGCGCGGCGGGCGAGGACACGGTGGTTCTCGCCGACGGCTTCTCGTGCCGCGAGCAGATCGAGCAGGGCGCCGGGCGCGAGACGCGCCACATAGCCGAGCTGATGGCGGAGCGGATGGGGCTGTAGGCTCCCGCCCGCGCCGTCGATGCGCTCCCCGCTCGTCAGGCCCGCTCGTCAGGCTCTCTCGTCAGGCTCTCTTGGCGGCCTCGAGCACTTCCTCCGCGCGGCTCGCGAAGGCGGAAGCCGAGAGGCCCGGCGCGATCGGCTCGCCGTAGGTGACGCGGATCGTGCCCGCGCGCCGCGGCGTGCCGCTGCGCCAGTAGAGCCCCGAATCGACCGCCATCGGCAGGGCGGGGACCTTCAGCGCCGCATAGAGCAGCTCCGCGCCGCGCTTGAACACCACGGGATCGGACGGCGCGCGGCGCGTGCCCTCTGGGAAGATCAGCACCGAGCGGCCCTCCGCCAAGGTGGCGCGGCTCTGCTCGATCATCTCGCGCAGCGCCTTGCCGCCGCTGGCGCGGTCGATCACGATCATGCCGGAACGGCGCAGGTACCAGCCGAAGATCGGGATCTGCAGCAGCTCCTGCTTGGCGACGATGGCGACGCCGGGAAACAGCACCAGCGCCGCGAAGGTCTCCCAGGTGGACTGATGGTTGGCCACGACGAGGCAGGGCGCGGCGGGGATGTTGGCGCGATTGCGCTCGACATGACCGAGCCCGACGATGGCTCGCAGGCCCGAGAAGGCGCCGCGCACCCACACCCGTGTCGCCGCCCGGATCGCCGGCCGGGGCGAGCCCGCGAGCCAGAAGACCGGGATGGCGAGGCCGAACAGGCCCGTCCACAGCGCGAGATAGGCGTCGAACAGGCGCGAGCGCGCCTGTGCGATCAGGCGCCGCGGAGACAGCGGCGAGGCGGGGAGCGCCGGGGGAAACGCGCTCGTCTGGGTCATTTGCGGGCTTTGCGCGCGGCGTAGCGGGCGTCGCGGGCGGCCTTCTGCTGGGCCAGCAGATCGGCCTCGCGGCGGACGGCGTCGGCCTCCTCGGATGCGGCGCGCTCGCGCTCCTCGGACTCGCGCGCGGTGCGCTCGGCCTCGAGACGCGCGGTCTCCGCGGCACGGGTCGCGGCGCGCTCGGCGCGGCGGGCGTCGCGCTCGCGGGCCGTGGCCTCGCGCTCGGCGCGACGCTCGGCGGCCGCCGGGTCGTTCGCCGGAGATTTCGCCTTGGCGCGCTCCAGCATGGCGCGCTTGGCGCTCGCGGCGTCGCTCTGGCGGTCGGTGAAGCTCTTCTCGCGATAGGCGCTCATGTGCGAATCTCGCTCTCGCGCACGGCGAGCTCGGCCGTTCCGGCCTTGACCCGGTAGGAGGCCTCGCCGGTCTGGTCGGCCGGCATCAGACGCACGATCTCGTAGCTCTCGGCGCCGCCGAATCGTCCATCCGGGACGGGGGCGCGCAAGAGACGGACACGCTGCCCGATCTTGTAGATGTGGGACATGAGGCTCCTCTCGTCGGCCCGCCTGCTGCGGCGGGTGCGAAGGGTGATCAGGACGGGTGAAACACAAGAGCCGCCCCCGAGGTGGGGGCGGCTCGGATCGCATGCGCCGGGGCGCCGGAGGCCTCAGGCCGCCTGGATGTTGTCCACGGCGATCTTGCCGGTGCGGCGATCCTGAGCCGTGTCGAAGGAAACCTTCTGGCCCTCCACCAGGCCGCGGATGCCGGCGCGCTCGAGAGCGGTGGCGTGGACGAACACGTCCTTGGAGCCGTCGTCGGGCTGGATGAATCCGTAGCCCTTCTGGTCGTTGTAGAACTTCACGGTGCCGTTCGTCATGAGTCTTATCCAGTCGATAGATGTACGACCGTCGGTGCCCGAGGCCCGCACGGTCAGGGTCGTCGAAATTTCGGAAGAGAAGTCGAACGTCCGTGCGGCTCCGCCAGCACGATACGGCACGTCAAGTCGGCCAAAAGATCGTGCCTCTTACATAGACGATCGACGGCCGGAGCACAAGGGCCGAACGTGTGCGCGTTCGATGTTGCCCCCGTCTGCTCGCCGGGCGGCGCCGGTTCAACGTGTCGGAATCGGGTGCTCGCCACGGTAATCGTAGAAGCCCCGCTTCGCCTTGCGGCCGAGCCAGCCGGCTTCTACGTATTTCACCAGAAGCGGGCAGGGGCGATACTTGGTGTCGGCCAGCCCGTCGTGGAGCACCTGCATCACCGACAGGCAGGTGTCGAGGCCGATGAAGTCGGCGAGCTGCAGCGGGCCCATCGGATGGTTCGCGCCCAGCCGCATGGCGGTGTCGATGGCATCGACCGAGCCGACGCCCTCGTAGAGCGTGTAGATCGCCTCGTTGATCATCGGCAGGAGGATGCGGTTGACGATGAAGGCGGGGAAGTCCTCCGCCACCGTGGTCACCTTGCCGAGCTTGTCGATCAAGCCCTTCGACGCCTCGAAGGTCGGATCCTCCGTGGCGATGCCGCGGATCAGCTCGACGAGCTGCATCAGCGGCACCGGGTTCATGAAGTGGATGCCGATGAAGCGCTCGGGCCGGTCCGTCGAGGCGGCGAGGCGGGTGATCGAGATGGAGGAGGTGTTCGAGGCGATGATCGTCTCGGGCCGCAGCACCGGGCACAGCGCCGCGAAGATCGAGCGCTTGACCTGCTCGTTCTCGGTCGCGGCCTCGATGACGATGTCCGCCGGCCGCAGCGCCTCGAGCCCGACGGCGGGGCGGATGCGCTCCAGCGCCGCCCGTCGGTCCGCCTCCGAGATGATCTCCTTGGCGACCTGGCGCATCATGTTGCCGTTGATCGTCGCGAGGCCCGCGGTGACGCGGTCCTCGTCGAGATCGTTGAGGAGGACGTCGAGCCCCGCGAGCGCACAGACATGGGCGATGCCGTTGCCCATCTGACCCGCGCCGATGACGCCGACCGTCTTGATCTCCATGCGACCTTCCTCGTTCCTGGCTGCGCGCCGCAGCGCCGCGTGCCGTCGCTCGACGGCGAGACTGACACGAACCGACGCGGATGCCCAAGGCAATCCGCGCCGGAGATCCCGAATGCGGCCCTTGCCGGGCCGGGACTACTTGCCGAGTTCCTCCTGGAGCGCGGGCAGGAGCTGGAACAGGTCGCCGACGAGGCCGTAATCCGCGACCTGGAAGATCGGCGCCTCCTCGTCCTTGTTGATGGCGACGATGACGCGCGAATCCTTCATGCCGGCCAGATGCTGGATGGCACCTGAAATGCCGACCGCGATGTAGAGATCCGGCGCCACGACCTTGCCGGTCTGGCCGACCTGCCAGTCGTTGGGCGCATAGCCCGCATCGACGGCCGCGCGCGAGGCGCCCATCGCCGCGCCGAGCCTGTCGGCGATCGGCTCGATGTAGGTCTTGAAGTTCTCCGTCGAGCCGAGCGAGCGGCCGCCGGAGATGATGATCTTCGCCGAGGTCAGCTCCGGCCGGTCCGAATGCGCGATCTCCTCGCCCTTGAACGACGACAGGCCGGGATCCTCCACCGCCTGGACGCTCTCGATCGGGGCATTGCCGCCGGTGCCGACCGCCTGGAAGGAGGCGGTGCGCACCGTGATCACCGTCTTCGGCTCGGCGCACTTGACGGTCTGGATCGCGTTGCCGGCGTAGATCGGCCGCTCGAACGTGTCGGGCGCCACCACCTTGATGATGTCGGAGACCTGCATCACGTCGAGCAGCGCCGCGACCCGGGGCATGACGTTCTTGCCGGTGGTCGAGGCCGGGGCGACGAGCGCGTCGTAGTCGCCGGCGAGCGAGACGATGAGCGCCGCGGTCGGCTCGGCCAGGAAGTGCTCGTAGGCGGGCGCGTCGGCGACGAGCACCTTCTCGACGCCCTCGAGCGTCGCCGCCTCCTCGGCCACGGCGCCCGCATCGGAGCCGGCGACGAGCACGTGCACCGGCGCGCCGATCGCGACGGCGGCCGCGAGCGCCTTGTGCGTGGAGTCCTTGAGCGTCGTGTTGTCGTGTTCCGCGAGGACGAGGATCGCCATGGTCAGAGCACTCCCGCTTCGTTCTTGAGCTTCTGCACGAGCTCGGACACGGAACCCACCTTCACGCCGGCCTGGCGCTTGGGCGGCTCCGCCGTGGCGACCACCGCGAGCCGCGGCGCGACGTCGACGCCGAGCGCCTCGGGCGACGTCTCCTCGAGCGGCTTCTTCTTCGCCTTCATGATGTTGGGCAGGCTGGCGTAGCGCGGCTCGTTGAGGCGCAGGTCCGTCGTGACGATGGCGGGCAGCTTCAGCGTCACGGTCTGGAGGCCGCCGTCGACCTCGCGGGTGACGTCGACCGTCCCCTCCGCGGGCTCGACCTTCGAGGCGAAGGTGCCCTGCGCCCAGCCGAGCAGCGCGGCGAGCATCTGGCCGGTCTGGTTGCAGTCGTCGTCGATCGCCTGCTTGCCCATGATGACGAGATCCGGGCTCTCGTTGCCGACGATCGCCTTGAGGATCTTGGCGACGGCGAGAGGCTCGACGATCCCGTCGGTCTTCACCAGGATGCCGCGGTCGGCGCCCATGGCGAGGGCGGTGCGGATCGTCTCCTGGGCCTGCTGCGGGCCGATGGAGACGGCGACGATCTCGGTCGCGACGCCCTTCTCCTTGAGCCGGATCGCTTCCTCGACGGCGATCTCGTCGAACGGATTCATCGACATCTTCACGTTGGCGAGGTCGACGCCGGAGCCGTCCGGCTTGACCCGGATCTTCACGTTGTAGTCGACGACCCGCTTCACGGGCACGAGGATCTTCATGTGGTGACCGTCCTTGTCGTGGTGCGCTGCGCCGTGCGCCCGCGTCGGTCGACCGCGGGCGCGGCCTCGCGGGACGTGGATACGAAGGCGTGCGGACCGTACAGAGGCGCGTTCTTCCTTGTCAACGCGCGAAAAAGGCCAATCGGTCCCGGCCGCGCGAGATGGCGAACGGCGGGTCGTCGCAGCCCCGCGCGCCCTCTCAGGCGGGCTCGAGCCCGATGACCAGTCGGGCGTCGAGCGCCTCGGCGGCGCGTGCGAGCAACGCCAGCGGCGTATCGGCCGTCGTCGAGAGGAGATCGCGCACGTCGCGGCTGTCGACGCCGAGCCGCCTCGCGAGCTCCTCGGTGGGGAGGCCGGACCTGCGCAGGGTCAGGTAGACCGCGAGCTTCGCCCCGAGCAGAGGGGGCAGGGGAACGAGGTGCTCTCCAGGCTCGGGCGCGCTCGGCTCCGGCACGTCCCGGCCGCGGTCCATCTTCGCGCCGAGCACGACCTCCAGCGCGTCCGCCGTGACGATCTCGGGAAGCCCGCGGACGACGACCACGTGATCGCCGTCGACGCGGTCGATCGCTGCGGGATAGCCGACCTGCATGAGTCGGCCACCGCGGCCGGCAGTCGAGCGACGCCCCGTCACCGCGTCTTGCCCGGCACCCACAGCACGTCGCCGTCGCCCTTGGCGTTCACCCAACGGCTCGCCACGAACAGGAAGTCCGAGAGACGGTTCAGGTACTTCACGGCGGCGGCGGAGACGGGCTCGTCGGGCTTCTCGGCGAGCGCCGTGCACAGCCGCTCCGCGCGGCGGCAGACCGTGCGCGCGAGGTGGAGCGCCGCCGCGGCCGGCGAGCCGCCGGGCAGGACGAAGGAGCGCAGCGGCGCGAGCTCGGCGTTGAGCGCGTCGATCTCGCGCTCGAGCCGCTCGACCTGGCTCTCGACGATCCGCAGCGGCTCGTAGGGCAGGGGCTCGCCGGTGTCGGGCGTGGCGAGGTCGGCGCCGAGGTCGAACAGGTCGTTCTGGATGCGCGCGAGCATCGCGTCCACGTCCGGCGTCGCGCCCGTGTGCAGCCGCGCCATGCCGATGCAGGCGTTCGTCTCGTCGACGGTGCCGTAGGTCTCGATGCGCAGGTCGTGCTTGGGCCGGCGCTCGCCGCTCGCCAGCGCGGTCGTGCCCTGGTCGCCTGTCTTGGTGTAGATGCGGTTGAGGACGACCACGTCCGCCTCCCTGCTCGTGTGAAGTCACGCCCCAGATAGGGCGTCGCGTCAGAAGGAGTAGCCGAGCCGGGCGCCGAAATTGGTCATGCTCGTCGGCTCGTCGCACAGCCCGCCATTGGACAGGTGCTCGACCGAGGCGACGAAGCTCCAGGTCTCGTTGAAGCGGTAGCCCAGCGAGGCGCTCTCGCGCAGGCTCGGGCCGCAGCCGGCGGCGACGCCCTCGGCACGCGCGGAGCTGGTATAGGCGGACGCCCGAGTCTCCTGCAGCGCGCCGCCGATCGACGCCTCGAGGAAGATTCGAGGGCCGAGATCGACGTTCCAGGTCAGGCCGGCGAAGGCGAATCCGACCCCGCCGTCGAGGTTCAGGCTCGCGCCCAGATGCGGGCGAGGGACGAAGTAGCTGGCGAACAGGTCGGCGGGGGTGAACGGCTTGCCGAACAAGAGCTCGCCCTGCACGGCGGCCCCGCTCTCCTCGCTGAACGGGTCGACGGAGAAGACACCGAACCGCGCCTCCGACAGGAAGCCGCCGCGCATGCCCACCGGCGGGGGCGCGTAGCCGGGCGCGCCGACACCGCCGAACGTCGCGTCCGCCGCCGACGCCGGGCTCGCGGCCAGGAGGCCGACGAGAGCGGAGACGGTAGCGATGGCGACGCGCATGGATGCGGTACTCCTCGACGAGCGTCCTAGCGCCGAATGCCGGCGAAGGGAAGGCGCATTAGGCCTTCAAGGAAGGCCGGAACGATCCCGTCCGCCCGATTCAGCGCCAATCATGGCGACAATCAGGCGGAAATCGGGTGACGCGACGGCGGCGCTCAGGCCGCCCGCCACCAGATCACGCCCATGATCACGACGATCGCCACGAATTGCAGCAGGACGCGCAGGCGCATCAGCTGCTGCGACCGGCTGGCGCTGCCGCCGCGCAGCATGTTCGCGAGGCCGAGCAGGAGAACGACGAGCACGAGCCCGATCGCGACCGCGACGATGACGTCGTCGAAACCCATGGAGATGATCCTCGTCGGCGCCGGCGGCACGGGATTGCCGCCGATCGCCCGCTTATCGTTGCGTGAGGGCGTGAACTAGGGCACCGGGCCTGCGCGGGCGAGAGCGGCCGCGCAGGCTCCGGCGTCGGGCACCTCAGGCGTCGGGGAGCGCGCGGGGGGCCGGGCTCACCACCGTCGCGCCGCCTCCGCGGACCTCGTAGACGGCGAGCGCCCGGTCGTTCAGCCCGTCCGGCCGGAAGCGGAAGACGCCGTCCACGCCGGCGAAGCCCGAGCGATTCGTCAGGACCGCCTCGGAGAAGCGCTGGCTGCCCTGCGTCCGGTTCAGCGCCGCGGCGAGGGAGACCGCGTCGTAGGCGAGCGAGGCGATGCGGATCGGCTGCTCGTTGAAGGCCTGGGCGTAGCGGCCGGCGAAGTTCTGGAAGCCGGTCTGCTCCGGCGCGGCGTACCAGCCGCCCTGCATCGAGGGCAGGCCCATCACCGACGGCTCGTTCCACAGGCCGGTGCCGAGCGGCTTCACCCGGCTCGGGTCGAAGCCGGCGGCCTGCAGCGCGGCGTTCACCGCGACGAGGCCCTGAGGCGATTCGGGGATGAACAGTGCGTCGACCTGCGGCGCGGCGCCCGCGGCGACGCCGGCGACCCGAGCGACAGCCTGCTGCGGCTGCCCGGCGGGATAGCGCTCGACCTGCACCACGCGCACGCCGCGCCGCGCCGCCGTCTCGCGGAACTGCGCCTCGACGACGTTGCCATAGGTGGTCTGCGGGATCAGCGCGGCGATGGCGCGGCGGCCGTTCTGCGCCGCGTGGTCGATGACGCGCTCGACCTCGGGCTGGGGCAGGAAGCCCATCAGGTAGACGCCCCGGCTCGCGACGGTCGCGTCCGTCGAGAAGGCGAGCACCGGCACGTTCGCCGCCTGGGCCACCTGGCCGGCTGCCTGGACCGAACCCGCGAAGAGCGGCCCGATCATCAGCTCCGCGCCCTCGGAGAGGGCG